>JAITOC010000054.1 GCA_031290175.1 Coriobacteriales bacterium | reverse complement strand
AAGGGGCGCTGAAAGCGGCGCCACAAAGAGAAAAGCAGATGAAGTCGGGGTCTGATGCCGACCATCTGCTTCGACTCTGGTTGGTCGATTTGTGCAAAACCGATTGAGCTGAGCCTGCGTCTCTTTGCGTCTCTGACCCGCTCGTTTACCACTGGTAAGCCACCGATTAATCGGTGGCTACCCGACGGTGTTAGCGAGTTTCGCGACGCCGGACTTGCGGTTTGCCGCCTGATTCTTGTGGATGATGCCCTTTGAGGCGGCCTTGTCCAACAGTTTGCCCGCATGCTGCGCCTTCTCCTGTGCCACGGCACTATCCCCAGCAGCTACGGCGTCGAGTACGGCACGCGTCGCCGTCTTGAGCTCACTGCGGACGGCGCGATTGCGCAGGCGTGCCTTCTCGTTGGTGAGATTGCGCTTTTTCTGACTCTTTATATTTGCCACGTGTCCTATCCTTCCAACTGCATCTTGTGCTTGTTGTCTTTTCTGTGTTCGCCAACCCGGTCGTCGTGCTCGCAGCTCCTTCAACAGCCCAGCAGGCTGTCAAATCCTTCATTGGGCGAACCGAAGCATTGTAGCAGAATGGCCTATCGGCAGCAAATGCCGCGTATGAGATCAACGCAGCTTGGTGCGTCGGGGGAGTAGCGCGCACCAATGCTCTCCGCCCACCGCTCGGTTACGACCGCTCCGCCAACAGCCACCGCCTTGTTGCCGACGCCCTTGAATGCGGGCAACTTCTGATAGATGGCCTCCACGGTTTCCTTCATGTGGGTCAGCGTAGTCGTCATGAGCGCCGAGAGACAGATGACATTGACATCCTCAGCACGAGCGACCTCAAGGATGCGCTCGGTTGGCACATCGACCCCCAGGTCAAACACGGTAAAGTCCTGGCTCTCAAGCAGGGCGACACAGATGTCTTTTCCGATGGAATGCACGTCACCCTTCACGGTGCAGAACAGCACCTTGCCTGCGCTGTTCTTCTCATCCTTGGGTGGCAGCTTCTCGCGGATGCGCACGACGGCGACCTTCATGGCGCCGGCAGCAAGCATCATCTGGGGCAGGAAAGCCTCACCGCGCGCAAAGGCTTCGCCCAGATCGTGAAGCGTCGGGGCAAGCACTTCGTCAACGATACGATCAGGGGCCAGGCCGTTTTCTACGACCTCGTCGATGAGATCAGGGGTTGCATCCTTATCGCCGCGTAATACCGCCTTTCGGAGCCTCTGTTCTGGGGTGAGGTCGCCTTCGGGCTTGGCCGCTGCGCCCTGGGCCTGCGCAGTGTCGGCTGTCTCCCCTTGCACTGTTGCGGCTGAGGTCGAAGCTGACCCAAGGGTATCCAGGCTACCGGAGGCATAGGCAAGAGCCTGTTCGTACGCTCCACGCCAACGGGTTAGAGCCTCATCGAAACCAAGCTTTCCCCCCGCAGCATTGCTGGAAGCGATAGCCCCGCGCATGACCTCGTCGTTTGGGTTGACTATCGCAGCCGAGAGTCCAGCTGCGATGGCCACCTGCACAAAAGCAGCGTTGAGCTGCGAGCGGTTGGGGAGGCCATGGCTGACGTTGGAAACCCCAAGAACGGATCCAAGCCCCAAGGACGTCAAGTTCTCGACGCCGCGCGCGGTGACCTCAGGTGCGTTCGGGTCAGTTGCGGCAGACATGGTGAGCAGATCAAAGAGCAGGTCACTGTCACGCAGACCATGGGCGTGAGCTGCCGTACGTATGGTTTGAACGATCTCAAGTCTTCCCTCGACTGTTGTGGGTATGCCCTTCTCATCGAGGGCGAGCCCGATGACCGCCGCTCCATAACGTCGCGCCAGAGGAAATACCTGTTCGTAACTCTCAGGATCCCCATTGACGGAATTGATGAGCGCGCGTCCCGGGTAGATGCGAAGCGCTGCCTCCAGGGCAAGCGGGTCGGTTGTGTCAAAGACAAGGGGGCAGGAGGTGAATCCTCGCAGGGCGAGCGCTGCCTGGGGAAGAGCCTGTTTGGCATCGACCATGGGAGCTCCGACATTCACGTCGATGAGACCAGCACCCGCGTTTTCCTGCATTTCGCAGAAGCGACGGACAATGGACATCTTGCCGGCCTCAAGCTCGGCAGCGAGCTCGGGCTTGCCGGTTGGATTGATACGCTCGCCAATCATAGCGCAGGGCATATCCGCTCCGAGAAAGACGCTGTGGTTAGGTGAGGCAAGTACGATATGTGTAGCAGAGGGGGGCGCTGGGCGTGCAATCACGTCCCTGCCGGAGAGCGAACCGTAGAGCGCACTCGTGAATACAGGTGTAGATCCGCAGCAGGAGCCGATAAACTGGGCACCGAGCAGCCAGAACTCATGTGCCGCCCGTGCAAGTTCGTCAGCGGTTCCTGGAAAGACCGTCGCGCCAGAGTCGTCGAGATGGGGGATGCCTGCATTTGGTTTGATGATGAGAGGAAGCGAGGTTGCCGCCGCCATCCGCTTAAGCAAAGGGAGCAGTTGGTCGGGGCCGAGTCCGCAATTCATGCCGATGGCATCAGCACCACAGGCTTCAAGGATGACGGCTGCGGTTGCGGGGTCGGTTCCGGAAAGTTCCATATACCCTGAGGCATCAAAGGTGCAGCTGACAAACACCGGCAGATCACAGCAGGATTTGGCGGCAAGCAGGGCACAGCGGGCATCAGCAATGTCAGACATCGTCTCGATGAGCAGGGCATCTGGCTGCTCTGCCGCAAGAGCATTGATCTGCTCGACATACTGGGTAAATACCTCATCAAAGGTAGCAGTTCCCAGGGGCTCGAGCACGAGTCCGCAGGGGCCTACGTCGGCCAATACGTGTTCGGGCTTTACCGATTTTGCAAGGCGGACGGCCGCTCGGTTGAGCTCTTCGACACGATCTTCCAGGCCATACTCGGAAAGTTTGGCGCGTGAGCCGCCAAAGGTATTGGTGGTGAGAGCCTGCGCCCCCGCCAACTTGTAGCGGTTGTGGATGGCGATTATCGACTCGGGGTCAAGGACGTTGAGTAACTCGTTGCAGCCATCCGTGTCAAACCCATCACGCTGAAGCATGGTACCCATGGCTCCATCGAGTATAATCACTTCCTTGTTGAGACGAAGTGCTATGTCTGTCATCATTACTCCGGTATCATTACAGAATTGCCTTCTCTCACATGCAGTGAGAGAAGCAACTGTTGGTCGAACATTGTAGACTTGCACTTTATCACAGGAACCCGGCGACCGTCATTTGCCACATGGTATACTGTACGATATTGCACCATGAACGTAGCAGGGCGGCACAGTACGGAGGTTTTTCATGGCTGATAAAGATACACCAAGGGTTCCTGGAGCCCTGCATATCGCTGACGGGGTCATCGCGGAGCTTGCGGGCTATACGGCACTCGCGAGTTATGGCGTTGTCGGTATGGCGGCGCCTACCGTGCAGGACGGATTTGCCAAATTGCTCCCCGCGCAGAAGTTGCGCCGTGGCATTCTTGTTGATGTCCAGGAGGAGGGCGCGGTTATCGACCTGTACGTCATCATCGAGAACGGCACGAACCTGGCGGCAGTCTCAAAGAGCCTGGCAAACAGCGTGCGCTACGTGTTGGAGCAATTCGTCCAGATCAAGATTGCAGACGTGCGGGTGCACGTGCAAGGCATACACCTGAAGAAGAGCTAGGTCTGCATATCTTCCAGTCCGAGAGATCCGGAGATACGATTTTTATGTCCGCAGCAGATTTCATCCCCCATATCCTCGCCGCATCGCGCGCGCTCTCTGATCGCAAAGATGAGGTGAACAGGCTCAATGTCTTTCCTGTACCGGATGGCGACACGGGCACGAACATGTCGCTCACAATGGAAACGGTCGTGAGCGAGGTGCAGGCACTGCCGCCCGACGCAACCACGGCAGACCTGCGGCGCGCCGTCACCCATGGCTCACTGATGGGTGCCCGCGGCAACTCAGGCGTCATAACCTCGCAGATCCTCCGTGGCGTCTGCGAGGGCATAGCTGACTTTGAGCGATTCGATGCAGAGAGCATCTCCCATGCTCTGGGAAACGCGGTCGAGGTTGCGTTCAGCGCGGTACGCAAACCGGTGGAGGGAACCATCCTGACCGTGTTGCGCGATACGGCGGAGAGCGCCCACCGCAGTGCCGAGGCAGGACTCGATGGCAGCACAGCACTGCGAGCCTTATCAGAGGAGGCGTACGCCTCCGTAAAACGCACCCCCGAGCTTTTGCCGGTTCTCAAGGAGAACGGCGTAGTCGATGCAGGGGGCTTTGGCCTTGCCATCCTGATCGATGGTTTTGTTGCATCGATTACGGGTGAGAGCGCTGTGGTCTGGGTGGCTCCGAGTGGGGCGGGCTCAGAGGGCATCTATCCAAAGGTCGAGATCGAGCAGATTAACGATTGGGAGGGGAGTGCCTACCTCTATTGCACCGAGTTCCTGCTGCATAGCCAGACACTTGCTGTCGATGCCGCTGTGGACTTCCTGACCAGCCTGGGCGATTGCGAGCTGCTTGTTGGCTCACATCCCGACTTCAAGGTGCATGTGCACACCAATGAACCGGGCACGGTGCTCAGCTATATGACCGAGCGCGGGCAGGTTGCTGAAGTGCATATCCATAACATGCAGCTCCAAAGCGCCGAGCGTCTCGAGAAAATCGGACGAGACATCTCCGAGGCAGCGGTCGCCACGGGCACGGGAGCAGAGTCGCCCAAGCCTGCCGCAGGTGAGTCTGTGAATGGTAGCGCGGATGCTCCCCCCAAGCCCCTTGGTTTTATCGCCGTTGCCAGCGGTTCTGGTATCGAGAAGATACTGCGATCCCTCGGTGTCGATGGTATCGTCAGTGGCGGCCAGACCATGAATCCTTCTACGAAGGACCTGCTCGATGCCATCAACCAGGTGAATGCGGAGAGTGTCATCATCTTCCCCAACAACAAGAACATCATCTTAGCCGCTACGGCTGCGGTGGATATAAGCGAGAAGCCGGCTGCTGTCGTACCGACCAAAAGCGTTCCGCAGGCGTTTTCGGCGATGTTTGCCGTCGATCCTGAGTGCTCGCTCGAAGAAAACGTCGAGGCCATGACCGAGGCTATAGCCAGCGTGCGCTATGGAGAGGTCACCACGGCAATCAAGGACGCCAAGGCCAAGGGGGGACAAAAGATTAAGAACGGCGACACCATAGGCATTGCCAATGACGAGATAGAGGTCGTCGGTTCCTCTGTAGACGATGTGGCGCTCCGTCTGATAGACGTCCTCATGCGCGATGAGGCTGATACGGTCACACTGCTTGCCGGTCAGGAGTATGCGCAGGCTGACTTCGATGCCTTGCTCGCCTTGGTCGCAAAGCACTACCCCGACCTCGAGATCGATGCGCATCGTGGCGAGCAGCCGCTCTACCCCCTTGTGATGGCTCTGGAATAATCTCATGGCGGGTCGCATCGATCAGAGCCTGTCCCTCGATCAGCCGGTTTCCGACACACGCTACGCACAGGGCACGCGCCTTCAGGGCCTGCAGAAGCTCGGAATCACCACCCTCAGGGAACTACTGGTTCACTACCCCTTGCGCTATAACGACTTCTCTGAGATCGTTTCGCTGGCACGTGCACCCCTCGGCGAGGTTTCCAGCGTCATGGGGACGGTCGATGAGGTAAAGGTGAAGCGCATCAGGAAACGGATGGTCATCGTCGAGCTTTCCCTCGTCGATGATTCGGGTGTTATGCTGGCGAGTTGGTTCAATCAACCCTGGATAGCCAAAACACTCACGCAGGGAACCCGCGTGCTTCTCAGGGGCAAGATGACCCATAGCTACGGGTATCGGAAGATGAGCGCGCCTTTATACACGATAATCGCTGAGGATGCCCTGCAGGGTGGCGTGCTGCCCGTCTATCCCGCGAATGCGCAGGTGACCTCGAACTGGATAGCCCGCATTATACAGACTGCCCTCGAAGCGCGCCCTGCCCTGCTTGACCCTCTGCCGGTGGCACTCAGGGTCGAACAGGGATTCATGAGCCGCCACGCGGCGCTTCTGGCAGTGCATCAGCCTGAGTCTACGCTGGCATTTTGCGAAGCGCGTAGACGGCTGGCATTTGAAGAAGTGTACCTTCTCCAGCTGCACCTCATGCTCACACGAAAACTCAGGGAGCAGGACAGTGTGCCCTTCCGGCACGTAACAAACGGTATGGGGCTCAAGGCCTTTGAGCGCGCACTGCCCTTTACCCTGACGGCAGACCAGGTTGCGGCTGTTGCCTCCATCCTCGATGACATGGGCTCTGACCGCATGATGAACCGCCTGCTCATGGGTGATGTCGGCTCGGGCAAGACGGTCGTGGCAGCCAGTGCACTCGCGGCGGCATATGACAGCGGTACCCAGGCTGCCATGATGGCGCCGACAGAGGTTCTTGCTGAACAGTATGCCCTCAAGCTGGGTCCCCTCTTTGATGCAGTGGGGATACCCTGGGCGCTCCTGACCTCATCGACCACCACCTCTGAGCGCAGGCGCATGTTGCAGGCGCTTGATGCAGGTACGATCTCCGTCGTCTTTGGCACCCACGCGCTTATCGAGCCGGACGTGCACTTTTGTGCCCTCTCCCTCGTCGTGGTAGACGAGCAGCAGCGCTTCGGGGTCGAACAACGTGCGGCGCTGCACGCCAAGGGGAAGAACTGCGACATCCTCGCCATGACGGCGACCCCCATCCCGCGCTCGCTCGCACTCACCATCTACGGTGACCTCGAGACCTCCTTCATCCGCACCAGACCGATAGCAACGGTTCATACGACCACCGAGATAATCCCCAAAAGCGAGATGCACCTCGCCTATGAGGGCATACGGGAGGCGCTGGACCGTGGGGAGCAGGCCTACATCGTCTGTCCGCTCATCAGCAACAAGGCTCCCGCAGAGTCCTCCGCAGACGAGCAGGATGACGAGACCCTCCCTGCAAGCAACCTGCTCACCGAGTTTTCCGATGAGCAGGACAGCGGCTCGATAAAGGCTGCCGAGGAGGAGCTGCTCTTCCTTAGACGTAGGGTCTTTCCCGAGCGCAAAGTCGCACTCATGACAAGCCACCTGAAGCCTGCGGAGAAGCGCGCGGTCATGGATGACTTCCGTGCCGGGCGCATTGACGTCCTCGTATCGACCACGGTCATCGAGGTTGGCATCGATGTGCCGAACGCGACGGTGATGGTGATCCAGGACGCCGACCGCTTCGGCCTGTCGCAGCTCCACCAGCTGCGCGGTCGCGTTGGTCGCGGCGAGAAGGACGGTGCCGTCTATCTCGTCACCGCCGCGCTGGAAGGCGAGGCAGGGGAGCGCCTGCGGGCATTGAAGCGGTCCTCCGATGGCTTCGAGCTTGCCGAGCAGGATCTCAGGCTCAGACATGAGGGCGATGTGCTCGGCAGTCGCCAGCACGGAGCGGCTGCACTCAGGCTCGTGAATGTCGTACGCGATGCGCAGCTCATCGCAGACGCCCACACACAGGCACGAGCCCTGCTCGACACAGACCCGCTGCTTGCCCTGCCCGTCCACGCGCACCTGCGCTACGAACTTGCGGCGGTGTTTGGCTCATGAGGATCATCGCCGGAGCGTTCAAGGGCAGGGAGGTCAAGGCACTCAAGGGCTCTGCCACGCGCCCCACGACCAACAGGGTACGCGAGGCGTGGGCGAGCACCATAGGCTCGCTTCTGCTCGACAAGCTGCAGGGCATACGCGTGCTCGACGCCTTTGCAGGGAGTGGTGCCCTGGGTCTTGAGATGCTTTCACGCGGGGCACACAGCTGTCTGTTCTGTGAGAACAACCATGCAGCGCTGGGGGTGCTTCGCGAGAATGTCACGCGTCTGACCTCCGCAAACGCTATAAAGCCCGCCGTTCTCGGCATCGATGTCCTGGCACCCGCAAGCATACGCATGCTTGCGGAGCAGGGACCCTACGGACTTGTCCTTCTCGACCCGCCCTATGCACTTGAACAAGGTAAGATCCACCTCTTCCTCAGCGTGCTCGCACGCAGCGGAGCTCTCGCCAGCGGTGCGCTCATCTCCTATGAGCAACAGTCGAAGGGAGCAGACGAACTCGATGGAGCAGTTCTTTGCAGCGCCTGTTCACCTGCGAGCCTGAGCGTGGTATCCTGCAAGACCTATGGCACGACAACGATACGGTATTACCTCTATCAGTAGGAGACAGACATGCGCACAGCTTTGATTCCGGGAACCTTTGACCCCATCACCTTCGGACACCTCGACGTCATCGAGCGTTCATCGCAGATATTCGATCGGATAGTCGTCGGTGTAGCATCCTCGCAGCAGAAGGGCGGTGGACCCCTCTTTACTTCTGCAGAACGCGTAGAGCTTATCGAGGATGCGGTCAAGGACTTCGAGAATGTCTCCGTCTGCCCCTTTGACAATCTGCTTGTCGATTTTGCCAGTGAGATCGGCGCATCCGCTATCGTGAAGGGCCTGCGCGTCGTCACCGACTTCGAGTCGGAGTTCCAGCAGGCGGCACTCAACTACCACCTGAACCCCGGGCTTGAAACAGTCTTCATCATGGCGACCCCCGAGAACATGTATCTCAGCTCTTCCATGGTGAAGCAGATAGCCAGCATGAACGGCCCCGTCCGCGATTGGGTCACCCCCAAGGTAGAGCAAGCACTGCGGGAGCGCCTGCAGAACGAGTAGAAATCAGCAGTTCGGACGCGGATGCAGGGGTGTTTTTCGTGCGTTTTGTCCTCCCTTATCCGGTTACAGTTCACAGAGCCAGTGGGCTGACCCTGTGAACTGTAACCGGACGTTAGTTGAACATTGTGTTTATTGTGAAATCTCGGCACTATTCAGGTAACAATATGGTAATATTTGCAGTTGCGGGCCCGCTAGGGCTCTTTGGTTCGCGGCGTTTGGTGCTTGGTTGTAGCTTTCGTCGTTAGTTATTTGCTCGTATGGGCAGGAAGAAAGGCAAGACATGGCTGAAGGTAAGGTAAAGTGGTTCAATCCGGATAAGGGTTATGGGTTCATCTCGCGTGAGGATGGCGACGATCTGTTCGTCCACTACTCTGAGATCCAGACAGATGGGTTCAAGACCCTCGAAGAGGAAGCCGCGGTCGAATTCGATATTACGACCGGTCAGAACGGCAAGCTCCAGGCGAGCAACGTTCGCAAGATCTAAACCGCACCGCAATCCACCTGGATTCGAAAGGCGACCTTTGGGTCGCCTTTTTGTGTTGTGGTTAATTTCTCAAAGGGCGGATGTTCCAGCCAGGGAGCTTACGATGAGGCAGGAGATACAAGACAGAAGGGCAAATCCTGAGCAGAGGCAGACTATGAGGATGGTTCGCATCCTTGTCGTATCCTTCTGGGGCGCGGGCAGTGGGGGAGCAAGGTGCGGCGCAGGGTACGGTTGCTGCACATACGGCTGTGGGTGCTGTGGCAGTGGTGCTTGTAGCGGTATCTGTTGCTTCATCTGTGGGAGCTGCGCATATGTCTGCTGTTGAGTGGCTTGCGGGGCGGGGTAGACGACCTGAATCGTCTCACGGTGTTTTTTGTTGAGGATGCGTGCACCGAGGTAGAGGAAGAGCACCGCGAGCGATATTGTGAACAACAGCAGACAGGCATATATCCCAATAATCGTAGCGTCGAGTCCAACAGGGGTCTGAGCAGCAGAGCCCTCTGGAATCAGGCCGGTCACCCAGACGAGCAGGAAGGCCATGTTAACCGAGATGAAGTTGTTCAGAGCGTGGCACACCATTGGTATCCACAAAGAATCCGTCTTGATGCGCAGATAGGTGAGCCCTGCGCCAAAGACCGCCAGAGGCAGGAAGCGCATGGGGTCGAGATGGAAGAGGCCGAAGACGATTCCCATCACAATGACGCGGACGGCAACGCTTTTCACGCCGGTCATGCAGTCATAGAGCGTCCCGCGATGCCAGGCTTCTTCACATATACCCGGAAGAATGGAGACGGTGATAAAAGCCATGAAATAGGATACGCCGGTTATAAAGCCACCGAGATCCTGACTCACCTCCTGTGCTTGTGGGAAAGCTAACGCCCAGAGAATCGAAACCGTGTAGGTTGTAAAAAAGGCTCCTAGGAAGAAAAGAAGACCTCCGCCCCATTGGTAGGCTCTGGGCGCCCGGAGAGGGAATATCTTTCTGAGTCCTTGCGAACGCTTGAAGATATGCTCGCCAACCCACGCCGTAAACACGGCAAAGACGAGGAATCCGAGTTCAGTGCAAACGACCCCCCACATCCCATAGTTGATCTGCACAGAAGCGCCGATAGTGATGAATAAAAACATACCGATAATGAAGGTTATAGCACCATATAGCATTTTCCAGCGCGAGACTTCCACATATCCTCCTGAGGTTTCAGGTACTATACTTCTCATGATGAACAACTACCTACTTCATATCTGTTGTGCACCGTGCTCCATGATACCGCTTCGGGAACTCAAGGGGGAGGGGCGCTCGCCTGTGGCATTCTACGGTAACTCGAATATCCAGCCATTCCAGGAGTATGAGCACAGAAGGGCTACCTTTCAGGGCTATGCGGAGCACCTCGGGCTGCCTCTACGAGAAGCTGCCTATGAACCCGACGGCTGGCTTGCCTTCCTGGGGGAGACGAGCGGGATCTTTCCGCTGGTGGAGGGTGCGCCTGAATACGCTGCCCATACACAACGTCGCCGTGCGCGCTGCCGTCTTTGCTACCGCTATCGATTTGAGAGGTTGGCCGCAGAGGCACAGCGCGACGGCTTTGAGACGATAGGGACGACGCTTTCAATCAGCCCCTATCAGTTCACCGACCTGCTTGAAGCTGAGCTCCAGAACGCGGCGCACCGATACGGCATACAGGCTCATTTCGTCGATTACCGGAGGCACTACGGCGAGGCGACGCGCCTTTCACGCGCGGCGGAACTGTACCGCCAAAACTACTGCGGCTGTGCTTTCTCGCAGGAAGAAGCCGAGCTCGAGCGCGAAGCGCGGAAGCAAGCACGAAAACAGGCACGCGAGCAGATACGCGCTCAGGCAGAGGGGCAGACAGGTACCTCAACCGATGCGACTGCCTGCCAACCAAGCGTCGCACAGCCAACAACAACAGATGAGACTCAGACGTCACCATGCTGACCAGCGACTTTAACTACGAGCTCCCCGAAGACCTCATCGCGCAGTATCCCTCTGAATGCCGGGACGGCTCACGCCTGCTGGTTATCCAACGCGCAACGGGAATGCTTGAGGACCGGCACTTCAGCGACCTGCCTGCATACCTGCGGGCGGGCGATGTCCTCGTCTTGAACGACTCAAAGGTTATCCGCTCTCGGCTCATCGGCATCAAGGAGAGCACCGGTGCACGGATCGAGCTGTTCTTGTTGAAGCAGTTGGCGCAACCGGATGCGTGGGAGGCCTTGGCGCGTCCGGGGAGACGCCTTGCCGTGGGAGACCACGTCATCTTCGGCGATGGCGACGCGACCTTGCGCGGTGA
>JAITOC010000008.1 GCA_031290175.1 Coriobacteriales bacterium | reverse complement strand
ATTGTCGCTTTGCATAGTGGCGGGTGCTCTGCTTGATCTCTTCGATAGCGTCGTGCTGTGAGCGCGTGCCGTCAAGCACGGGGACCAGCTCTTTGTATCCTATCGCCTGCTGGGCGGTGGCACCTTCACGGAAGCCCGCGGCAAGGAGCGCCTGAACCTCCGCAAGCAGCCCGGCAGAGAGCATCGCATCGACGCGTCGGTTTATGACCTCGTAGAGCAGTGCGCGCTCAACCGTGATGCCCAGAAACGTCACAGGATAGACGGCGGAGTAGGTTGCGAAGCCCTCATGCTGCTGGGCATAGCTGGCTCCCTGCTCCAAGAACTCAAAGGCGCGTACCACCCGGCGCACATTATGGGGGTGGATAAGCGCCGCGCTTTCGGGGTCACGCTCGGCGAGCAGCGCGTGGAAGGTCTCGGCACCCAGTTCATCCGCCAGGCGATTGAGCTCGCTGCGCTTCTCGCTTGCGGAGCGCTGACGAGACACCCCGAGCGTTGAGTTATCGTCAGCTAAGCGCCTCTGAGCTGCTGGTTCACCACTGGGTTCTCCGCTGGATGCTTCGTGTGCGCCTTCGTTTTCGCGCTTGTCGTCCGCGCTCTCACGCTCGCGATCCTCGTCGAGGGTGAAATCGTCGAGTGCTGCGCGGATGTAGAGCCCGGTGCCGCCGCAGACAATGGGCACTGCGCCCCGCTCCAGTGCGCTTTCGATAGCCGCACGAGCGGCGCGCTGGTAGAGAGCCGCGGTGAAGGGGAACCCGGGATCTACCAGGTCAAGGCAATGATGGGGAACCGTGCGCTCGGCGGGCGGTGTCTTTGCCGTCCCGATATCCATACCACGATAGACCTGCATGGAGTCGGCGCTGATGACCTCGCCGCCAAGGTGCACGGCAAGCGCGTTGGCAAGCGCGGACTTCCCGGTCCCCGTCGCCCCTACAACCGCCAGCACGCGGCTCATGTCAGGTCACCTCTCAGATACCAGGTGCGGGTCTCGGTGATGCGCACGTCGCGGATGGTTCCTGCGAAGTCCTCGGCACTGCTGCCGGGGGGCAGGGCTGCGTGCACCGTTTGATTCTTGGGGCTTCTCCCCGTGAGGATACCCGCGTCGCGCTTCGATGTGCCCTCAAAGAGGACGGGCAGCACGCGCTCCAACTCCACCGCGTTCTGCTCGTAGGCGCTCTCCTGCACCAGCTTAACCAGGCGGTCGAAGCGCTCCTGGATGACCTCGTGGGGCGTGTCGTCTGCAAGATCGGCAGCGGGAGTCCCCTCGCGCCGCGAGTAGATGAAGGTGAACGCCTGCGCGTAACCCACGGCACGCACAAGCTCAAGCGTGCCCTCAAAATCGCGCTCCGTCTCACCGGGAAAGCCCACTATGATGTCGGTCGAGAGGGCGACTTCCCTGCCCTGTGCCGCCGTAGCCTCACGCACTGCGTCGATGAGTGCGCGATAGTGCGCCACGGTGTAGTTGCGGTTCATCGCCTTGAGCACGGCATCGGAACCCGACTGGACGGGCAGGTGCAGCTGCGGCATGACAGTTGGGGTCTCGGCAAACGCCGCGATGGTCTCAGCGCTCAAATCCTTGGGATGACTGGTTGCAAAGCGCAGACGCTGGATGCCGCTCTCGCCTACGGCACGCAGGGCCTCGGCAAAGCGGGGCTTGCCGTACAGGTCACGTCCATAGGAGTTGACGTTTTGTCCAAGGAGGGTAATCTCTAAAACGCCCTCCTGAGCCAGACGCTGCGCCTCTGCGACAATCTCTTCAAAGGGACGGCTCTGCTCGCGTCCACGCACATAGGGCACGATGCAGTAGGAGCAGAAGTTGTTGCAGCCGGTCATGAGGGGGAGCCATGCGTGCCAGTGCTGCTCACGATGCGTGGGCAGATCGGTTGCCCGTGCGATGCCTTCTGCAAGGGCAACGCTGTCTGCGAGAACCTCGACCTGAGCACCCTCGCCCACATACGCCGCAGCGAGCAGCTGGGGGAGATGGGCGATTGTGTGCGTGCCGAATACGACGTCGATATGCGGCAGTTGTTTGACGAGCAGGGCGCCATCACGCTGACCGATGCAGCCCCCGACCGCAATGACGCGCTTCTTCGCGGGGGTGGCGCGCTGTGCGCCACGCCTCCCATCCTCAGCTGCTGCGCGTATCGGCAGGTTCTTCAGGGATGCGACCTGTCCGAGCAGGCGCACGTCGGCTGCTTCGCGGACGCAGCAGGTCATGAAGACGACGATGTCTGCATCCTCTGGCTTGAGCACCTCAAAGGCTCCGAGCGCTTCCAGCATACCGGCAACGCGCTCGGAATCGTGCTTGTTCATCTGGCACCCAAAGGTGCGCACGCAGAACTGCAACCCGCGCAGTTCTTTCATTTCATCTCGCATGGATGGGTTTTACGACTCGGAGAAGTTCGCGCCGTAGGTGACCAGGTCAAAATGCACGTCCTCGCCAACTTCGGGCTTCTTAATGCCCCGTAGGTAGCGCGGCTCAACGGTGAAGCGGATGGCGGTGCGGTTCTCGCCGTTGATACTGATGTCGGCAAACGCCGGGGCACAGACAATTTCGATGCCGACCGGAGAGAGGAAGCCGCGGGCGATGGCGATAGCTTTCACGGCTTGGTTGACGGCACCGGCACCGACGCTCTGTATCTCAACGGGGACACCGTCTTTGATCATTCCAGCAATAGCGCCGGCAACAGACGATGGAGACGATTTCGAAGAAACCTTGAGAAATTCCATTATCGCTTTCTACACTCTCTACTGGGTTAAAGCTCTGTCTTTTGTTTCGTTTGCGCGATCCGTGCTGGTGCGTTTTAACACAAGGTAAAGCTGGGTTGCATAGTATCTCATAGGAACACTTGAAATAGCAATATCTCATTCCCAATATACAGTTGATTTGTGGTTATAGCGCTCGCTCAATCCCATATATTGTGGTTTTGCTGGAGTGTCGCTCACATGCCTGCGAGCAGATTGGCGTTCCTGTGTGCGCAGTTCCGCTTCCCTAATGGTTTTTACATGTTTATGACACTCGCCTGACCGTAAGCAGATAAGCTCCCTCTATAGTGGATATCGATGGGAAAGCAATGGAAGCACTCCTTCACTGAAGTCGGGAAGGAAGATGGTGTTCTCCCCTTGGGTCAATTCTTCCTCCTTGTGAATCACCCACTCCCCTTCTTCCCTCTGTCTTCCAACCCGGCTTCCTCCCATCAGCTGCCCTTGTTTGGAGACGAACGACTCGGCAATAGAAGCGACTCTGTCCCATCGCCCGTGGGAGCAGAGTCGCTTCTATGTGGTTTACGGAACTTGTGAGGAAAGCGTTGATTTTACATATTCATGACAAGTGCCTAACCATAAGCGGATAAGCTCCCTCTATAGTGGATATCGATAGGAAAGCAGTGGAAGCACTCCTTCACTGAGGTCAGGACGGAAGACAGCGCTCTTCCCTTGGGTCAATTCTTCCTCCTTGTGAATCACCCACTACCCTTTCTTCCCCCTGTCTTCCGTCCTGACCTCTTCCTATCATCTGCCCTTGTTCTGACACAAACGGCTCGGCGCGCAAAAACAGCCCCGTTCCCCTTTCTTGTGGGAGCAGGGTTGTTTTTACATACGTGGAGGCATTTACATGCTGATGAGCTCAGCCAAAGCCGCATAGGCGGCATCATAATCGGGAGCATTGGTTATCTCGGGCACATATTCAGCATAGACGACCTTGCCTTCTGCATCTACGACAAAGACCGCTCGGGTCAGCAGTGCCAGCTCGCTGATGTAGGTTCCTGTCGCGCGCCCAAACTCGGCTCCGTTATAGTCTGAGAGCGTCTTGACTGCCTCAACAGCAGCCTGTCCGCACCAGCGAGCCTGAGCAAAGGGCAGATCCACGCTGACCGCAAAGATCTGCACTCCGGGGAGTTCTGCAGCCTTTGCGTTGAAGGTGCGCACCTCGAGGTCACAGACAGGGGTGTCGAGCGAAGGAACGGTCAAGAAAACACGAACGCCCTCGGTATCCGCAATATCAAAAGCATTGAGATAGTTGTCAAACAGACGGGCATCGGGGAATGCCTCGCCAGCCCCTAGCTGCTCGTTTTGCAAAGTCAGGGGTTCGCCAGCAAAGGTGATAGAGAGCATGAGATTTCCTTTCGGTCACATCCAATATTTGTAACACTCCTGCGTTCACCAACCTACTCGTCGCGCTCGCAAGCTCGCTGCTCCTCTGACAGTCCAGCGGATTGTCAGATCTTTTAGGTCAGGTACATAAACGAGTCGCTATTGTACTTCACTTCTCGGGGAGATGCTGTGAAAGGGTTGCGAGCACGTTATCCAGATCGAGCGGCTTGCCCAAATGACCGTCCATGCCCGCAGCGAGCGCCTGCTCTATATCATCTTTGAATACATTGGCGGTCAACGCGATGATGGGGATCGCTTTGGCCTCGGGAGCCTCCAGCGCTCGAATGCGGCGCGTGGCTTCGTAGCCGTCCATCTCAGGCATTTGCACATCCATCAGAATGATGTCATAGGCATCCGGTGCCGCCTCAAAGCAGGCAAGTGCTTCACGACCATTCTCCGCACAGTCTATATTGAGCAAGGACGGCTCGAGAAGTGCGAGCACGATCTCGCGGTTGACCTCAACATCCTCCACAAGGAGCAAGCGAGAACCGGCAAAACTCTTTCGTGATTCACGAGCGATTTCCTGTGAAAACGTATCAGCCCCATCAAGCATCCCCTTGATGGCGTCTTTGGTCTGCAGCCCCTCATCGAGACAACGCATGAGGGTGAGTGTGACGCTGAAAGCAGAACCTCCCCCGAGTTCGGAAACGACCTCTATTTTGCCGCCCATCAGCTCGACGAGGTTCTTGGAGATTGCGAGCCCAAGCCCTGACCCTCCAAACTTACGAGAAGTCGAGCTTTCTGCCTGCTGAAAACTGTTGAACAGCTTGGCCTGTTGAGCCTCGTCGATACCGATACCGTTGTCTTCGACATCGATTTGTATCGTACACAGACCATCTACCTCCTCGACGAGCCTGGTGCGCAGGGTAATCTCACCACCGTCCGGCGTGAATTTGACGGCATTGCCCGTGAGGTTGGTGATGACTTGGGCAATGCGTTGGTCGTCTCCGACAAGGCATTGCGGAATATGTTCATCAAGCAAAAATGTGAGCTTCTGTTGCTTTTCTTCCATGCGGAAGCTCACGATACTCACAACTGCACGGAGCATCTTTTCATAGTTGAAAGAAACGGGAGAGAGTTCGAGTTTTTTTGCTTCAATTTTAGACATATCGAGTATCTCATTAATAACGCCGAGCAGGTGCTGCGATGCTTCCTTGATCTTCCCAAAGCAATAATCCTTACGTTCAGGATTGGGCGCGTTTTCACCTATCGCCGTCATGCCGATAATGGCATTCATGGGCGTACGGATCTCATGGCTCATGTTGGCAAGGAATTCGCTCTTGGCGCGGCTTGCCTCCTCGGCGGCAGCTCGTGCGTCTTCTGCGGCAACGCGCGCGTTTTCGGCGGCAACGTGTGCCTCCATTATGGGTGTGACGTCCCTGAGGTCGATAAGCATACCCTCAGTGTCACCGTGCATGCGGTCGGCTGCAACGTGAAAATAGCACAGCTGCCCCTCGACTTCAATAGTTTGGGTTCCCTCGAGAAAGCTACGATTCGTAAAAACATCGGCAAAAAGTGTGTTCAGGTTTTCGTTCTCGAACAGCTCCCAAAGCTTTTGCCCGATAGCCTTTTGCGGGTCATCAAGCCCTGCCATCTCTGCAAGACGTTTGCTTATGTAGTTCACCCGTCCCTGTTCATCCAGGATCGCCATCAGGTTGGGAGTCGTGGCAAACAGGGTCTCAAAGGCATCCTGGTCACGGCTTGCCTTTTCATTCTTGTCTGACGCAAAACGCGTGAACGCGAAGACGATGAGCGATCCGAAGAAAAACAGCACCCAATCGACGACCATCTCCATGAAGGGAACCGTCTCGGGCGGGCGCTCAAAACTGCTCAGTGGCAGGTGAAAAACCATGAGGACGAGACCACAGATGTTGGTAAAAATGATGAAAACGAGCAAGCCGCGCTTGTTGAGATACAGCATGCTTAACGTAAGCAGCGTTGCGCACACGATATAGTAAAACACGAAGCTGTGCATGAAGAACGATGCGGTGACATAGCTGACATACATGAGCAGAGGCATATAGTTGCCGGGGTTACCGAGTATCCTGATACGCGAAAAAGCAAAAAAGAGAGCGAGCATGGCGATTACCACAAGCAAGACGATGAGCGCCCCGCCATAGTTCTCCTGCGCACAAGCCGCAGCTACCCGGAAGATACCGAAGCTGAAAAGTGTGCCGACCAAAAGGCGGTTCGCCAGCTTGTGAAACCGCTTGTTATAGTCCTTCTGCATAAGCACTTCGGCTTTGGGGGCAGTTTTCCCAAAGAGCCTTTTGCCGATTGAAACCATTTTACGAGCCCTCCCAAGCTCTGCTGCCAAGCTGATAGTCATTCTCGGCCGCTCTACAATTCACACATTCCGACATCCCACGCAGTTGCGCTGAAAACACTTTTGAGCGCACCCATTATAGCCTTCGACCGTGCTGTGGTCAGCGCGATTGCTCGATACTTCAAATCTTTGGTAAATTGCCATCCAAACTCTTGACATTTAAAGAAAAGAGACGAAAATATAGTTAAAGTTTTTTAAATATTATGAAAGGTTGAACATGGCTGAAGAGACAATCGGAATCGTAGGGCGCATACTGGTCGAGCAACTCAACATCGATGAGGCCACCGTGACTGCGGAGGCAAGCATTGCCGATGACCTGGGCGCTGACTCGCTTGACGCCGTCGAGCTTATCATGTCGCTTGAGGACGAGTTCGGTATTGAGATCGAGCCGGGCAAAGCCGAGGAGCTCAAGACAGTTGGAGATATCGTCGCTCTCGTCGACGAACTCAAGGCATGACAACTATCGAACAATTTGAGGAATTAGCAACATTCCTTGAGAAACATAGGTTAACGCGGCTCGAGTACGAGCAGGACGGCCTTAGGGTGGTTCTGGAGAAGAGCGAGCCACCAGTGCTTGTGTCCAGTCCGGCTCCTCCCCCTGCAACGCCCACGGCTTTCCCGGGTGACATGCAGGCAACACCGGCCTCACCGGCAACCTCGTCCATAGCCATAGACCCTATCGCAGACTCCAAAACCGTGGTCAAGGCACCCCTCGTCGGGATTGCCTATCGCGCCCGTAGCCCCAAAGAAGCCTCTTTGGTCGAAGTCGGGCAGCAGGTTCAAGCGGGCGACCCCCTGTGCCTTATCGAGGCCATGAAGCTATTCAATGAAGTCACGGCACCGCTGGCTGGTGTCATCATCGCCATCAATTTTGAGAACGGCGCGCTGGTAGAATACGGTGCCCCGCTCGTGACCATAGGGTAACCCATGCTCAAACGGGTATTAGTGGCAAACCGCGGCGAGATTGCAACGCGTATCATCCACGCCTGTCGTGAGATGAACATTGAGACGGTTGCGGTGTTCTCGGAAGCAGATCGCGGAGCACTGTTCACAACGCTTGCCAACCGCGCCATCTGCATCGGCGGTGCCCACGCCTCCGAGAGCTATCTCAATCAGCAGGCTATCGTGATGGCGGCCATCGGATCTGAATGCGATGCCATCCACCCGGGATTCGGGTTCCTCTCAGAAAATGCCAGCTTCGCCGCCCTGGCCGAAGAATACGGTTTGACCTTCATCGGCCCCCCTCCTTCCGTCATCGAGACCTTTGGAGACAAGAACATTGCACGTGCCCTCATGCGCGAGAATGACATTCCCGTCGTTCCGGGCTCAGAGGGGCTTATCGCCAGTGTCGATGAGGCGCATGCTGTTGCTGAGCAGATCGGGTATCCGGTCTTGATTAAGGCGGCCTCCGGTGGAGGTGGGCGAGGCATCCGGCAGGTCAACCATCCCGATGAGATGGACGCCGCTTTTCATGAGGCGATGGCCGAAGCGCTGGCCTGCTTTGGCGAACAAGGCGTTTACCTTGAGAAACTCATCCTGAATCCACGGCACATCGAGTTTCAGATACTTGCAGATACACAGGGCACGATCCTGCATCTGGGTGACCGGGACTGCTCGGTTCAGCGCAACCGCCAGAAGCTCATCGAGGAAGCGCCCGCCCAAGCGCTCTCCGCCGAGCTACGGGAACACATGGGGCAGACGGCCGTGAAGGCAGCGCAGGTTGCGCGCTACGTCAACGCAGGAACGGTTGAGTTCATCCTCGACGACACAGGCAGCTATTACTTCATCGAAATGAACACGCGCATACAAGTCGAGCACCCGGTGACGGAGATGATAACTGGCATCAACATCGTGCGCGAACAGATACGCATCGCCTCTGGCTTGCCCTTGCCCCTCACTCAGGACGAGGTCAGCTTTGACGGTCATGCCATGGAGTGCCGCATCAACGCTGAAGACCCGGATAAGGGATTCGCGCCCAGTCCGGGACATATCGATTATCTTCATCTGCCCAGTGGCTTTGGGATTCGCGTCGATACGGCCATGCACCAGGGCTACACGGTCAGCCCGTACTACGACTCCATGATTGCGAAGATCATCGTTCGCGGTCACACGCGCAACGAGACCGTCCTGCGTATGCGACGCGCGCTTGAGGAGACCCTCGTACAGGGCGTCAAGACGAACCTCTCCCTTCTCTATATGATCATGTACAGCCCCGACTTCATTGCCAATCATATCGATACCGGGTTTATCGAGCGCAATCTCGAGACACTCCTGTCGCCCATGACCGAGGATCGAGCGTTGTAACATGGATATATTCAGCATCTTCCGTGACCGGAAACGCAAGCTCAACGAGCTCTCCGATGAACGCAATTCACAGCGCAAGAAGACGGCACGTATACGGATTCGTTCCCGCATTGACGAGGTCTGCGACCAACGGAGCGCCCGTCGGCTTTTTGGAGATATAAGTGCTGCTGACCCCCTTGGGTTTCCCGACTATGCGGAGAAGGTTGCCTCACTCCAGAAACGATCAAACCTTACGGACGCCTTCATCTGTTGTGAGGGTCGGATACATGGTCGGCGCGTTGTCTGCGTCGAACTCATCGCGGAGTTTATGATGGGGTCGATGGGCAGCGCTGTGGGGCAGGCGGTCACCCGGACTGCCGAATACGCCCGTGAACAGCGGATTCCTCTCATCATCTTCAGCGCCAGTGGTGGTGCCCGCATGCAAGAGGGAATGTTCTCCCTGATGCAGATGGCACACACAGCGGCGGCGGTTAAGGCGCTCTCAGATGAAGGTGGCCTCTACATCAGTGTCCTGACCAATCCGACCTATGGCGGCGTGACAGCCAGCTTTGCGATGCTTGGCGACATCATCCTTGCCGAATCAGGATCGATGATAGGCTTCGCCGGCCCACGCGTCATCGAGCAGACCATAGGCTCGAAGCTCCCTGAGGGCTTTCAGAGTGCAGATTTCCAACGTGTACACGGCTTTGTCGATGCGGTCGTAGAGCGCGGGGCACTACGCGCAACCCTTACGCAGCTCTTGGAACTTCATCCGGAAGCACAGCTGGCAACCCCTGCGGTTGCAACGCCTCCTGCAACTCCCGCAGATCCCTCAACACATGTGACGATGGAGCAGAAGAGTGCTCCTGCGGAGAAACTCAAACCCCAGGAACACGTCGAGCTTGCCCGCCACTCAAAGCGTCCGCACTTTAGCGACTTCATCGAGGGGCTGTTTGATGACTATTTTGAGTTGCATGGCGACCGTCAATTCGGTGACGATCGTGCGCTTGTGGGCGGCATCGCCCATTTTGAGGGCATACCGGTCACCGTGGCGGGGCACACCAAAGGCAACGACCTGACCAGCAATCTCGCTTGCAACTTTGGAATGCCACAGCCAGAAGGCTACCGAAAGCTCATCCGCCTGGCGCTTCAGGCGGAAAAATTCGCGCGCCCCCTTATCACCTTCATCGATACTCCCGGTGCCTACCCTGGCGCAGAGGCTGAGGAGCGTGGGCAAGGCGAGGCTATCGCTCGATGCCTCTACACACTCAGTACCCTCAAGACCCCGATCATCGCGGTGTTGGTGGGCGAGGGAGGTTCAGGCGGTGCGCTGGCACTTGGTGTCGGCGACAAGCTCTTTATGTACGAGCATGCTATCTATTCGATACTCTCTCCTGAAGGTTTTGCCAGCATCCTCTGGAAGGATGCTACCCGGGCAGAGGAAGCCTGCGCCGTCATGAAGCTCACTTCTGAGGATCTGCTAGGTTTTGGCATGGCCGACCACATCATCCCTGAACCCAGGGGAGGCGCTCACTTTGATGTGTCCGTTGCCGTCCAGAATCTGAAACCCTACTTGCAGGCGGCACTCAGACACCTTGGGGCACTAAATACCGAGGTGCTCCTCAAAATGAGATATGAGCGATTCAACTATGCCCCACAGGATTACCCACAACAGGAGAGTTCATGAAGATAGTCGGCACCGGCAGCAGCGTCCCTGTCAAGATAATGACCAATGCGGAGATGAGCACCATCGTTGACACCAGCGATGAGTGGATAGTCAGTCGAACCGGCATACGGACTCGCCACTATGCACAGGATGAAACTGTGATCTCGCTGGCAGGGGCAGCGGCAAGAAGAGCGTTGGAAGCCGCGTCTACCGCAGGGATCGACCGATCCGATATAGCGCTGGTTATCTGCGCAACACTCAGTGCCGAGAGGCGTTGTCCGGCGTGCGCCTGCTTGCTGCAACGAGATCTCGGCTTGCCTGAAAACATCCTCGCCTTTGACCTCAATGCCGCCTGCAGCGGCTTCATCTACGCGCTCATCACGGCGGAATCCCTTTTGAGACCCGGCCAACATGCTCTGGTGATCGGAAGCGAGACCCTCACGACCCTGACTGATTTCACCGATCGGAGCAGCTGCGTACTCTTTGGCGATGGCGCTGGGGCCGTCGTGGTAACGCCCTCAGATGAACCGTTTTCGTGGGTGACCTCTGTCACGGGCGACGATGCGCCGCTTGCCGTGGAGAAGTACATCAAAATGGATGGCAATGCCGTTTTTCAGTTTGCGGTTCCGACTCTGGTCAGAAGCATACGGGAGGTCTGCGCGAAGGCAGCCATCGAGCTCGACCAGGTTGACCTGCTCATCTGTCACCAGGCCAACGAGCGCATCATCAGGAGCGCAGCTAAGCGCCTGGGGCTGCCGTTGGAGCGTTTTTTCATGAATCTTGCCAATTATGGTAATACCAGTGCGGCGAGTATCCCCCTGGCTTTGGATGAAGCGGTACGCGCGGGGATGTTACAGAAGGGCTCGCGCGTCGTGCTCGCGGGATTTGGCGGCGGCCTGACATCAGGTGCTATTTGTATGGAGTGGCAGTAAGCCGCGCTCGGTCGTTGTGCTGCTGTTTTATGGCAGAGTTGACCCTGCACGGAAGACGATGGTAAGGAGAGAGACACGGTATGAAGCTGTTACAGGAACTGGTGGGAACACGGTATCCGCTCATGCAGGGCGGTATGGCACAGATCGCAACGGGTAGCTTTGCTGCGGCC
The DNA here is from genome assembly GCA_031290175.1 of Coriobacteriales bacterium. Classification (GTDB taxonomy): domain Bacteria; phylum Actinomycetota; class Coriobacteriia; order Coriobacteriales; family UBA8131; genus JAITOC01. The sequence goes on along the minus strand of JAITOC010000008.1, from coordinate 8,014 downwards.
GTCTCTGCTGCTGGAGGGCTTGGTGTTATCGCAACGGGCGGCTTCTCACTTGAGCGCATCCGTGAGGAGATAGACATACTCCGCTCAAAGACCGACCGCCCCTTTGGCGTCAACCTGATGTTGCTGCATCCGGAAGTCGACGAGATTGCCGCGCTTATCACCGAGGCGCGCGTCCCTGTTGTTACGACGGGCGCGGGCAATCCAGCTACCTACATCCCCTCATGGAAGGCTGCCGGAAGCTTCGTGATACCTGTCATCCCCTCAGTTGCTCTTGCGCGACGGATGGAGCGCATGGGCGCTGATGCGGTTATCGCCGAGGGCACTGAGAGCGGCGGCCATGTGGGTGAGTTGACGACGATGGCACTCGTACCTCAGGTGGTCGACGCTGTCTCGATTCCGGTCATCGCGGCCGGCGGCATCGCCTCTGGTCGGCAGCTTTGTGCAGCCTTTGCATTGGGAGCCATCGGAGCACAGGTAGGCACGGTGGTTCTCGCCAGCGAAGAAAGCCCCATCCACCCTAACTATAAGCAGATGCTGCTTGACGCCAAGGACACCAGCACCGTCGTCACCGGTCGCTCAAAAGGAGCGCCCGTACGTATCCTCAAGAACAAGATGGCAAAACGCTATCTCGAGCTCGAGCAAACGGCCATCGACCGTACCGAGATGGAATCGCTGACCTTGGGTTCGCTTCGCAAGGCAGTGCTTGGTGGAGAAAAGGACGCCGGCTCATTCATGGCAGGACAGGTTGCCGGACAATTGACCTCCATTCGTCCACTTGCCGCCATCTTTGAGACAATCATGCAGGAGTATGACGCTGCGCGGAAGGAACTACCACAGCTATGAGCGGCGCAGGGAGCCAACAGAAGAGTCCTTATGATAGAGACGATGGAGAACTTGAGGAGTTGATTGCGGTATGACCATAGCTTTGGTAACGGGAGGCAGTCGTGGCATAGGGCGCGCCATCGGTATCGCCCTTGCACAGGCCGGACACGATGTTGCCATTAATTTTGCGGGACGCGAGGACGATGCTCTTGAAACGATACGGCTCATGGAGCAGGCAGCAGCGATGGTGCCGGGGGGCAAAACGGTGCCGGCGGCACGGTTCCTCTCCGTCAGAGCCGACCTTGCAGACCCCAGGCAATGTGAGAACCTGTATGCCACCGTCGAGCGCGAACTCGGTGCAGCAGGCATCCTTGTCAACAACGCCGGCATCACACGCGATGGGCTCATCATGCGTATGTCTGTGGAGGACTTCGACGCGGTGCTCGATGTCAACCTACGCGCCGCTTTTCTCCTCATCAAAGCGGTGTCCCGCTCGATGCTGAAGGCGCGCTATGGCCACATTGTGAACATCGCCAGCGTCGTAGGGTTGACAGGCAATGCAGGCCAGGCTAATTACTCTGCCAGTAAGGCAGGGCTCATCGGCCTCACCAAGACGGCAGCGCGTGAGTTCGCCAGTCGTGGGGTCACCGTAAATGCAGTCGCGCCTGGTTTTATCGACACCGCGATGACCAACGTTTTGAGCGAGGAAACAAGGGCGGACTTCCTTGAGGGTATACCGCTCAAACGCGTTGGAGCACCTGAAGACATTGCCCAGACGGTCGCCTTCTTGTGCAGCGGAGCCGCAGACTATATAACCGGACAGGTAATCGCCGTAGATGGGGGTATGACAATATGAGCGGGAATGTGAGAGCTAAGAACGGCACCGTCCATCGCGTCGTGATAACCGGCATGGGTGCAGTAACGCCCCTCGGTAATGATGTGCGTACGTTCCGGGACGGAATCCGTAGCGGGCGCTGTGGCATCGGGCCTATCACCCTTTATGACCCCACCGCGCAGGCCGCCAAACTCGCAGCTGAGACGGACATCAATCTTGAGGAGCACCTCAGCAAAGCCGATCTGCGCAAGATGGATCGCTTTACCGCACTCGCGCTTGTCGCTGCCCGCGAGGCCTTTATCGACAGCGGCATCAGCGAGACCAACACCGACCTGACCCGTGTGGACACCCTCATATCGAGTGGTATCGGCGGCTTAGGCACAACGATCCGTGAGCATACTCGCGCCCTCGAGCGCGGGTTCGACCGGGTTTCACCCTACTATATCCCTGTGACCATCCCCAATATGGCCGCCGGTCGCGTGGCCATCGAGTTCGGGCTAAAGGGCGACTGCTCCTGCGTTGTCACCGCCTGCGCCAGCAGCAGCCATGCCATTGGCGAGGCGATGCGCCACATCCGTCACGGCTATGCCGATGCCGCGCTTTGCGGTGGTGCCGAGGCATGCGTCCTCCCCATGTCTATGGGCGGTTTCACCTCGATGCAGGCGCTTCACACCGGCTCCGACCCCAAACGTGCCTCAATCCCCTTTGACAGAGAGCGTAGTGGCTTCATTTTGGGAGAAGGCGCGGGCATCCTCATCCTCGAATCGCTCGAACACGCACAGGCTCGTGGAGCAACTATCCATGCTGAGGTTACGGGGCTTGGTGCCACCTGCGATGCCTATCACATGACGGCACCCGACCCCAGCAGTAACGGCGCCATCCGCGCCATACGGGCAGCCCTGAAAGATGCGGGGCTTGAGCCGGCAGATATCGACTACATCAATGCACATGGCACCTCCACCCCGCTGAACGACAAAGGTGAGACACTCGCCATCCACACCGTATTTGGCGAGAAGACCACTATCCCCGTAAGCTCCACCAAGTCGATGACTGGTCACTTGCTCGGAGCAGCGGGCGGTGTCGAGGCGATCGTCTGCGCGCTGGCTGTGCGCGACGGCTTCATTCCACCGACCATCAACTACCGTGTGCCCGACCCGGAGTGTGCACTCGATGTGGTGCCGAATACAGCGCGCATAGGCGTCACCGTGCAGCATGCCGTATCGAACTCCCTAGGGTTCGGCGGTCATAATGCCGCACTGGTGTTATCGCACTATGAATGATTGTCATCTCGACCAGATAGAGGAGCCACCATGCAACTCGACCTCGAACAGATCAAAGGTATTCTCCCCCACCGCGCCCCCTTTCTCCTTATCGACCGCGTGCTCGAGTATGAGGCGGGTGTGTGGGCGCATGCTCGTAAATGCGTAACAGCCGATGAACCTTTTTTTGTGGGGCACTTTCCGCAAAAAGCGGTCATGCCCGGGGTTCTCATCCTTGAGGCTTTGGCGCAAACGGGAGCAATCGCTCTGCTCAGCGAGCCGGCCAACGTTGGCAAGCTCGCATTCTTTGGCGGCATCAAACAGGCGCGCTTTCGTGCACCCGTCGTCCCCGGCGACGTACTCGACCTGAAGTGCACCCTCACAAAACGACGTGGCCCCATCGGCTTTGGCGAGGCACAAGCCTTTGTTGATGATAAGCTGGTATGTCAGGCTGAAATATCTTTTGCACTTCAGGGCGAAGGGTAAGATCATGGGCAACAATCTTGGATACTCATTCCTCAACGTCTACGCCAAGTTCAAACTGCACTTCTATCGCAAGATCTTCCGGCGCTTTGAATCGCGCGAGGCCTCTTTGTCTGCCGTCGAGACCTTCTGCGTTGAGGTCATCTACGCCTTGGGAGCACCGACGGTCGGCGAATTTGCCAGCTTCATTGACATATCCCAGGCAAATGCCGCATACAAGATACAGAGCCTCGCACGCAAAGGATACGTTGCCAAAGTCCGGTCGGAAGATGATCGTCGGGAGTACCATCTGCATGTCACTGAAAAGTTCCTGGAGTACAACCGCCTCAATACCAATTATGTAGAGACGGTCGTGCAGCGTATCGAAAAGCGCTTCTCGCCTGCTGAGGTCAAGAGCTTCAAGCAGATGCTCGATGTCATCTCGAACGAACTCATGACCGAGATGCCCAACAGGATTCAAGTATCTCTTTTGTCCCAAGATACCTGCGGTAGCTGAGACAAAGGGGACGGCTCATGCCGTCCCCTTTGTCTCGCTTTGCCCCGCTCTAGGCCTTGAGCTCGCTCTCGATGCGTTGTGTGATGTCGAACCATTCGGCCTCGTTGCGTGGGATGCGCTTTCGCAGCTCATTGTACTCAGTAAGGGTCAGATTGAAGGCTTCCTTGTCCGCGTAGAGTTCTTCAGAACCCATGGCTTCGACAAGATACTGGTAGCGCTCGTTGTCGGCGCTCATCTGCACCTCAAGCTCAGCGAGACGTTTGCGATCGTCTTTGAGCACCCGATACGCACGGTTGCGCGCTTCTGCTTCCGCCCGCTTCTGCTCCTTGGTCTTGGCTGAGCCCGAGGGTTGAGCGGGGGTCTCGGCTGTTGGCGCGGCATCTCCGCTCTGTGCGCCACCGGCTCTTGCGTCTTCGCTCTGTGCACCCTCGACCGTTGCGCCCACACTCTTTGCGCCCCTGGTTCGCGTACCCTCGGCCTTTGCATCCCCCGCTCTCGCGGGAGCAGGCTTCGCGGACGCAGCTTTACCAGGCACGGCGTCAGAACCGTCTTCACCCTCGGCTTTTTCGAGGTAGTAGTCGTAGTCGCCCTCAAAGGTGGTGATACGTCCGTCCTTCACCTCGACGATGCGGTTCGCAACCCTGCGGATGAGGTGGCGGTCATGTGTGATGAATACGAGCGTGCCGTCGAAGCTGATAAGTGCGTCTTCCAGCACGTCAGCCGATGTGATGTCGAGGTGGTTGGTCGGTTCGTCGAGACACAGAAGCGGCGTGGGCTGCACGAGCATCTTTGCCAATGCGAGACGACTCTTCTCCCCTCCCGAGAGCACGCTCACCTTCTTATCCACATCGTCCCCCGTGAAGAGGAAGGCGCCGAGCAGGCTGCGCACCTCCGCCTGCGTCCAGCCGGGTGCCACCTGGTCGAGCTCGCGAAACACGGTGTTTCGCACATCGAGCTCTTCGAGCTGGTGCTGGGCGTAGTAACTCACGCTCGTGTTTGCGCCAAGGGTGCGCGTTCCCTCGTCGGGCTCGAGCGCGCCCGAAAGCAGCTTGAGCAGGGTCGATTTTCCTGCTCCGTTTGGACCCACGAGAGCAACCTTCTCGCCACGATAGAGCGTGAAGTCAACGCCGGGTTTTCCGGTGCCGCCATAGACAATGTTGCTGCCATAGGCCTTGTGGACGCCCTTGAGCTCCACGACCACATTGCCGGTGCGAGGCGGTTGCTTGAAGCGGAAGTTCACTTTCTTGCGCCCATCGGGCAACTCAATGCGCGTGAGCTTCTCAAGCCGTTTCACGCGCTCCTGCACCTGCTTTGCCTTGCTGGCTTTGTAGCGGAAGCGCTCGATAAAGGCTTCCATGCGGGCGATCTCGTCCTGCTGCGCCTCGTGCGCTTCACGCAGACGCTGGAGATGCAGCTCTCGCTGGCGCTCGAAATCGGTATAGCCGCCGCGATAGGTGACAAAGCGGCCATTGTCGATTTCGATGACGTGGTCGACCATGCCATCCATAAAGGCGCGGTCATGGCTCACAACGATGACCGCCCCCTCGTACCCGCGCAGGAAGCTCTCAAGCCAGCGCACGCTCTCGAGGTCGAGGTGGTTTGTCGGCTCGTCAAGAAGCAGCAGGTCGGGGCTTTTCAGCAGGAGACGCGCGAGTGCGATGCGCATCTGCCAGCCGCCACTGAACTCCTGGGTGGGTCGGACAAGATCCGGCTCCTTGAACCCAAGGCCAAACAGCACGCTTCGTGCCAGCGGTTCAAGCTGATAGCCACCGCCATGTGCGAACATATCCGAGAGCCGCCCATATTCAGCAAGCAGCTTGTCATGGGTGTCGTCCTCATCGCTTGATGCGGCGATCTGTTCTTCAAGGTGGGTGAGCCGCTCCTGGATGTCGAGCAGCTCGGATGCGGCTGAAAGTACGGACTCCAGGACGGGAGCCTCCCCATCCATCTCAATGGCGGTCTGTTCGAGGTAGCCAACCGAGGCGCCCTTGGCAAAGGTGACAGCGCCCGCGTCGGCGCCATCCTTGCCTGCGATGATGTTGAGAAGCGTGGTTTTCCCTGCGCCGTTTGGCCCCACCAGAGCATAGCGGTCCCGCTCGTTGATATGAAAGCTCACGTCTCTAAACAGGACGCGTGCGCCTATGGATTTCGAGAGCTTATCAATGTTGAGTATCATAAGGTTGCATTATACCTTTGTTTGTTCTGTGGGCTATTCCAGGGTTTACAGTTCACAGGGTCAGTGGGCTTGCAAGGAATCGCGGAGCAGATGCTCAGTGCTGCGCATTCGTTAGCGCGAGCCGACCGGGTAAGAGCTTGAAGCCTCATAGCGGCTTGGGGTTCTCGCGCTGAATGCGTAGCACTGAGCATCGGGTGCGGAGCTTCCTTGCAAGCCCACTGACCCTGCAAACGGTAAACCCCGGTCTATTCCGTGGGCTATTCCGTGGGTTCGAGATCTATGGACTCGACAAGGTCGATGAGCTCCTGGCGTGTGTGCACATCCAGCACCTGGTAGAGCTTCTTCGCGTGGGTGCGCACGGTGTTCTCGGACAGATAGAGACTCTGCGCGATAATCTTGATACTGCGACCATGCACAAGATACTCAAGCACCTCGGTGACGCGCCCCGAAAGCTCGTGCTGCTCGGACAGGAGCAGGCAGCGCTTGCTCAGGGTATCGCTGGAAGCTGACAAGGCGCCGATCCCCTCTGGCTCGATTTCGGTTCTGGTCTTGGTCTCAGTCCCGGTCTCGGTTCTGGTCTCGGCTCCGGCTCTGGTCTCTATCCCGCTGCCTTCCGCGATCTCGAAGTCATGACCTCCCGTGATGTCATCGATGCTTGTCCGCCTGCTCTTCTGCATCATAAAAAAGCCCACGAGCGAAAGCCCGTACATCAGCAGGAACGCGGCAGCCGTGAGCTGAATCGGCACCGAAAGACCGGTGGCATCGATCACCCCGCCAAGGCCCCAACCAAGCAGGTGCGCGAGATAGAGGGTGCCCGCCATCAAGCCGAACACGCAGATCAGGCTGATTCCGCTCTCGCGTGCGATAGCGATAGACGATATGAGGATAATAATGCTCGCAAGGCAAAACGCGGTCGTGCCGATAAAGAAGAGGATGTAGCGATAGACCTCACCCGAGACTATGGGAAGGAGCAACAGGGCCGTTGCCATGGCGGGGACCATGACAAGGTAGACACTGGAAATGGATGCCTGCTTGCGCTGGATGAGCCATCGGACGGCAAGGATGAGCGTCGAGAGAACGAGCGCAACCAAGGTGAGGTTCGCAAGCATCTGCCCCTCGACTGCCTCAGCAGACGCAACGGTCGTCACCAGGGGCGCTATGAGCGATATGACGATGATGCAGGCAAGCGGTATCCACAGGTGCGAAAAGACGGCGCGCAAGGATTTTGTGGGTTTGGGGGCAACGGGCGTGAGCGTGGCGGGCGTGAGCGGCGCAGTTGTTGCAACCGCCGTTGCGGGGGGAGTCGTGGGCGCAGCAGTCACTCGCGTGGGCAGAGACAGAGAGCCCGACTCGGATGCGACCTCCTTGTGGCTGCGTTGCGTATATCCAGCAGCAGCAAGTAAAAGGAGTACCAGTGGCAACACGCCAAATGCGGTTGCGTAAACGCTCTGTTCAAAACTTATCTCACGGTAGAGTAAATACAGCATGGGCATGGCAAGGGTAGCAAGGAGGATGAGCTGCTTTGCCCGCTGCATCGTATGACGCTGCAGAATCTGTGCCCAACGGAAGAAGCACAGTGCCGACGCCGCTCCAATACAGGCGCCCGACAAAGTTGCGAGCACAACATTCTGAAGCGCAAAGATGCTCATGGTGACAAGCAGACCAAAACCTGCGACATAAGCTGTCACTGTCGCAAGAAGAAAGTGCCGCACCGACAGAGCCGGTCTGCGATAAGCCTGAGCCGCAACGACAAAAAAGCAGAGAGCATTAGAGAGATGACAGGCAAAACTGTGGAAGAAACTCCAATCATTGGCAACGCCTGCACTCGCATCAAACGTAGGGATGCTCCAAAGCGAAAACGAGTTAAGCACCAGAAAAAGAGCGTAACCAAGCGCAGTCACGACGCAGCAAACGATATAGTCTCCCTTACCCCCAGCTTGTTG
>JAITOC010000092.1 GCA_031290175.1 Coriobacteriales bacterium | reverse complement strand
GCAAACAAAAAGGCCAGAAGCAATTATGCCTCTGACCTGCGGTTTGTTGGTCGCGGGGACCGGATTTGAACCGATGACCTCCGGGTTATGAGCCCGGCGAGCTACCAGACTGCTCCACCCCGCAAAATTGCGAATGCACAGGATACTACGCAAGCCAGAAAAACGCAAATCCGCATTTCCCAGACACATTGCTCCCACACGCGACACCCACACGCGACACCCACGCACGACATCCACACACGCCGCGCCTGCCGCGTCCACTCGCTCGCCTAGCCACACCCGCCGCGCCCCACACGCGCTGCGTCCCCCACCCGCCGCGTCCACTCGCTCACCCAGCGTGCGTCCCCCACAACACACTACTTCTTCGCAGCGGTCTCCTGGGTCGTCTGGAAGACCTCTCCGATGGCGCCGACTGCGTTGGCTATGCCTTGCATCTCAAGGGGCATGAATATCTTGGTGGCGTTGCCGTCGGCTACGACCTGCAGCGTGTCAAGGTAGCGCACTGCCAACAGGTCGTTGGTCGGGTTGCCCTCATGGATCGCGCTAAACACGTTTCGGATGGCCTGAGACTCGCCCTCTGCGATGAGAATCTTCTGTTGCCGCTCGGCGTTCGCGATCTCCTTGATCGCATTGGCTTTACCCTCTGCCTCAAGGATGGCGCTCTGCTTGCTGCCTTCAGCACGGGCGATGGCGGCGGCCTTGTCGCCCTCTGCCTCAAGAATCATGGCACGCCGGTCGCGCTCCGCCTTCATCTGGCGGTGCATCGCCTGTGTTACGTCTGCCGGCGGCTCGATGCGCTGGAGCTCGACGCGGACGACGCGCACGCCCCACTTGTCGGTTGCTTCGTCGAGAATGTTGCGCAGGGTGACGTTGATCTTCTCGCGACTCGTCAGCGACTCGTCGAGCTGCATCTCGCCCACGACGTTACGCAGGTTGGTCTGTGCGAGCTTCGTGGCTGCGAGATAGAAGTTCGTGATGTTGTAGATGAGCTTGAAGGGGTCGGTTGCCTCGTAATAGACGACTGCGTCTACGGTGACGGCAACGTTGTCCTTTGTGATAACCTCTTGCGGCGGCACATCAACGACGTTCTCGCGCATATCCGCCTTTGTAACGCGGTCGATGAAGGGGACAAGAAAGTGCAGACCAGGCTCCCAGACGCGCTGGAACTTACCCAGCCGCTCGACAACACCCTTCTCGTACGGGCGGATGATGCGCACCGCACGCAACGCATAGATCAGCAGCACGATGATGACGATGACGCCGATAACGGGCAGTACCGCTTCCAAACCAAGTTCCTCAAGCATGTTTAGTCCTCCTTCTTGGATTTCACGATAAGATGGGTGCCGTCAACACGCAGGACGCGTATTGCAGATCCCTCCTCCAACTGTTCATCGCCATCTGTTGCAACATTCCATATCTCACGGTCGACTCGTGCGCGGCTCCCGCCTGATGTCGTAGTGCCCTCAATGACCCGTCCGGTCATACCGACAAGTCGGTCAACGCCACTTTTTTCCGGTCGGCTCGCTGTCACACGCTTTGCGACAGGCCGTAGCAACACGAGGGCGATGATCGAGACAACGACGAAAAGAGCCCATTGCAACCAGATAGGAGCGCCCAGTGCCGTGGCGATAGCAGAAACCGTAGCGCCGATGGCAAAGGGGAGCAAGAAGAACGAGGCCGTCAACATCTCGCCGATGTAAAGCGCCGCGGCAAGTACGACCCAAACCCAAAACCAGAAAGTCATAGAGCCTCCTTTCAACGATATCCTACACTTGTGGCATTCCTGCGTTCGCCCACCTATTTGTCGCGCTCGCAGGCTCGTGTCTTTCGATTAAGAATAGTACTCCCTCTATTATCGCATGGATGGGCGCTGCTTTGGGTATAATCTTTCTTTCGTGAAGAATCACGAAGAAGCGGAGAGGTCGGATGCAAAAGACTATCGAACAACTGGTGTTAGATGCCCTTGCGGCTGCCGTGGCGGATGGGGATCTGGCGTTGAGCGCCACGCCTGAGCCATCGGTGGAGCGCCCGCGTGACCCTGCCCATGGCGACTGGGCAACGACAATACCCCTGCGCCTTGCCCGCGAGCTCGGTCGCAGTCCACGTGAGATCGCCGAGATCATCGCGGCGCGTATAGCGCAAAGCGAGCAGATTGCCGCAGTTGAGGTGGCGGGTCCGGGCTTCATCAACCTGCGTCTTTCCAATGCGGCGCTCCAGCAGCTCATCCGTGATGCCCGCGAACAGGGTGAAGCCTTTGGGCGCGCTGACGTGGGGCAGGGGCAGACCATCAATGTCGAGTGGATCTCCGCCAATCCAACCGGTCCCATGCACGTTGGGCACGGACGCTGGGCAGCTCTCGGGAGCGCCCTCTCGAATGTGCTTACACACGCAAACTGGCAGGTCACGCGCGAGTTCTATATCAACGACGCCGGAAATCAGATGGATATCTTCGGGCTGTCGGTCGCGCTGCGCTATCTGGAGCTGTTCGGGCGTCCCATCGAGATGCCGGACGATTGTTACGGCGGCTCGTATATCATCGACATCGCCCGTGGCATCGCAGATGAGGATGGCGAGCGCTGGCTGGATGCGGACGAGAACGAGCGGCTCATCCACATGCGTGAGCGCGGCTACCGTCTCATGCTCGACAATATGACGGACTTCCTTGAGCGCATCGGCGTGCACTTTGACACCTGGTTTTCCGAGCGCTCGCTTTACTGCAAGGATGCAACAACTGGAGCCTCTCCCTTGGACGAGACGCTGGCAACGCTTGATGCGGGCGGCTACCTCTACAAGGAGGACGGTGCCACCTGGTTCAGAACCACGGATTTTGGCGACGACAAGAACCGCGTGCTCATCAAAGCTGACGGCAGCTATACGTATTTCGCACCCGACATCGCCTATCATCTCAACAAGTTTGCGCGAGGCAGCGAATGCCTTATCGACATCTGGGGCGCGGACCACCATGGGTATATCCCGCGCATGATGGCGGCGTGTGAGGCGCTGGGGCACGCGGGCAGGTTGCGCGTGCTCCTGGGGCAGCTGGTCAACCTCTTTCGCGGGGGTGAGGTCGTGCGCATGAGCAAGCGCACGGGCGAGATGGTCACCTTCGAGGAACTGGTAGACGAGGTGGGGGCAGACGCCACGAAGTACCTCATGCTCGCGCGCTCGACCGACCAGACCATCGACTTCGATATCGAGGTGGCAAAGAAGCAGGACGCGAGCAACCCCGTCTACTACGTGCAGTATGCCCACGCGCGCATCTGCTCGCTGCTGCGGAAGGCGGAGGAACGTGAGCCTTTGGCGCTTGATACGGCAGACCTCTCGCTGCTTGTCGAGGCAGCCGAGCTTGACCTGGCGCGGGTCTTTGGAAAGATGAGCGAGGTTGTCGAAGGCGCGGCGCGTGATCTGGCACCGTATCGCCTGACGCACTACGCCGAGGAGCTTGCCACGAGCTTCCACTCGTTTTACACGCGTTGCCAGGTGATCGGCGATGACCGGGCAAAGACCTGCGCACGCCTGTATCTCGCCGACGCAACCCGGAGTGTGCTCGCCCTCGTGCTCAAGCTCCTGGGCGTCAGCGCCCCCGAGCGCATGTAATGAACGCTGCTATTAACCGAGAAAGGATCAAGGGATATGGCTCATATAGCACATGACCCAGATGCACGACCTGACATGCGGACGACGCATGATCTTAGAGTCGTCCTGCCCAGAACCGCCGAGGTGCGGGGCGACCGCCTGTTCATAGGCGGTGTTGATGTTGTCGAGCTTGCCCAAACCCGTGGCACAGCCCTCTACGTCATGGATGAAGCGCACATTCGCGGGCAGCTGCGCTCCCTGATCAGCGCACTCCGCAGCCGCTATGAGCGCTCTGAGGTTGCTTATGCCGGCAAGGCTTTCACCTCCAAGGCCATGGTTGCCCTGGTAGGGGAGGAAGGCGGGTGCCTTGATGTGTCGAGTGGTGGCGAGCTTGCCATCGCCCGCGCTGCGGGCTTTTCGATGAAGCGCGTTGTCGTCCACGGCAACAACAAGACGCTGCTTGAGCTTGTTGAGGCGATTGATGCGGGCGTTGGACGTATCGTCGTCGATTGCTTTGAGGAGCTCGAGCGCATCAGCGCTCTGGCGACTGAGCGCGCAAGTACACAGGCCATCCTTCTCCGCATTGCTCCAGGCATCGTTGCAGACACCCACGAATACCTGCAAACGGGGGGCGAGGACAGCAAATTTGGCTTCGGCATCGCCAGCGGGGCGGCACTTGACGCTATCCGGCGTGCACTCGACGCACCAGGCGTCGTGCTCAAGGGGTTGCACTGTCATATCGGGTCGCAAATATTCGCGCTGGACTCCTTTGCCAAGGCAATCGAGGTCATGGCGGATCTTATCGCTTCAGTACGCACAGAGACGGGCTTCATCACTGAAGACCTCGACCTTGGCGGCGGCTTGGGCATCGCCTATCAGGCAGCGGATAAGCCCTCAGATGTCGAGCAGTTCGCGGAGGTCATCACCAGCGCTGTCAAGCGGGAGTTTGGTGCCCGCGACCTCCCGCTCCCGCTCGTGACCGTCGAGCCGGGGCGCTCCATCGTGGCAAACGCAGGGGTGACGCTTTATACCGTCGGCGCCGTCAAGGAGATTCCCGGTATCCGAACCTACATCGCCGTTGATGGCGGCATGACGGACAACATACGCACAGCCCTCTACGATGCCCGTTATGAATCCATCCTTGCCAACAAGGCCGACCAGCCGCGCTCCACACTCGTCACCATTGCGGGCAAGCATTGCGAGAGCGGAGACGTCATCCTTATCGACACACCGCTGCAACCCGCCGAGCCAGGCGACACACTCTGCGTTTTTACGACCGGCGCATACAATCAGAGCATGGCGAGCAATTACAATAGACAGGTGCGCCCCGGCGTCGTCTTTGTGAAGGACGGCATAGTTCGTGAGGTGCTGAGACGCGAGACCTATGATGATCTTATGAGATGCGAGGTTTGAGGATGAAAACGATTCATGTCGGACTGATAGGCTTGGGCACGGTCGGAAGCGGCGTCGTCCGCATTCTGCAGGAGCACCATGACGACTTTGCGCGCGACCAGGACATAGACCTGCAGCTTGTGGCTGTTGCCTCGCGCAACGACGACCAGGCCGTGCAGCTCGGCATACGCGACATCTTCAGTTTTGATGCCACCGATGTCATCAATAACCCGGATGTCGATATCGTCATCGAGTTGATCGGGGGCACGACATTCGCACGTGACTTCGTGGTTGCCGCGCTGAACGCGGGCAAGTCCGTCGTCACGGCCAACAAGGCGCTTATTGCCGCCTGTGGTCGCGAGATACTCCAGCTTGCTGCGGACAAGGGCGTCGAGCTCGCCTTTGAGGCGTCGGTCGGTGGTGGTATCCCCATCATAGGCCCGCTGCGTCATACGCTGGCAGGGAACCGGATACTCTCCATCATCGGCATCGTTAATGGGACGACCAACTACATGCTCACTCGCATGGCAGCCGATGCACTCGATTACGACGTGGTGCTCAAAGAGGCGCAGGGCAAGGGTTTTGCCGAGGCAAATCCCGCTGCGGATGTGGAGGGGCTCGATGCGGCCGCCAAGATCGCCATTCTCTCCAGCATCGCGTATAACACCGACCTCAAGCTTGAAGATGTGTCGGTCGAGGGTATTACGAAGGTAGCGCCCCTTGACCTCAAGCATGCTGACGAGATGGGATACGCCATCAAGTTGCTCGCCATCGGTAACCGTACGCCTGAGGGCATCGATCTGCGCGTCCACCCGACCATGGTGCCCAAGGCGCACCCGCTTGCGTCGGTTAACGGGGTTATGAACGCCGTTTATGTTGTGGGGGATGCGGTGGGGGAGACCATGTTCTACGGAGCGGGAGCGGGCTCCGGTCCGGCGGCCTCATCGGTTGTTGGCGATCTTATCGAGGTTGCCCGGCACCTGGCCTATCGCGAGATAATCACGCAGCCAATCTGGGACACCGAAGACCTCCCTGTGCGTCCCATAGACAGCCTGGTCACGAGCTACTACCTCCGCCTGCCTGTCGTGGATAAGCCCGGCGTGCTCGCCCGCACCGCTCAGCTGTTCGCGGATAACGATGTGTCCATCTATTC
>JAITOC010000055.1 GCA_031290175.1 Coriobacteriales bacterium | reverse complement strand
CCTGATAAAACAGCGTTTGCCAGGTAGTACAGCCACAGAAGCGGCGTGTCCCAGACCGGGCGAGCCTCCATCGTGTAGGAGTTCGCCATGACAACGACCAGTGCCACACTTACGACAAGTGCAAGTGCCCCTGCCCAGACGGGCAGCTCGCCTCTGCGGGCCAACACGAGGTAGACAACTGCTGCTGCCACAAACACAACGATGCCTATGAGCTCCTGGGTTATCCCGCTTGTCAGGTGACCGAAGCCGTTGAAGAGGCGGTCCCAGTGCTGGAGGTGCAGGAATGACGCTATCCCACCGATGACGATGGCGACAAGTGCCACGAGGGTTGCCGGCAGCTGTATCCCGGGTGCCTTCTTGAGGGCGGCAAGTAATCCTGCCACGCCGAAGGTGCCTGCTCCCAGACAGATGAACAGGGTAAAGATCATCAAAGGCCATTGGAGTTCCATCAGTTACCCCCTCCTCGCCACGTGCGGTTTCGTAGGATATAGGCAAAACTCGGTTTATTGCCTACGTCGGGCAGATAGTGAACATCCGTTTCTGTGAAGGGCTGTAGGAACTCACCAAGCCTCACACGCGTCCCCAGCATGGCCTCATAAGACGTATCATCGCCGAACGTGCTAGGCTCACCGGGTCCTTCCAGGCTCTCAATACCTCCGTCTATGTCGCCAAAGAAACGCGCACGGGCACCACACTGATCAACGCACTGTGGCAACTCGCCCTGAGCGATTTTCTGCTCGCAGAGCGTACACTTCTCCACAACGCCCTCTTCCCCGTTCAGGTAGCGCACGCCGTAGGGACAGGCCATGACACAGAACTGGCAGCCGATGCACTTGCTCTTGTCTATCTGCACCGTGCCATCAGTACGCTTATGCGAGGCCTGCGTGGGACAGACTTTGATGCACTCGGGGTTGACGCAGTGCTGACAGCCCATAGGCAGGAAGTACATCTCCACATCGGGGCACCGTGCCCCAGAGGTTTTGGGGTTTGGCCCGATACGGAGGACCTTGTTCCAGAAAGAACCCACCGGAACGCCATTGGCAGACTTACAGGCTACGCTGCAGCTGAGACAACCAACGCAGCGGTTCAGGTCGGTAACTATAACGTTTTGCATCAGTAATCACTCCCGTTCAACGAATAGTCGGGCAGCCATTCCTTCAGGCGCGGGTCGGAGGAATCGTGAATGATCTCGGTGCCATCGGTATCGCAGGGAACCGGATTGCCAAACGGGCTGTTTTCCGGCGTGGCTTTGTAGATTTTCACTGCGAAACCACGCATACACGGTGATGCCATGATGGGATCCACGTTGTCGGGGTTTATCAGACGGTTGCAATTGCAGAGCTCTTCACCATGATTCGGTGCGGAAAGCTCGGGGAACCACCAGGCATGTTCCAGATTCACCACACCCTCGCCAATACCATGGTAGAGGTCGGCACACTCGCGAATCTTGCCATACTTGGTCTCGATCCATGCCCAGTCTCCCTGCGCCAGCCCAAGCTTCTCGGCATCAGCAGGATTGATCTCCATGCGCGGAACGGGCCACTGCTCGCGGCACCACGGCAGCTGCCGGTGCTCGGAGTGGAAGTACACGGGGATACGGCGACCAGTTGTCGCAACGAACGGATACTCCTGATAGAGCTCGGGATCTCTGACCGGACTCTCCAACGGCTCACGATAGTCCGGAATCAGCCACTTATCAATCCATTCTCGATCTGTTAGACCTGCACCCCCATTGGCAAGACCGTTGGGAGTGTATCCTGTCTCGCCTTTGTGGGCGATGCCGCCCAAGGCATAACGCTCAATGACCGTAGGCCAGAACTCATATTTACCGGTCGGCGTGACAAAGCCGAAACGACGGGTCTCGTCGCACCCAGGCACCTTCAGACCAGTGATACCTTCCGCGCGACCGACGCGAGGCATGATGGTCGCATAGCCCGTCTCCCAACGCCGATAGGTACCCATCACCTTTGGATAGACCTTCTTGGCATTCTGCCAGCCGTTTTTCTGGAAATCCTCTTCAAACTCCTTGTAGCTGTCAAAGGGCAGACGCTCCCCAAAGGGCTCGGATGTCTGCTGGGCTACCTGGAACATATGCTCACAGGCATCCTCGGTGGTGGGATCCTCCGGCCCCACCGGAACACCAATATCTCTGAGACTCCAGGGGAAGCCATAGGCACGCGCAAGCGCCTTCATGAACATCGGATCATCCTTGGTGTCGCCAGGAGCCTCCACGCAAGGAATATTCATACCCAGGCCACAGTGAGAACCCTGGCTGATACGTGGCCAGCGCATCTCCAACCAATGATACACCGGAACCAGAACATCAGCGCAGTCAGCCGTGGGATGATGCCACAGGTTGGCTTCCAACCAGAACTCCAACTTGTTCATGGCCTCCCAAGCAGGACCGGACTGACCTTGATTCATGAAGGAGCCAGAGTCATTCGCACCCGCCACGATCGGATAAGGGTCGCCCGTTAGCACAGCCTCCCAGATTTTATTCGGGTTTGACCATTGACCATACCACTTGGAGAGCGGCCAATCGTTGCCGCCGACAATTGCTGCATTTCGCTCGAAACTGTTCGGTGGTGCGTCAGGGGTGGCAAGTTCGAGAACATCGGCATTCGGATCCTTGTAGCCCGAGTCCCATCCACCTCCGATAAATGCGTAGGGCAGCCAGCACTCGTCGTTGAAGTAGGCGTGCGTGGGACCCCTGTTGCCGCCGGGAATATCCATATTGCCGGTCATGTGCACCAGCATCATGATGGTGCGGAGCGTCTGGTAGTTGTTGCCGTTTTGATCCATCGCCAAGCTGACATGAAGACCGCCGTTGCCATGGTCTGCACCTTCGGGGCGCGTTGCCCAGGCAAGGCAGGCCTCTCTGATCTTAGTGGCATCAACACCGGTGACACCCTCAGCCCATTCCGGCGTCTTGTCGGCGAGCATCTCGACATAGTAAGACCAAACGCTCTTTGCCTTGACGGTGCGGCCGTCCTTCAGAGTCACTTCGCCTTCCCAGATGAGGTCTGGCTCGATACTCTTGAACTTGGTGGGCTCAGGCAGCCAGCCTTCCCACGGTGTGCCTTCCTTGGCAACACGACCATTCTTGTAGGCGTCTTCCATCGTGATGGACTCGCCGTCCCACTGTCCAATGCGTGTATTGTAAAATGAAAGGGATTCGTTTCCGGTCTTTCCGTCTTTAGCCTTCGTGGCATCGTGGACGAAGAACTTCTGGTAGGAACCGCCTTCTGCAAGGTCGGATTCCTTCAAGAGGCGTGTCTTCATGTCATGGGCACCGGAATTATCAGTCATCCAACCACCGGATGGCTCCATATCCTCAACCACCAGGAACGGAGCGTTGGTCCAACGCTTCATATGGAGGTCATCCATCAAGTCGTTATCAGAGATGATCTTTGCCCAAGACAGCGCAATAGCCATATCGGTTCCCGGACGGATATTCAGCCAGTAGTCCGCTTCTTTGCCGATGCCGGTTATGCGGGGGTCAACGATGATGAATTTCTCCGCCTTGTTTATGGCATTAACGACATTTCGGCAGGAATCGTCGTAGTTCGAATACTCGATGTTGCCGCCCCACTCCACATAGACGCGCGGCTCTTCAGCGGAGGTCATCCAGTTTGAAGCATAAGTGTCGTTGGTCGCCGTGGTGAGAAACCGGGGGCCCTTACACACGCAAGACGCAACGTGATGGTTCACGGCACCGGTGATAATCGCCAAGGTGGCATAGCCGCCCATCGCCCACATACGGCTCGTCCCATTCATGGTAAAGATACCCGTGCCGGTATACTTCTCGCCGATCTCATGGAATTTGTCTGCGCTTATCTGCATGGCCTCATCCCAGGAAATGCGTGTCCAGCCCGGGTCTTCTCCTTTGGGACGAGTGCGTTTCATGGGGTAGCGCAGTCTATCGGGGTGATAGCAGGCCTGTATGGACGACTGCGATTTTGTGCAGCAATTGCCACGACTGGTAAAGCTGGATTGGTCACCCTCAACGCGGATGGCTTTCCCGTCTTGCACGGTTACCCAGACACAGCACTCCATCTTGCCGCATCCCCGACACACCGTACGTATGCGCTCAATCACACCACTCTGTGTTGGCGCGCCCGAATCTTCAGCCAGAGCCTGCCCCGCCACGAAGCCGGAGGACAGAGCTGCCCCGACGCCCGTGACAGCTGCGGCTTTGACAAAGCTGCGCCGCGACATCTGTAACCTCTTCATACGCTTTCCTTCCTCTTTGCCGACATTTGTTCCATGTTAGAAGGAGCGATGGGAGATGACTTCAGAAGAAACGCTTTGGATGGCGGTGCCTACATCATAAATACTTTATGATTTTCGTTTAGTCGTCTGGCTACAACGGAATAACCGTCTGGGTTCGCAAGGAGGGGTGTATACTTGAATTTCTGCAAGGAGGATCCATGAGTGTCACGCTGGACACGATAACCAGGAGAATAGCGGATCTTTCGAGAGGTGTCAGCCTGTCGAGGATTGTCGGATTCTCATGCAACCGTGCTTGGATCTACGCCGTCTTCTTCAATGGTTTGCTGGCTATTTCTCCCCCCTCGGCGTTCTCTCCGTTTCTGGCACCATCGAGCGTCTCAATCTTCTGTCTTGCGTTCACCTTGGCGAGTTTTGCGCTCGCGCAGGCAAAATCCAGGAAGTTCCTCGACTGGAAGGGATCTGTACAAGTCGCCGCCTTCTGCATGATTGCAGGTTCTGCGCTCTGGATCACCGCAGCCTGGTCGACCTCCAACAACATTTTGCTGATAGTGGTCTGTGGGCTGCTCACCGGTCTTGGGTCGGCGATCCTGCTGATGCAATGGGGCAGAGTATTCGGCTCCATACCTGCAACCACCTCCAACATCGAATCCGCCATCAGCTACCTCAGCGCAGCCGTCGTCTTTTTACTGCTGAGCTTCCTACCGCTGCCCGCCAGCATCGTAGTCATTGCCATCCTGCCGCTGGCATCCATATATTACCTGTTCAAACAGGGCACCCCACTTGAGGCTGGTGCCAAAACCAGCCAGGAAAGCGTCTTGGTCGTCATGCGCGATCCCTTCATCCTCAAGCTCTTGTTCGGTGCATTGTTAATCGGTTGCTCGGTCGGTATCGCCAATGAATTCTATTTTATCAGCAAGCCGACCCCTTCCCATGAAGCGTCCGCCATCCAGTTCTTCCTGGCAGCCGCCCTGGCTCCCTTGATCATGTTGCTGGTCTCGGTATTCTCCAAACGCCGCGACTTCGGATTCGCCTACCGCCCAACTATGGCACTGATGATTTTTGGTGTGATTATGATCCCCTTTTTCGCCCAGAGTCCACAGATGACCGGTTGGATCGTGCTGGTGGGCTATCATTGCTTTGACCTGATGCTCTGGACACTGCTTGCCGACCTCTCCTATCGCTTCCACATTTCGCCAATACTCAGTTTTGGCCTTGGCAGGGGTTTATTGTACTTTGCCAGCGGTCTGGGCAACCTCCTGGGTTCCGTGTTCCGTTTGCAGTCAGGGGAGGGCTTTGATCTCGCCACCCTGAGCGTTGCCTCCACCATTCTCACCTTGGTGTTGATAGTCACCTACTGTTTTGTGCTGACCGAGAAGGATCTCTTCAGTTACGAGGGTGTTGAAAAAGTCGACAAAGACGGTAAGCCCGGATCGATCATGCAGGCCTGCAGTCAGATAGCCGATCTCTACAATCTCTCCCCTCGGGAAGAAGCGGTGATGCGCCTGCTTGTAAAGGGTCGCTCCATCAACCGCATCCAGGAAGAGATATACGTTTCAAAGGGCACGGTCAACACCCATTTGCATCACATCTACCAAAAGCTCGACATCCACACCAAGCAGGAACTCTTGGATCTGGTTGAGAAAGGCAAGCGCCCCGACGCAAAGCATTCGGCGCGGGAAACCAAGGGCGGCAATGCTAAAAAGTAAGACCCACACCACACGGAAGCAGATGCCAGCTGCAGGGACTCCTTGGAGTCAGCCATGACCTTGGTTGGGCTCGTTGGGTCGAAGTATTTGCCCAGAGAGCAAAGGCTGCTGTCTGTTGTGGAGATGAAGACGACATAGGATACAAGGGGTGTAAGCGTAAGTTATCGGGGCGTTTCTGTTCACAGAAACATTGGGGCAACGACTCCAGTGGAAAATTGCAGGAAATTGCCGCCGCGCCAGCGATTTAGTACAATCATCTCCCGCGCAAACCGACACTCCGTAGGAGCCTTTATGAAACAAGTCGAACGGATAAGCATTGAGGGCGCCTCTAATGAATTACAGTCAATGTCAACGAGGATGTTTGACGCATTGGTTAAAGCGGTAGTCGATATTGACAAGCGCCTTGTTGTTGTCGATGCGGGATTGCATTCAGACCAAGAGCTTTACTTGATGGAACACGGGTCAGCCCAGAACGACCTTTGGGGCATTAACCTGTGGCCGGAAAACTACGGAAACGAAGATTTCATCGAGTTTGACTCTTTGATCAGCCTGCGCCCACAGCAGGGAAACAGAAGCCGGGGGGTTGACGACCCAAACATCCAGAAGCGGATCCGCGCGCTCATAGACGAGGTTGTATATGAGTAACTACAGGATGGACCGCGCTCACTGGGCGAAACTCACATTCTATGAGCAGATGGGGAACATCGGTTCTGAAGTCGGGCGAGCAATCAATGCACGGAAGACAGGTAAAGAACAGCGCGTCCAGAGCGCCATAGAACGCGCACTCGACCTCTTTTCCGCAACGGCGGAAGTCAACCTGACCGATGCGCCAAACAGAGTACGAGAGGTTTTGCGTGCAAGGGATGAGTTCCTCCGCCTGTTCTACGATAACACCTTTGAGAGCGATGCCGACAAGATTGAGGCATACTTCATGAACTTCGCTTGTCTGGCTCGCGCCGGTCGCTAAACGCAAAGCCCCCAGAGGTCGCGGTGTTTGCAGAACAGGGAATCCGCGCCCTCTGGGGGCTTAGGAACCGTAATGGAACAAACTGCGCAAAAGACATCGTCGGCTTTGCTCCGTTTAGCCTCCCAGGCTCTAAGCCTGATCGCACTGCTTACAACACTCATCATCTTTGTTTCTTATATGTTTGTATTCAAAGAGCGCGACCTGGAAGAGATCGTCAAGCCTCTGGTGGAAGAGACCGAGGAACCCCGGCACCTGCACCACCCACCTGCGCCATATCTACCAAAAGCTCGATGTGCACGACAAGCAGGAGTTGCTTGATTTGATTGAGCGCAGGGACGAATAGTCAAAATAAGCAGGTCGCTGGGACATCCCTCACTGCATTCCGCCCGACATCTACTCGAGCATCACGTGTCAAGGCCGAAGAGCGAAGCGTGCCTTGACTGCAACGTGTTATTCGCGGTGTATGCTCTTCTGCACCGCGAACATCACGTGTCAAGGCCGAAGAGCGAAGCGTGCCTTGACACGTGATATAATTGAGCCCACATAAAAAGGACATTCATAGAGGTTACACGGGAGTTTTCAGTGCCTGAGATTACCTACGACAGAGCAGAAACAGCAGGTTATCAGGAGCGTTTTGATAACTGGAAAACCGCAATTGGCCTACAGGCTGTCGACAGACTCAGCCCCTCGGAATATCTCACCACGCTGGCTCAGGATCATATCGAGGGAACCAAAACCATTGATGAGGTCGAGCGGCTCGTCGAGGGCTATTACGCCAAGCTTGAAAACCACCAAGCTGCGGAGCAGACTCGCCAAGATGAGGCGGATCTGGTTTCTGCGCGCATCGCCAAGCTGTTGGAAACCAAGACCTTTGCTCTGACCGAGAATTCATTGCGAGCCATTCATAAAAAGCTCTTTTCCGGATTCCGGGGCTATACCCCTGGCATATATCGCTCATACGACATCGTTAAATCTGAGTGGGTCTTGGACGGAGATACGGTGCAGTATGGACATTGGCAAACCCTTGATGATGAAATCGCCCTACTGGTTAATCAGGAGCAGTGCTTTGACTACTCAAAATTAGCCGTCGCAGACAAGGTGTCGCACATCGCCGACTTTACTTCCGAGCTTTGGGTGCAGCATGCTTTTTTGGAGGGCAACACCAGAACTACGGCGCTCTTCATCATCAAATACCTGAGAAGCATCGGGGTTGTCCTCGATAACCAGCCATTTGAAAGCAACTCCTGGTATTTTCGCAATGCTCTGGCGCGGGCAAACTATCGAAATGCTGCCATAGGCATAACCGCAGATGACAGTTATCTCCAGCGCTTCTTTGATAATCTGCTGTTGGGCAAGCATCACGAGCTAAAGAACCGCACCATTCATATTTACTGGCAGCAAGAGACAGCGGCAGCTGCTGCTGACCCTGTAAATGACCCTGTAAATGACCCTGTAACCAAAACCTTGAACACCACCGCATCGGCAGTCCTCAGGTGTCTTCAAAACAATCCACACGCAACGTATGACAACCTTGCTGCGGCAACCGGAGTAAGCAGGGCTACGATACGTAGGGTAATCCGCATACTCAAAGACACAGGAGCGATAACCCGCATAGGCTCGGACAAGTCCGGGCATTGGTCTATCAACGACAGGCCGTTACGGTAAATTACCCTGCATTTTGTGTTGTGTAGATGGCTTCGTCAACAGGGAGTGCATCTGTTGCCTACCTGCACACCAGATAGGCAAAGCCCCCAGAGGTCGCGGTGTTTGCAGAACAGGGAATCCGCGCCCTCTGGGGGCTTGGGAACCGTAATGGAACAAACTGCGCAAAGGATTGCGAGTCAATTTGCCCCAGGTCAAGGCGGCACAAGGCAGCACTAGCTTAAGCTAATGTCGTCTTGGGTCAACGCAGAGCTGGGGCAAATTGGCCGCAAGATTTGTGTAGTTTGTTCCATTACGGCTCTTTATGGGTTGGAGCCGGGGCACGTGGTCACACAGCGCCCCGGCAGGGTTTGCATCAGTAAAACACGAACACGGTAAAGCCGAGGGCATAAAGCACCATACGGAAGCAGATGCCGCCTGCAAGGGCGCAGAGCACGCCTATAGCAGCCATGGCGGCAAGGGTTGCGCCCTCCCGCTTGCGTGCGAGGAAGGCAAGTGCCCCGGGCACGAGTGCACCGATGACAAGCGCCCCTGCCCAGAAGAGCCCTGCCTGGTCTCCTGTAAGGAAGCCTGCAAGGGCACCTTGGGGATCAGCCATGACCTTGGTGGGGTGCGTGGGGTCAAAGTAGTTGCCCACAGAGGTGAATGCCGCTGCCTGTGCGGGGATGAAGACGGCATAGGCGACAAGGGCTACAAGCGTGATTGCCGCACCAGCAAGGGCAACGGTCAAGACCAGGGGTACGCCTGCAGACCCGGCAGCGGAACCCGCATCTGCGGGTCTCCTTATCCCTGCAAGCGCGGCACAGGCAAGTGAGCCTGATAAAACAGCGTTTGCCAGGTAGTACAGCCACAGAAGCGGCGTGTCCCAGACCGGGCGAGCCTCCATCGTGTAGGAGTTCGCCATGACAACGACCAGTGCCACACTTACGACAA
>JAITOC010000007.1 GCA_031290175.1 Coriobacteriales bacterium | reverse complement strand
AATTCGTTAATTTTTGATGCAATGAATTCCCACTTTTCCCAGAACTTGCCTAGTTCTTCCTGCCCCGCATCATTGAGCGAGAAGAACTTTCTCGGCGGTCCCATATCAGATGGCTTTTTTGTAATGTCAACGAGCTTGTTCTTCTCCAACCGCACCAGAATGGTGTAAACCGTACCATCTATTACGTCGGTAAAGCCAAGAGCGTTCAGCTTGCGTGTTATTTCGTAACCATAGGTTTCTCCCCTGCTGATAAATTCCAAAACACAACCCTCTAACACACCTTTGAGCATTTCGGTTAGGTTTTCCAAGCAGATGCCTCTCCTCTTGCTAGTCTGTTATAACGATATGCAGTAATACCGACTACTGCTATAGCGTATTACATAATAGCGTAGGTGTCAACAGGGCACAGGACGTGGTGTCGCAGGACGTGGTGCGCAGTGCGCAGGAGGCAGTGTGCGGGACACAGTGGTTGACCAGATGGCTGACAAGCAATTGCCACTGATATTGCTCCGGGGTGTTGCTCCCCTATCACTCGACCCCACGTGGCTTCAGGGCATCGCCCACGTCAATCCGATGTACTACACAGTGGAAGCATCACGCGTTCTGGCAACCGGCGTATTAGACAGCAGCGAAATCTTGGCCGCCTTTGCTGTAATGGTTCCACTGACCGATGGCGGCTCCGGCGGGCCTACCGCCATCACCTGTACAGCATGGCTTACCTCCTTACTTGATTGAGGTGCCTTCGTGGCACACCGCCCCCTGTCAACCTCACAGGGCATTGGCTATGAATCCGTACATTGATGAGATGCTTGGCTATGTTCGACTCAATGCCGGGGCCTCACTCCAAAAGACCGGGTAAATAAAAACCAGTGCGTTGGCTGCGTTGACCAACTCCTGCTCGACCAAGACGTCAGCGGCCAACGGGAGCTTGTTGTCGTAGTAGGCATCACGTAGGTACTCGGACTCGGTGATGTCGGTCTGAAAGTCTTGCCCGTAAAGGTCGCTGATAGTGTGAGTCTTGTCGGAGTCGTCCAACCCCTTGATGAAGGCATCCCTCACCTCGGAAGTCAGCGAGTCCCCACTGGGATGGCAGTAGACGATATGGGCGTGTTTCAGGCTCAATGCAGACCTCCTGTTTCACAATTGTTGAGCGTTGCTGTGCCAATGGCCATTGATAACAGTGGTTGACAAGGGAAACGTCTCCTGCCAACATTCTGTCAACATAGTTGTTTCAGGGCTGGGCGTCAAATCCCGAGACGGGAACGGTAAGGAGTATTGTCGTGGCTTTGGAGGTACCGTATGTTTGGGATTGATCCGTTTCTTCTCGTGTGCTTTGCGCTCATCGCGGTTTTACTTGTCATTGTGGTTATCGGGGTGTATCGCCATGCTCACAAAACGCCCTTCAAACCCAAGTTCGTGGGGCTGAGCGACGGCAGTCTGCAGATGGAGTTCTACGATTTTACCAAGGACAGTTCGTCTACCCGCACAAAACGTTTCTATGCACAATATCACGTTGACCTGGAAGTACCCTATAAGAACAGGCATTACAAGATTGTGGAGATAAAAGAAATAGCCGACCCTAGGCTGCTGGGTGGAAGCGACACGAAAATCGTGGCGTATTTGGAGGAGATCTGACCGTGGATAAGACGCTTGTTTCAACCCACCTGTTGCATACCGATTACGGGGCAAAAGGAAAGTTGATAAGGATTGTAATCGAGTGGGTTGTTTTTATCGCAATTTTCCTTGTTGCAAAGATTCCGTCTGTTCAAAGCGCGCTGTTGGGCTTTGCTGAGAGTGTAACGGTGCGCTGGGTTACTAGTAGTGTGGGGTTTGTGATTGGCTGGTTTTGGGTTTTCATCATTCCTTTACTTATTGGCACGATAGTTACCATTGTCAGAAAGCAAACCTTTAATGAGCTGCGCATCTATGATACGGGCATCGGCTTTTTCAACAGCAAGAACCAGACCGAGCGCTTTGCTGATTATGCAAACATCCAGCTTTCCCTTGGCAAAATGCAAGAAGGCGTCTGGATAGAATCCAAGGCCGCTTCCGTAAAGTTGTTCGAGTATGGCTGGCGTGAGTTCTCACAGCCCGATGTATTGCGCAACAATCTTGAACGATACGGAACCTGGAGTTGATGATACGCAAATTCCTGACGAGCAACCTGCAACAACCAAATGACCCCCACAAACGATGACGAAATAATCGGGGCTCCCTAGCAGCAACCCCCGCTACTGCAATCGGAGCCGGCAGCGCTGGCACCGCCACCGCTGCAGTCAAAGGCACCGTAGTGTATGCTGTGATCGCCCAGAACCTTGAAGGCGCTGCCAAAACGGGTCTCTTGAACCATACCTCCGGTGTTGCCACAGACGAGCATGGGCTGCCCGGTAAAGAAGCGGTGGTGGTCATCGAGGTCAAAGTAGTGCGGATAACCGGGGATGGTGCCCAGGTAGTACGCCACCTGGCCGTAGTCCTCGCAGATGTCCTCCAGAATGTCCAGCTTGAAGGCGCGCACGGTGCGCGATGAGTAGTTGACCATGCCCACCTTGGCGATAATCTCCGCATCTTCCAGCGCGATGGAGCAATTGCTCATATAGCGGAAGTCCGGCCAGCCCACACGGGTCAGCAGCCGCCTGAAGTCCTCCACATACAGGGCGCCGCCCAGGCACTCCCCACGCAACACGGGGTCGGTGGTCAGTTCCTCGGGCACGCGGCGGTCAGCAAAGACATCCGAAAAGTACAGCTCACCACCCGGCCTCAAGACCCGGTAAGCCTCCTGAAAGACCAGTTCCTTGGCAGGCGAGAGGTTGATGACGCAGTTGGAAATCACGACATCGACACTGCCATCTGCGATGCCCAGCGATGCCAGATCCTCGATATAGCCCTCGTAGAACTCGACATTGCTTTGACGGTAGCCAAACTTGTCGCGGTGGTAGTCCTGGTATTTGCGCGCCACGGCAATCTGCTCAGGGGTCATATCGACGCCGATAACCCGCCCGCTGGCACCAACCAGTTTGGAAGCGATGTAGACATCGCGACCGCTGCCGCAACCCAGATCCAGCACGGTCTTGCCCTCCAGATAGGGCGGCAAAGGCGACCCACAGCCATAGAATCGTTCTTGAATCTCGGGAGCGATCTCCGCCAAGATGGCTTTGATGCCCTTGGGGATGGAGTCCTCGCTGCAGCAACAGACTCCGGCTTTGAGATCGGCTTTTGTAGTCAGCGTCTTGCTGTAGTATTCCTTGACGTTTTCCAATATGTCTGCCATGTTCATGCTCCTTTCTGAGTGTGTCAAGGGGTCTTATAATTTGACACAATTTGTAAGCAAAATGTGTCAAATTATACGACCCCTTGACACATTGACACATCTGCGAGCCAGACCTTGCTTAATCCTTCTCAGTCTCAGACGCTGGCAGCTTCTCGACGCCCGTTACTGCAGGCTTGGACTTGGTCAGCGGTTGAATGACGAATAGTAATACCAACGCCGCCGCCACTCCGGCAAGAAGCGGAGCCACGACATAGACTGCGATGATCTCCCACGAAAAAGCAAACTCGCCCCAGCCCACCAAAGCACCGATGATGCGAGGCCCCAGATCGCGTGCCGGGTTGATGCCAGCATTGGAGAGCGGCGCGATGACGAGCATCACGATGAACACCACCAATCCAATGAACAGCGGTGCCGTGTTGGAGTCCGGACGCCCCAGGTTGGCGTCTTCAGTCAGCGAGAAGATCAGGATGACCAGAAAGAACGTGCCAACGGCCTCGCAGAGAAAAGCCAGCGGCATCGAAACAACGGCATCGGCACTGTTTGGCCAGGTGCCGATGAACACCATCTCCATACCACCTTGGACACCCCAGCCACCATGTGCTGCTACCGCTGCCTCGATCGAGGGACCAAACAACAACCAGACCAAGGCGGCACCGGCTGTGGCACCCACCAGCTGACCGAGGATGTAGACCCACAGCTTACGAGCCGGCATGCGACCGGCTACGACCATGGCTACTGTTACCGCCGGATTGAAATGCGCATTGCTCAGATGACGCGAGGCATAGATGCATAAGGCGATAAGCAAGCCCCAGGCCAGGGCTATCTGGAAGACTCCCGTCGATGCACCAAACAAAACGGTGGCGGTGGTCACCCCAATCCCCAGGAAGAGCAACAGAAAAGTGCCGATAGCCTCGCCAACAAACTCACGTAACCGTTCCACAGCATCCTCCTTCTCTGAGGCCAAAGCCAGCGGAGGAGGCCTCACTTGAGCCGTAGCCAAGCTCAAATCCCCGTACCAGGTAGCCACATCTATTAGAGAATATCTAGTATAAGACTCTAGCAAATATTTGACAAGCACACCTTTGAGGATTCACGCTCTTTGACATGCGCATAGCACCCGGCGCTGCCGCCTTGCTGCACTCTGCTATACTTGTGATTGGAACATGCACCCTCATCAGAAACGGAACGCGGACTCTATGTGCGGATTCGTCGGCTTTACCGGCATAATTGAAAACCGAGAAACTACCCTTACCTCTATGATGGATCGCATCGCGCATCGCGGACCTGACATGGCTGGTAGCTTCCTCGATGACAACATCGCCCTCGGGTTCAGGCGGCTGTCTATCATCGATCTGTCTGAGGCTGGGCGCCAGCCCATGACCAACGAAGCCGAGGACAGTTCATTGGTCATCGTCTTTAACGGTGAGATATACAACTACCAGGCACTTAGGGCTGAACTCATCGCTCGTGGGCATCGCTTCTTCTCCCATACCGACACCGAGGTGCTCTTGCATGGCTATCAGGAGTATGGCGCAAGCTTGACCGACCATCTACGCGGCATGTTTGCCTTTGTCATCTACGACCGCGAAAACGCTCGTCTCTTTGGGGCGCGTGACTTCTTTGGCATCAAGCCCTTCTACTACACACTACTCCCCGATGGCGGCTTCCTGTTTGGGTCGGAGATCAAGAGCTTTCTCGAGCACCCTGCATTCGTCAAAGCGGTCAATCCTGAAGCGCTCAGGCCGTTTCTCTGCTTTCAGTACAACGCTCTGCCCGAGACCTTCTTCAAGGGCGTGTTCAAGTTGCCACAGGCGCATCGCTTTACCTACGACCTGGCGAGCGCTGAGATGCAGGTTGAACGCTTCTGGGATGTGGACTTCCGCAGCGAGCATATGCCGCTTGACGCGTGCATCGACCACCTCGATCAGGTCATCAACGAGTCAGTTGAGGCGCATCGCATCGCCGATGTACCGGTGGGAGCCTACCTGTCCGGCGGCGTCGATTCAAGCTATATCACCGCTTCGATGAAGCCAAGCAAGACCTTCTCGGTCGGGTTTGCCGATGAGGGTTTTGACGAGACGGTCTTCTCGCGGGATTTTTCAGACATCCTCGGCATCGAAAACTACCGCAAAATGGTAGGCCCTGAAGAGAGCTTCGAGCTGTTCTCGACCATCCAGTACCACCTTGACGAGCCGGACTCAAACCCCTCGGTCGTGCCTTTATACTTTCTCGCACAACTGGCGCGCGAGCAGGTGACCGTTGTGCTCTCGGGCGAGGGTGGCGATGAGGTGTTCGCGGGTTACGACTGGTATGGCGATAGCCCTGCGCTGCGCAGGTACAAAAAACTTCCGGCTGGGTTGCGCCGTGGGATTGCGAGGGCGGCTGCCAGACTCCCCTACTTCAAGGGGCAGGGGCAACTCATCCGAGGGGGCGGCAGACCCGAGGACTGGTTCATCGGACAAGCCATCGTCTTTGAGGTGGATGAGGCGACTGAGCTGCTGAAGCCACCGTACCAGCACAGTCTGACCCCACTTGAAATCACTGCGCCCCATTATGCACGCGTGCAAGGGGCAGACGAGATTGCCAAGAAGCAGTACCTCGATTTGAACCTCTGGCAACCCGGCGACATCCTCTTGAAGGCCGACAAGATGAGTATGGCGCACTCCCTTGAGCTTCGGGTGCCCTTCCTTGACAAGGTGGTCATGCAGACCGCCGAGACACTTCCGCCCGAGTACAAGGTTGCTGAGGGTTTGGGCAAATACGCCTTGCGCAAGGCTGCCGCTAAAACCATCCCTGCCGAGTGGGCGGATCGCGTGAAACTCGGCTTTCTCACACCGGTGCGCAACTGGCTCAAGGACGAGCGCTTCTCCAGCATTGTGCGCGGCTACCTGACGAGCGAGTATGCCGCAGAGTTCTTTGACACTGACAAGCTCACTGCCCTCCTTGACGAGCATTGCCAGAGCAGCGGGACAAACGCGAACAATGCTCGCAAGGTCTGGACCTGCTTTACCTTTCTCGTCTGGTACAAGCGCTTTTTCATCGACGAGCCCACGAGCGCGGAAGTGCATGGCACCGGGCACGGGACGCTACAGGAAACACCCGGCAGCCCTGCGCAAAAGCCTACGCAAGAGACCCTGCAAGAACCAACGCTAGGGAAGCACCGTTTAATTGCTCCCCGCCCCGTCACCCAGGGCTTGACCCGCAATCTAACTGCGCTTTTAAGAACGAGATTGCGGGTCGAGCCCGCAATGACGGAATTAATCGGCACTTCCCCAGAGACCGCTTGATGGCTACGCCTACCGTTGCGCGATCGACAGCCCTGATGGCGGGCGCAACCCTTGCTTCACGGGCAACCGGTCTGCTACGCACCTGGGTTATGGCCTACGTGCTTGGCAACACACTCATCACCTCGGCTTACCAGATAGCCAACAACATGCCCAACCTTGTCTTCGATCTCGTGGCGGGCGGGCTGCTGAATGCTGCCTTCGTGCCGCTCTATATGCTGGCTGCCGAGAAGCGCGGTAAAGAAGGGGGCGACCGCTACGCGTCCAACCTTCTGAACATCATCATCGTCGTCATGGGCTCGCTTTCGCTCGTCGCGGCGGTCTTTGCACCACAGATTATCGCCACGCAGACCTTCACCGTGGGCGAAGATGCAGGCGTGACCTTGTTTGCCGTCAGCTTCTTCCGTCTTTTTGCAATCCAGATGCTGTTCTATGGTCTGGGCGGAGTCTTTACCGCAGTTCTGAACGCCAACCGCGTGTTCTTCCTGCCAGCCGTAGCCCCCGCCTTCAATAATGTCGTTGTAATCTGCTCGTTCATCGCCTATCTGTTCATCTCCCAAAATGACGCAATGCTCGCCATCTACGTACTCGGGATCGGCACGACACTCGGCGTAGCCGTGCAGTTTGCCGTGCAGATACCCGCCCTCGTCCGGCAGGGCTTCAAGTACACCCCTCGCATCGACTTCAAGGATCCTGGTCTTATCGAGACCATAAAGACCGGAATCCCGATGGTCATCTACGTCGTCGGTGCGCTTGTCTCCTTCTCCTTTCGCAACGCCTTCTCACTTGAGACCGGGCAGGAAGGTCCCTCCACGCTGTTGTACGCCTGGACCTGGTTTCAGTTGCCCCATGGGATAATCGCGGTCTCGCTCGCGCGTGCCCTGTTCACAGAGATGAGCGATGCCGCTGCGCGCGAGGACGCAGCAGGCTTCAAGCGGTTTTTGCACAATGGAATCTCGGGCACCTTGCTGCTGATCATACCCTTTGCAGCTCTGATGTTCGTGCTTGCGGCACCTTTGATGCAGGTCTTTCGTGCCGGGGAGTTTAACACAGAGGATGTACAGTATGTGGCAAGTGTTCTCGGCTTCTGGGTGCTGGCGCTGCCCGCCTACTCGCTCAATATGTACCTGTTCAATGTCTTTGCTGCCCTGCGCAAGTTCTGGATCTACGCGCTCATCTGCACGGTCAGCTGCGCCTTACAGTGCACGCTTTATGCCCTGCTCTGCGGCAAGGAGGGCATCGGCATCATCGGTGTGCCGATTGCAGACTTCGTATACTACTGCCTGACAACTGCTATCCTGCTGTTTGTGCTACAACGACTTATCGGCAGCTACAGGATGGAGGACTCAATCCGCACAGGGCTGAAGGCTCTGGGTGCCGCACTTGCCGGAGCAGTCGTAACGGGGCTGCTGATAAGGTTCTTGCCCTTGGGAGAAGGCATGCTTGCAGGCGTGGGGATGATAGCGCTCTACGGCGGGCTAGGGCTCGTCATCTGCTTCGCGCTCTGCCTGCTCTTCCGCGTGCCCGAGATGGCGCTCGTGAAAAACGCGCTGAGGCGTATTGCGAAGCGGAGTGGAGAGTAGCGGGGCTGGCCCCATGTCCTACTGCGCGAGACTGGTGATTCTCAGCAGGAGGTCTATGAGGGCGGCGGCGGCGTCATGGGCGCCGAGGGCGCTTGAGGCCTGTGCCATGCGAGTGCGCTCCTGGGGGTTGTCAAGAAGGCTGATCAGGGTCTCTGCAAAGATGGGCTCGTCGAGCTCGGCATCGGAGACCATGCGGGCTGCACCGGCTGCAACTAAGGTCTGTGCGTTGGTCGTCTGATGATCGTCGGTTGCGTAGGGGAAGGGTACGAGCAGAGCCGGTATGCCGAGTGCGCTTATCTCTGCCAGCGAGGTGGCGCCTGCACGCGCAAGCACCAGATCACTTGCTGCCAGTGCCTCACCCATGCGGTCACAATATTCGATGAGATGCCAGCGGGGAGGGGGTGTTGCATCATGGGACAGAGACCCGCCTTCTGTTGCATCATGCGCCAGAGGTTCGCCTTCTGATGCGCCATGGGACAGAGCGCTGCCTTCTGCTGTTTCCTGCGACAAGGGCTTATCCCCTGCCACCACAGCGCTGGCTTGTATTTGACCGAGCTCACGAGTGAGCCCCAAAGGCACCAGCTGTTCCCGGATGAGCGTATAATCGCGCTGCCCGGTGCTGTGCAGGACATGCAGGTCCTTGCGCTCAAGGAGCTGGGGGGCGAGCTGTGCAACCGCCTTGTTCAGGTGCAGCGCGCCAAGACTGCCCCCGAACACAAACAGGACGCGTGCATCCTGCGGCAGCCCGAAGAAGGCTCGTCCGCTCGCGCGAGTCGCCTCTTTGAGCGAGGGGCGCACAGGGTTTCCGGTCACTTCAATGCTGCCCGAGGTGCTCAAGCCTGAAGCCGCCGCTTCATAGGTCAGCGCAACGGCCTGCGCGCGCTTGGCAAGGTAGCGATTCGCCATGCCGAGCGCGGAGTTCTGCTCGTGTATCAGCAGGGGTATCCCCAGTCGCACGGCTGCCAAACCTACGGGGATCGACACATAGCCCCCAAAACCTGCCACGGCGTCCGGCTTCAGCTCGGAGAGCCAACGTTGTGCCTTGCTTGTGCTTCGGGCGACCTTCAACCCCGAGGTGAGCAGTGTCCACGGCTTGGAGCGATTAAAGCCGGCTGCTGAAAACGCCTCATAGGGGATCTCGTTTGCTGCTACCAGGCGCGCTTCCATGCCGCTCGGTGTTCCCGCATAGAAGACCTCGTGTCCACGGGTTTGCAGGCCTTGTGCGACTGCAAGCGCCGGGTTGACATGGCCGGCGGTTCCTCCTCCCGAGATGACAAAGCGCACCGTCAGGCTCCCTTCTGACCTGAGGAGAAGCGGTTGCCATGCCGTACGATTGAGACGGGTGCGAGCCCATAGGAGCTGGATGCCGCCGCTGAAGGACGTCGCTCGCCTGTAGGCCGCGCTCCTTTTGCTGCTGACACAGGCTTCTCGACCCCTGAGCGTCTGGGCGCAGAAAGGCGCTTCAGGGTTTTGGAGGGACGCTGGCTAAAAGCCCTGAACGTACGGATGATGTCAGCCATGCTTTTCTGCTCCGCGGGTTTAACGCTAGATCCTCCACGGGATACTTCGTGTGCGCCTCTATCCTGCGCGCTGTGCGCATACGAAGTGTTCAGTGGAGAATGACGTGTCGAGAGGTGCTGCGCGCTCCGTGCTGGATGATGTGGGTTAGTCGGCATTGGCCTTCTAGAAACCTGCGCAGCCATCGGCGCTGACTTTCTGGCAGTGCGGGCTACTATCGGCACCGGCCTTCTGGCTGCATGCATCGTCGCCGGAGCGGGTTTTCTGCCGTCCAGACGCTCACGTTTTCCTTTATGGGAGTTCTTCTCAGGGCTCTCAACTCCGCCTTCATAGATGAGGAACTTCTCACGTCGAGCGGCGCTTGGATCCCTCACTGAGGAGCGGAGGGATACAGACAGTATGAGCCCCACCAAAGTCAGGGTAGCAATCATCGAGGTGCCCCCGGCACTGAAGAACGGCAGCGGCTTGCCGGTGATGGGCATAAGACCGGTTACGCATGCGATGTTCAGGAATGCCTGCAGTACGATGAGCGCCGCGGACGTACCTGCCACACAGCGCCCAAAGACATCGGGAGCGTCTTTGGCAATGCTGAGAGCGATGAACAAAAAAGCCACGAACAACAGGATAACCACAAGAGCACCTATGAGCCCGAGCTCCTCGCCGATAATGGCAAAGATGAAGTCGTTGTGCGCCTCGGGAAGGTAGCCGTACTTCTGACGCGACATACCGAGTCCAACGCCAAATACCCCCCCGTCTCCAAGCGCATAGTATGAGTTCATGGTCTGATAGGCGCCATCACTTGCATTCGCGCCTTGATCGAGATACGCAGTGATTCGCGCCAACTGATAGGGCTCAAGGATGATGCTCCCCAGTCCGATAAGCGCAAGTATACCCAGACTGGTCAGGATAATCTTTAATCTGAGCTCGGCAAACCAGCCTACGATGATGACCCCGAGCACAGAGATTATGAGCGTGCCCAGATCGGGTTGCATCTTGAGAAGTATCCCCGGCACAACGACGAGCGCAAAGACCTGGATGATCCAAGGAGCAGTGATATTCTTGCCACGCACCTGCACCGCAAGCGACGCCGCCAACAGCGTCATCGCTATCTTGGTGAACTCTGAAGGCTGGAATCGAGAGGATCCAATATAAACCCAGCGTTGCGCGCCTTTTGTGGGGTCTCCCTCTATGAGCGTCCAGATAAGCAGCACAACCATGAGAGCCCAAGGAATCCAGGAGACCTTGAAGCCCGGCCAGATGATCTTCTTGTTCCAGACCGTATAGGGTATGATGGCGGCGATGGCGAGCAATACGAGTCCAATACCGACCATTACAAGCTGATGCTTGAACTCGGCAAAGCCGTCCTGGTCTTCTGTGATAGCAGCCAGGGGCGATGCAGAAAAGACAACGACAAGCCCAAACAACAACAGGAGTGTAGTAACCGCGATAAAAGCAAGTCGTTTTGCAAGGATAGGATTCATCAGCGCCCCCCCTCAGAAGCCTGTAGAGCAACCACAAGACTCTTGAACATCCCGCCCCGAGCCTCAAACGAAGCAAACTCGTCAAATGATGCACAGGCAGGCGAGAGCAGAATAATATCGCCTGCTCTTGCGGTTTTGATCGCCGTCGAGAAAGCGGTGTTGAAGTCAGGGATAAGCAAGGGTTTGGAATACCCGAGTGCCGAGAAGTTCTCGTAGAATCGGGGGCCGGCCTCACCGTAACAGATGACCGCCTTACAGGTGCCCTTGGCAGCCTCGATTAATTCCGTAAGGTCGGTGTTCTTGTCGCGTCCACCGAGCATGAGCACCAAGGGGCTCCCGGGAAAAGCGCTCAGTGCTTTTACAGTGGCCTCAGGATTGGTCGCCTTGGAATCATTATAGAAGGCCACCTCACCAACGGTGCCACAGGGCTCTATACGATGCTCGAGGGGCTCAAAGCTCCTCAGGGCAAGCCTGACGCACTCCGGCTCCGCGCCGAGGCAGAGTGCCACTGCGGCAGCCGCCAAAGCGTTCTCGTAGTTGTGCTCCCCCTTGAGCTTGAGCTCATCTGCATGGAGTAGCTCGGTGCGTCGTCCGTCGTGCATGACCACGAGCATATCGCTCGCAGCATCAACAAAGGCCGCTTCCGGAGCACCGCAGCGCTCGGTCATGTCACCCGTCAACCCCTCAATAGTGCCGAGCGGAATAACGCGCTTGCCGCTGCTCCTGCGCAGGCGCACGAGGTCACGCGTCGTCTCAAGCGTCGCATCGATGACGGTTGGAGCGTCATCGTCCATATGATAGAAGATACGCCGCTTGTCGCGGATGTAGTTTTCCATACTGCCGTGCCAGCCAAGGTGGTCAGGGGTTATGTTGAGCAGGATCGCAGCATCAGGCTTGAGCTTGTATACCGTTGCAAGCTGGAAGGATGAGAGTTCGGCAACAAGATACTCATCGTCGTCGCGCGTCTGGATGGCGTCGATACAGGGTATGCCGATATTGCCAACGGCGCGCGCTTTGATGCCTGACCCGCTGAGTACATGCGCAAGCAGGGCGGTTGTTGTTGTCTTGCCGTTGGTGCCCGTGATGCCAATCCAGCGTTCAGGTGATTGCCTCCAGGCAAGTTCAGGTTCGCCGATAAGCTCTGCCGCGTTGGCGGCTGCGCTCTCATACATACGACTGCTCGGGGCGATTCCCGGGCTGATGACAGCGAGGTCGTAGATCCCACCGACCTCCTGCTCGTCAAAGACAATCTGCTGAGGCTTGAGAAAGCCACCGCTCGCCTCGATGAGCGCATCGGCCTCTGCGCGTGTATTGGGCGTGCCTTTACCTGCATAGATGGTAAGTCGCGCGACCCGTGGGCAGACGATCAGTGGTTCCTGAATCGTGTCCCTGTCAGGGGAGGCCGCACGGTCAGCGTCGTCATCATTCCAATCTTTGGGAGGGAGACCGAGCAGATAGCGTGCGCTGGCAAGCCCGGTCGTCCCAAGACCAAGAACACACACTGAAAGCTTACTGAGATCCACGTGCTCCACTCCCTGTCCATTTCCTTCGTTTGAACTACCTGTTTGTAGCATTCCTGCCTGAACCACCTTACTTGTCACACCCACTCCACTACCCGATCGCCTTGAAGAGCGGGGCAAAATCGATGGGATGGAGGCTTTGTGCAAAATACAAGGCAAAGCCTATGCAGGCAAGCAAAGCGGTGATGATCCAGAAGCGAATAACCACTTTTGTCTCAGACCAGCCTGCTTGCTCAAAGTGATGATGCAGGGGCGCCATCAGGAAGACGCGTTTGTGTGTCAATTTGAAGTACCCTACCTGGATCATGACCGAGAGTGCCTCGACGACGAATATGCCTCCGACAACCAATGCGATGACCTCTGTCTTGGTCATGACCGCGATGGCTGCAAAGGCCGCTCCAAGGGCAAGCGAGCCCGTATCGCCCATGAAGATGCCCGCTGGATGCGAATTGAACCAGAGGAAGCCGACACACGCACCGGTGACCGCCGCCGCGAACAGAGCAATATTCAACTGGTCAGAACGATAGGCGATTGCCGCCATGACCACCATGGCAATCATGACCGTCCCACCCGCAAGACCATCGAGACCATCAGTGAGGTTGACGGCGTTGGAGATACCTACCATGAGCAGGAAGACGAAAGCAACATACAGCCAGGGGATACTGAGAACCGCATCGCCTCCAAGAGGAATGACCGTCGTGAGGATGCCAAGGTTAAAAGGCGGCAGGAAGGGTATCTGCACCCAGGGCTCAATGCCCACAAGATTGACAGCTGCCAGACAGAACGCAACGGAGATAAGCGTCAAAAAGATCATCTTGGCATTCGGACGCAGACCGAGCGAGCGCTCCTTGACCACCTTTGACAGGTCATCAACCAGCCCGAGTACCCCCGTGAGCAGGGTAGCAGCAGAGATGAGGATAAGCGAGAGCGCCTTGGTTGTGTCGTAGGTTCTGCCCAACAGGAGCACGGTGACAAGAACGGCGAGCAGGATGGCGACACCGCCCATTGTGGGAGTTCCCTGTTTGACGAGATGGCGCTGCGGTCCATCGGCACGGATCTGCTGACCGATCTGCCGTATGCGCAGGATGCGCATCCAGATAGGAAGCAAGAGCATCGTCACTGCCATGGCAAGGAAGATCGCCAGGAAGACCTGGAATGTCGGATATGCGGAAAAACCTAACATGGGCTCCCTGTCTGCTCACCAAACACCTCGGTTAGATGCCGTACAACACGTTCAAGCCCCTTGCTGCGGGACGCCTTGACCAACACGATGGGATGCCCATCGTGTTGTGCCCCCTCGGCTTCCAGCGTCTGTGTAAGTGTCACCACGAGGGCATTATTGCCCTCCTCGATCGTGTCGAAGCTCCTGATACACCGCTCGTCGAGACCCGCCTCACGGGCACCTTCGGCGATGAAGCGCGCCAACGCCCCTATTGTGATAAGCTCATCAACGGCAGTAGCGGCAACGACACGCCCTAGCTCGAGGTGGAATGCGACTTCATCCTCGCCTAACTCTAGCATGTCACCCAGCACAGCGACATGTGCCCCTCTGCGCGGCATGTGCGCTAGCACCTCAAGTGCGGCACGCATCGAGTCGGGATTAGCATTATACGTGTCATCTATGAGGCGTATACCATTCTTCAACAGGATGTTACATTGACGCATCGCAGGTGGTTGAACCGAAGCGAGTGCTGAGGCAATACGAGGTGCTGGAATGCCAAAATGCACGCCGACCGCAGCGGCAGCAAGCGCGTTCATGACCGAGTGCTCCCCTTGGAGGGCGAGTTCGACAGAAACCGTATCTGCTTCAAGCGTCTTGAGATCAAAAATCGGGCGGCCATCCTCCTCCCTGAAGGTCAGATTCAGCGCCCGGATATCATTATGCGCCTGCATGCCATACTGCAACACGGCAACCGAGCGCTCTGCCGTATGGGAGACCTCACGGATAAAGGGCGTCCAAGGGTCATCACCATTGAGGACGGCGAGTCCACTGCTATCGGGGAGCGCCTCGATAAGCTCAGCTTTTGCCCGCGCTATGTTCTCTCGCGTGCCCACGACCTCCAGGTGCGCAAGCCCGATGTTGGTAACGACGCCGATCCGTGGTGCTGCCACATTGCAGAGCGCGGCAATCTCACCACGATCATACATGCCCATCTCCAGAATAAGCAGTTTCGATGCGGGGTTCGCGCCCAGGATAGTGGCAGGGAGACCAACTTCATTATTATGGTTTCCGGAACTGGCGGTCAATTCAGGGTCGTACTGACGCAGAACCGCTGCCACCAACTCCTTTGTGCCTGTTTTGCCACTGGATCCCGTGACACCGATGACGAGTGCCCCCAGGGTCTTGCGAGCAGCCGTGGCAAGGGCAAAGAGTGCCTCCTGCGTGTCGGCCACGTGAAGCAGGGCAGCGCCGTGCGCGTGAGCAGAAGCACGCAACTCGAGTGAAGGCATCTGTGAAACGAGCAGCCCAGCGGCACCTGTCTCAAGTGCCGCCTCAAGAAAGTCGTGCCCGTCGTGATGCTCACCCGCAAGGGCGATGAAGAAGGCTCCTGGCTCGATTTCACGAGAATCCCAGCAGAAAGTGCCTATCTCACGGGTAGCGTCAGGCGCCGCGACCAAAGTCTCGGCGCCTGTGAACTCAGCAATTTGTGCGAAACTTACCTGCACCTTCGTTCCAATCCTAAGGAGTCTCTTCCGGGGGGAGAGACTCGGCGGACGGTTCCTGTACAACGCGCACATCGGGCGTGATCATATAATGCTCAGCCGCGAAGCCCATGATCGAGGCATAGAGTGGTGCCGTAGGAGCAACCGTCGTTGCTCCGATAGGATTATCCATTGATGTGATACACACGAGCTTGCTGTCTGAATATGCCAGGAATCCTGCGAAAGAAACGATATATTCCCCGCCGATATAGCCCCCCTCTTCAGAAGCCTTCTCGGCTGTACCGGTCTTGCCTGCCACCGTATAGCCATCGATCTGCGCATACCTGCCCGTGCCATCCGCCACAACGCCCACCATAATGTCGGTCATTTGCCCAGCGGTCTCAGAGCTCATCAAACGCTCGCTTTTATACGTCAGACTCGTCTGCGCCTGTGGCCGCTCAAGAAGGAAGTGAGGCTGTACGCGAATACCGTCATTGACGATGGCTCCGTAAAAACTCACCAGTTGCAACGAGCTCACTGAGACACCCTGGCCAAAAGAGATGTTTGCCGCCTGCACCAAACCCCAGTCCTCGGCGGGTGCGAGCACTCCGAAACTCTCGCCCGGGTAGTCGATATGTGTTGCTCCTCCAAAACCGAAAGTGCGGAGATAACTCTCGAATGTGTAGTTGTCTATACGCTCTTTAATGAGACTGGCTCCAACGTTTGATGATTGCTTTATGATTCCAGCAAAGCTCATGGTCTCGTCGCCACGCTGGTGAGCATCCGAGATGCTGTGTAGGTAGAATCCGTCAGAATAGAAGGGAAGATAGGCCGGGACAAAGAGCTCCTCTTCAGGAGTGACAACGCCAAGCTCAAGTGCCGTGACTGCCGTTGGTATCTTGAAGGTCGATCCGGGCTCATAGGCGGTCGTGACACCCTTGAGCACCATGGCACCCTGCTCCACTGCCTCCTCGTTCAAGTTCTCCCGATCATACAGGGGCAGTGATGCGGCGGCATAGATCTCACCTGTCCCGCTATCGAGCACAAGGGTGTTAGCGTTATTGCAGTTGCCCTCTTCACCTGCGCGGAGCAGTTCGCTCTCAACATAGGCCTGAAAATCGATGTCGATCGAGATGATGATATCCTCGCCATCAACCGGGTCGACACGCTCTACGGCAACCCCCGGTATCGGTACGCCTCCCTGAGCCCACTCGGTGGAGATCGAGCCGTTGGATCCACAGAGCACGCTGTTATAGGTAAGCTCAAGCCCTGAGACTCCCACACCTTCAGAATCGACTGAGCCGATAACCTGCGCTCCTATCTGTCCATAGGGATACACGCGCTTGGTCGTTGCCTCGTAGTGGATGCCGTAGAGAGCGGTGGCAGGACGGTCTTCTTCTCGTAGAGCAGCGTACTTTTTGTCTATCTCCTCTTGAAGCTCTGTGTTACGAGCCTTGAGACGGTCGGCCTCTTCAACATCGGCTCTCCATTGGATGTAGATGTAGACTGCCGATCGCACGGGGCGCATGGCTGCGAGCTGGCTGAACAGTTCGGAGTCACCGAGCTGTCCGCCCATATATGTCATATGGCTCGATATCAGGGTCTCGTCCTGCACTCCGCCCTCAAGCAGATAAACGCTCCCTTGTGTGAGTTGCTCATAATAATACGCTTGGTCGCCGCCGAGTTCCTCAGCAAGTATGGCTGCCGTTGCGCTCGGGTTCTCGATCTCATCGAGGTTTGCGCAAATATTCGTCGCATCAACGCTCATAGCGAGCGGGATGCCATTACGGTCGTAGATGGTGCCGCGCTTTGCCTCAAGGCGAGCTTCGCCGCTTCGTTGCCAACGTGCCTGCTCGCTGTATGCCTGAGCTTCCAGCACCTGTAGATTGAAGAGCTGCGCGACAATTGCGATTGCCATGAGACCGAAGAACAGGAACAGAACGACTTCGCGGTTTGATCCCTTTACTTTTCCCTTATGTGTGAGCGTTGCCTTATTGTGGGCACCGCCACGCACGGGGCGATTCTGATTACCGCGTGTGCCCATGGGCTATTCCTCGCTAATAGGATTGAGCAATTCTACCTGTGAAGCAGGAGCCATGCCAAGTTCTTCGGAAGCTTTCTGCTGTATACGGCTGGGACTCGTGGCTACGGAATACTGAACCTCGAGCAGATTCCCCTCGTTGCGTGCAGCCGCAATATCGCTTGAAATCGCTTCGGATGAAAGGAGCGTCTCATAGGTCATCGTTGAGAGTGCTACGCGAACGCCACACACGAGCGCAATGAAGAGTCCCGCACAGACAACAACCGTGAAAAGGGTCTTGATCTGTGAGGCTGACAACAGCTGGGTGGTTGTGCGCTTCTTCGGTGCTGCCTTTTTCCCAGGCAACACGCGCAGAGGCGGCCTCTGCGGAAGAGGACGCTCGGTTTCACGGTAGCGCCGTGCCGGTTCTTGATATGCATAAGCTGCCTGTGCCATGTGCTACTACGTTTCTGCTGCGTTGCGACTGCCGTATCGGGCATCAGGTCGCGCCTACATTACCGTTCTATCGCTTGACCGCCCAGCGAAGCTTTGCGCTCCTGCTGCGTGGGTTTGCTTCAACTTCAGCGCTGGTGGGTACCAGCGGTTTTCTCGCAATCTTTGAGAGTACCGGCTCTTGCCCACAGACACACATTGGTGCCTCAGGAGGGCAGACGCACCCAATCGCCGCCTGGGCGAATGCTTCCTTCACGATACGATCTTCAAGCGAATGATAGGAGATGACTGCGATGCGTCCGCCTGGGTTGAGCCAGCGCAAAGCCGCCTCAAGCCCTTTTTGCAGAGCATCCGTCTCACCGTTGACTGCTATGCGAAGTGCCTGGAACGTGCGCTTTGCGGGGTTGCCCCCGGTTCTCCGGGCGCTGGCGGGAATAGCCGCTTTGATGAGCTCTGTCAGTTCATCGGTTGTTGTAAGAGGTTTTTGGGCACGCGCCTTCACGATGAAGGCTGCGATGCGTGCTGCCCAACGCTCCTCTCCGTACGTCTGGAGGATCCAGGTGAGACCTGCTTCGTTTGTGGTGTTGATGATCTCAGCTGCGGTTAGGGTTTGTTGCCCTGGATCCATCCGCATGTCAAGGGGGGCACTCTGAGCGTACGAGAAGCCCCGTTCTGGGAAGTCAAGTTGTGGCGAAGATACGCCGAGGTCGAAAAGAAAGCCGTCGATGCCAGGAACGCGTGCCAAAAGGAGCAGTTCGTCCATATCAGCAAAGTTCCCATGCAGTGCAATGAAGTGCAGGCCGCTGAATCGCTCGTTAATGCGTTGTGTTGCCACCTTGAGGGCGGCAGCGTCGCGATCTATCCCGATGAGCGTACCCGCTGACTGTAGGTCACAGGCAAACTCGAGCGAGTGTCCTGCTCCTCCGAGGGTGCAATCGCAGCAGGTCTCACCCGGCTTGAGAGCCAGTGCCTGTCTGCATTCTGTAAGCATGACGGGGTTGTGCCGGTATTCTGCTATCAAGGTCACGCGATTTCGGTCTGTCCAGAATCTCCTCGAGAATCGAGATAATCCTCATAAGCAGCAAAGACTTCAACATCCCAAACGCTGAGGCTCAGCTCATCTCCCATGATCACGACATCTTTGCCGATGCGGGCTTTTTGGAACTGCGTCAAAGGAATCTTGAGCCGATTCGCTGAGTCGAGTTCGAGATAAGCAATATTCCTGTCGATGTCGTGCTGCCTCCGCTGGTGCTCAAGATTCGACTGTCTGAACCCACCATCCGCCTCGAACATCTGCTCTCTGTATTCTTTGAAATACTCGATGCTGGAGATAATGAGCGATGGGAACTTCTTGTCACTGGATAACCGGACAACGAGGTTTTCAGGAAGCATCTTGCGGTATTTGGCGGGGAGAGAGATGCGGTGCTTCTCATCTACTTTGTAGCTGTCAACTCCGTAAAGTGGCAACGACTCCAGCGGTGATTGCGCATCCATGCTCCCCTCCTTTCTGTATTTGGTGCTTCCTGAATACTCATGACCCACATAGTATCACATAGTCTCCCATAATTCGACAAAAATACTCTTTTTTCAACATTTTTTACCCCACGAGCCAAAAGCCCACGATACCCACATAATTCAGCGCCCCAAGCCTCGGAATTCTTCTCGTGGTTGGGTATGCGTTGTGTAAGTGGGTATGCGTTGTGTAAGGCACCCTGCGCGGAGGGCTGGTGTCAGCTTTTTATTCTGGCGCGGGGGTGGGTGCTGAGGTATTC
Source organism: Coriobacteriales bacterium (assembly GCA_031290175.1). Lineage (GTDB taxonomy): Bacteria > Actinomycetota > Coriobacteriia > Coriobacteriales > UBA8131 > JAITOC01. The sequence goes on along the minus strand of JAITOC010000007.1, from coordinate 9,905 downwards.
CTCCCGGATATGGCTCCGGTCGACATGTGTGTATATCTGTGTGGTTGTGATGTTTGCGTGGCCGAGCAGCTCCTGGATGCTCCGCAGATCTGCTCCCCCTTCAAGCAGGTGTGTTGCAAAGGAATGGCGCAGCGTATGCGGGTGCAGGTCTGCTATGCCCACCGCAACGCCGTAGCGTTTCACGATGAGGAAGACGCCTTGACGCGTGATGCGCCCGCCCCGCTGGTTGAGGAAGACCGCACTCCCCTCCACAGGTGCAAGCACGCGGGCGGGATGCAACCCGCCGCGTGCCGTGCGCAGGTAAGTCTCGAGCGCCTCAAGTGCAGTGCCCGAAAGCGGAACCATGCGCGTCTTGTTGCCTTTGCCGGTGATGCGGAGCTGCCCCTCCTCCAATGAGAGCGCAAGCAGATCGAGACCGCAAAGCTCGCTTACGCGCAGCCCGCAGCCATAGAGCAACTCGAGCAGAGCCTTGTCCCGCACGCCGGCGGGCGTTGCTGGAAAACTTTGGTCAAGGAGACCCATGACCTGCTCGATGCTTAGGGCGGTAGGCAGAAGGTCGGGGGTCTTGGGGAGCCGGAGCAGTGCGCTTGGGTCGTCTGAGGTCAGCCCGTCCCGCACGGCAAAGCGATGAAAGCTCTTGATGGCAGAAGCTGTACGGTCAATGGACGCAGGCGCATAGCCAAGATCCTGCAACTCGCCCAGAAAGTAGCCTATCTGCTCACGCGTGATACCCGAGAAGTCGTCCACGCCCCCCTGCGTAAACCAGCCGAGATAACGCCTGAGGTCGCGGCCATAGGCCTCGATTGTCAGTTCAGAGGAGCCCCGCTCAACGGCGAGATAGGAGAGGAAGTCTCTCAGCGCTCCTTTGAATACTGACCCGGGGATGGTCTTCGCTTCCTCTGAGCTCATGTCTGCTCACCTGTTCTCCTGAAACACTGGTCAAAACGTCCTGAGTGCACGGTTGAGCTTAGCCAGCCGTCTCTGATCGGCTAGTTTATCATTAGTGCTTCGTTAAGCCCAAAACTGCCATTGTCTGCTGTCACTAAATAGTTGATGGATTGCAGCTGTCAAGGTGACAAAATCGTACCGCCCCCCCAATTGTCACCCATAGCGCTTAGATACACCAATCAGCTCCAAGGTCATCGTTTGACACCAAGACCTTTCTCCATCGGCTTATTCCTTTACAAACAGATAACGCTCCGATTGCAGAGAACGAATGGTATAGTTATCCGGTTCATGCACTACGGGGATCGCAAGAGCAAAGACGGTTACCGTGTCTCCCGCATTCAAGGCCGAGAGATCAAGGTCGATGTCGATGCTTGTCTGCTTGCCTTTCTCAATGGGGAAGTCAACGTAGTGAGCGCCACTGCTGAGCAGATACGGCTCCAGATTACTCAAAAATGTCGAGCCTCTTTCCGTTCTTGGGAAAAGCAGAGCGCCACTGCTGAACACATACGGCTCCAGATTACAGAACAGGTAAAGGCGATAGTCGCAGCTTGAACCACCTATCCCCGTGATAGTGAATTGATAGGAGTCTTCACCAGCGAGACTCTGCGAATCTGTATCCAGATCCTCAAGAATAAGCCTAGGCTCGTCAAGACTCAACCCATTTTCCTTATAGTATGCCTCGGTTTGTTGACTGATGTCTTCGACATGCACGACACCACTGCCTGCATCCGTGGCAATGCTTGTCCCTTCTGACTCGGCATCGACCAGGTATTCGACAGGTATGTAATTATCTGCCCCACACTCAAGGTTGTGTCCGAATAGAACAGGCTTTGTAAGATCCGGTTGGTAAAAGGGGTGAAGCACAACTACCGTGCGTAGATATTGTATCTGACCTTTGGTGCCGACAGTCGGGGTGATGGTTAGCGTAATTTCTGCGCGCTCGCCCTCTTCAAGTTGGAATGCGTGCAGGTAGCTGTTGCCAGGGTCGCTATCCGAAGAGTAAGGCTGCAGCACTCCATCTATAAACGCCAGCAGCCCAAACTCAAAAGAAGAACCCGCGTTATCGAATTCATAGACAACATTGAGAGGGGAACCATCAAAGCTGACGGATCGTACAAGAGGGCCGTAGGAAAATGAGGCATCGGGTGTTATGCCAGTCCCATCCTCACCGACTGCGAATGGGTTTTCCGCTGTGGTGGGGTCATCGATTCGTTCAGCTGGTGGCTTGCTGCCTGCAGAGCACCCAGTAAGCAGAACAGCGAAGCAGAGCGCTACGGCCATAAACAGCTTTATGATTCTTGTCACTCTGTACACCTGCATTCTTATCAAAGCGTTGATTTATGGTACCACAGTTCGTCACTCATACTTCAAAGAGATTCTGCAAGGAAGCGGGCGGCGAGGATGCCGGCGGCGAAGGCTGCGGAGAAGAAGGCGCGATCATCTTTCTGCGCGCGCCCCATCGTGGTGACGGTAAGTCCGCGCAGGTCGATCTCCCCTGGGGTGACCGGCACCTCAACGATGCCGTGCTTATCGGGTATTCCTGCTTTTGCGAGGGCACGCTCGACGGCTTGTGCCTGCTCAGGCTCCAGATTGGCGGGTAGTGCGATGACCGCTTCTGTCAGCGTCGCCCTGCCCAAGGCGACAAGACTGTGGTGGCTCACACCCTGATGGCGCTCGCGCTTATCCGCAAAGGAGAGCCGCAGCACAGCGATGGGCACGCCGTCGAGCGCGGCGGCGGCGTTGAGCGCCTGAGCCTGAGCCATACCGCCGTGACCAAAAGGGGTTGCGGTGCCCACGACTCCCGGACCGATACAGACGATTATCGCATCGGCAGCAAGCACATGACGCGCGGCGAGCAGACCCGAGTAGAGATTGACCGCCTCAAGGTCTCCCCCCTGTGCCTGACCGCAGGTGATGGTCGCGTCGATGAGTTGTTGTTGCTGAGCCTGCGCTGCGAGCTCGGAAAACGAGTGCATGAGCGCCGCGTCGTCGGTCATGCAGTAGACCACGCGCGCCTGGGGGCGCTGCTGCTTACACGCCGCAGCAACAAGCGGCACCTGACTGTGCAGACCGCAACAGATAACCGGCGTGCCCTCAAGGGACTGTGCCGCCAGCATGGTTGCGTGGTGGGGAGATGCTTCCTCTTCGACGGCGAGCACCTCGCTCTGGAGCGGCGTATAGCGCAGCTTCATGATGTGACCGCTTGCCGTTGCGCCGGGAGCGGTGCTCGGGACGACGAAGGCGAAACCGCCGGTGCCGAGGGCGAGGTCGAGAGCGGTCATGTTGAGCAGCACCTCGTCGCCGATGACGCAGGGCGCTCCCAGGGCGAGGTAGTTGAGCGCCTGGATTTTGGGGGCGGAGCTGGAAATGCCTGTGTTCGCAAGATTCTCAGTGCGCGCTTCGCTCTCGTCGGTTTTCGTGACAGCTTGCGGAGTCGCCCCATTCTCGCTGCCCTGCTGCACTGCCCCAGCCAGGGTACACGCGAGCCGCTGCACGCCGTGCTGCGGCTCGGATGCTTTGCGCACTATTGCTTTGGCGAGGCGCATACTCCCCTGCCCCTCTGGTTATTCGTCGAGTGCGGCTGCTATCTCGTCGGTGATATCCATCGTGTGGTAGACGTTCTGCAGGTCCTCAAGCTCTTCCAGCTTGTCGATAAGGCGCATAACCTTTCTGGCTTCGCTGACAGTCACCTCGGTGGGCGTGGTCGGCTGCATGATGAGCTCATAGCCCTTTATCTCAAGACCCTGATCCTCCAGACCCTTCCTGACATTGGCAAGCTCGGTGGGAGCCGTGATGACGACCCATTCCTCGTCGGCATCCTCGTAGTCATCGCCACCCGCTTCTGCCACCAGCAGCATGAACTCGTCCTCATCGGAGGCCTGCGCCTTATCGAGCGTGAGCTGCCCTTTGCGCTCGAACTGGAATGCCACCGAGCCCGTCGTGCCAAGGTTGCCACCGCTGTGCCCAAAGGCGGAACGCACATCGGCTGCCGTGCGATTGCGGTTGTCGGTCAGCGCCTCACACAGCACGGCAACACCCGCCGGACCGTAGCCCTCATACACGACATTCTCATAATGGGCACCATCAGAACCCGATGCAAAAGCCTTCTTTATGGCAGCGTCGATCTTGTCCTTGGGAAGCGAGTAGCCCTTTGCCTTTGCGACCGCCGCAGCCAGCGAAGCGTTGTTTGCGGGGTTGGGGTCACCGCCCTCTTTGGCGGCTACGGTGATGTTACGCGAGAGCTTGGAGAACAGAGCGGAGCGCTTCGAGTCCTGAGCAGCCTTGCGGTGCTTGGTGGTCGCCCACTTGGAATGTCCGGACATTGCTTGCCTTTCGTCGAGGTACCGTGATTCGTTCCACAGCATTATAGCGCAACTGATAGCGCAACTGCGAAACGGTACGCCTGCGCTGCGGGACAAATGGGGACGGTACCTTTGTCTTGCGAACCCCAGCAAGACAAAGGTACCGTCCCCATTTGTCCCCCATTTGTCCCCAAAACCGCAACTTGCGACTTCCATTACAATGAACTCTGACGAAAGGAGCCACTTTATGCAGGAGATACTACGTGTTGAGGGGCTGAGCAAGACCTTCAGGCTTTCGACGAAGCAGCAGCGGCTGGAGCGCACACATGCTAAGACCCGTGTTGCCGTTGACCGTCTCAGTTTCAGTGCGTACAAAGGCGAAATATTCGGGCTGCTCGGTCCAAACGGTGCGGGCAAGACCACCACGCTCCGTATGCTTGCGACCCTTATCAAGCCCGACTCAGGCGACGCGACCATCGACGGCTTCAGCATACGCACCCAGCCTGGGCAGGTGCGTGCGCGCATCGGCTTTTTGACCAGCGAACTGAAGCTTGAGGAATTCTTCACGCCGCGCTACCTGTTCGACTTCTTCTCCGCTTTGCACAACATCGACCTCCAGCTTGTCGCACAACGGCGCGAAAGCCTGTTTGCGCGCTTCGGCATCGACGAGTTTGCCGAGGTCAAGGTCAGCGAGCTTTCCACGGGCATGAAGCAGAAGGCTTCGCTCGCCATCTCTCTTGTCCACGACCCTGACATCCTCATCTTCGACGAGCCCACCAACGGGCTCGATGTCATCACGGCAAAGGTCGTCACTGATTACCTCGCAGAGCTGCGCGGCGGGGGCAAGACCATTATCCTATCCACTCATATCTTCTCGCTGGTCGAGAAACTTTGTGACCGCGTGGGCATCATCATCGAGGGGCGCATGGCGATAGCGGGCACGCTCGCCGAAGTGAGCCCCCAGCGCAGTCTTGAGGACACCTTCTTCGACCTCTACGTCTCGACGACGGGGGAGGTGGCATGATGGCGCAAACGACTCCCCAGCGCTCCGGGCTCCTTGCGATAATAAAGAAGGAGTTCGCGCGCTTCTTCACCGATCGGCGCATGGTGCTCACAACGCTCCTGTTGCCAGGTCTTATGATCTATCTCGTCTACTCGTTCATCGGCAGTGCGATGGGCAGCATGTTCACGGTGGACGAGGATTATGCTCCCACCATCTACGCCGTCAACCTCCCTGCCTCGGTGCAGCCGATGATGGAGGGGGCTGATCTCAGCGTCACTCCGGTGACCGAAGCGGAAGCCGAGGACGTCAAGCAGCAGATTGCCGACAAGGAAGCCGACCTGCTCATCGTCTTTCCCGCTGACTTTGACGAGGCGGTCACGGGCGAATTGGGCGGCGGCGGTGTCAACAGTGTCAACGGTGTCGATGGCTCCGACGGTTCCGGTTCCAGCGGGGTCGGCGGTTCCAGCGCCAGCGCTGCCCAGAACCCACCGCAGGTCGAAATCTACTACAACTCCACGCGCGTCGAGTCCAGCACGATGCTCAACGTGACCACCGGGATCCTCGATGCCTACAAATACTCGCTCGCTCCCCTGTTCAGCGTTAACACGGCTGAGGGTGGCTATGACCTCGCCACTGAGCAAGACAGCGCAGGATTCCTTCTCGCCTCCCTGCTGCCCATGGTCATGATGATTGTCCTATTCTCCGGTTGTATGGCAATAGCGCCTGAATCTGTCGCGGGCGAGAAGGAGCGTGGCACCATCGCAACCATGCTCATCACGCCGCTGAAGCGCTCTGAGCTAGCGCTTGGCAAGGTCTTAAGCATTGCATTCATATCCTTGCTCTCCGGCACATCGAGCTTCATAGGTTTGCTGCTTTCGCTGCCCAGGATGCTGGGCGATACAGCAGCCAGTGGCACGGAGACGCTGCTTTACGGAGTGCCGGATTACCTGATGTTGCTTGCCGTGACCTTCGCGACGGTGTTGCTCTTCGTCGGTCTCATCTCGATTATCAGCGCCTTTGCGCGTTCGGTCAAAGAGGCGGGCACCTATGTCACCCCTCTGATGATCGTCGTCATGCTCATAGGAGTCCTGGGGATGTTCTCGCAGTCCGCTCAGGATAACCTGCTCTACTACCTGATCCCCGTCTACAACAGCGTGCAGTGCATGGTGAGCGTGTTCTCGTTTACCGCCAACCCCCCCTATGTAGCAGTTGCCGTAGTGGAGAACCTCCTGCTCACAGGGCTCTGCATTGTGCTACTGACCCGGATGTTCAACAACGAGAAGATCATCTTCTCACGGTAAGTTTCGACTTGCGACACAGGGGGGACGGGACAACCCCGAAGGTCACTCTCCCAGCAGGGTTATCAGAGCGGCTAGTTCGTGCTCGAAGTCTACGCCGTATTTGGGGTCGGTTGCGGCGGCGCGGGTGCGGCGGATGGCTCCTACGGTGAACTCGCAGGCGATGCGTATGGCATCGGCAAGGGGTTTCTCGTTGAGGATGCCCGCCAGAAGCGCACTGGAGTAGATGTCGCCCGTGCCGTGGTAGTAGCCCTCAACGCGCTCGGTGAAGTAGTACTCAAAGCTGTCGAGCGCCCGGTCGTATGCCGCTGCGCCGAGCTTTCCCTTCTCAAAGGAGACGCCCGTAAGCACCACCTGCGCGGGACCGAGGGCGGCAAGCTCGCGCAGGGTCTGCTCGATGTAGGGCTGATCGTAGTCCTCGCCCGGGTAGGGCTTCTCGAGGATGTAGCTTGCTTCGGTGAGGTTGGGCGCGATGATGTCTGCACGTTTGCAGAGGTCGCGCATTCCGAGGGCGAACTTCTCGTCAAAGGCAGGATAGAGCTTGCCGTTATCCGCCATCGCGGGGTCGACGAGCACGACGGTGCCGGTGCCTTTGAAGTCGCGGAAGATGTCCGCCATGAGCTGCTGCTGTTCTTCGCTTCCCAGGTAGCCGGTGTAGATGGCATCGACCTTGAGGTCCAGCGTCTTCCAGTGCTCCGCTATGGGGACGACATCTTCCGTGAGGTCGCGGAAGGTGTAGCCCGTGAAGCCCCCCGTATGCGTGGACAGGATGGCAGTGGGCAGAATCGAGGTCTCGATACCGGCAGCGCTCAGTATCGGTAGTGCCACGGTAAGCGAGCATTTGCCCACGCACGAAATATCCTGAATAGTGAGAACACGTTTCTGTGCCATACTGCTGACTCCTTTACTTTGGGTAACTTATAAGTTTACTCTATTTCTTGCGAGTTTCAACCAGTTTGGCGGCTGTCTCGCGGAGTTTGAACTTTTGTACCTTCTTGCTCGTCGTCTCGGGATACTCATCCACGAAGAATACGTACTTTGGCACCTTGAAGCGCGCGATTTCCTTGACCGCATCTGCGCGTACCTGTTCCTCGGTGAGCTCGAAGCCCTCGCGCTGCTTGATGAAGGCGACGACGACCTCGCCCAGGCGCTCGTCGGGCGCGCCAACGACTTGCGCATCGAGCACGCCGGGCATCTTGAGCAGGTAGTTCTCAATCTCGAGCGGGTAGATGTTCTCGCCGCCACGAATGATCATATCCTTGATGCGTCCGGTCACCTTGTAATAGCCGTCCTCATCATAGCTCCCCAAGTCGCCGGAGTGCAGAAAGCCATCCGCGTCGATGGCACCAGCCGTTGCTTCGGGCATCTTGTAGTAGCCCTTCATGACGTTGTAGCCCTTGCAGCAGAGCTCGCCGATCTCGTCCGGACCGCAGATATGCCCGTCATTCGGATCGACGACGCGCACCTCGACCGGCGGGTGGGGACGCCCGATAGTGTAGAGGCGATGCTCCATATTGTCGTCCCAGGAGGTCTGGATGAACACCGGCGAGGTCTCGGTCAGTCCGTAGCAATTGGTAATCTGAGCCATACCCATGCGCTCTATGGCCTCGCGGGTAACCTCAGGCGGCACGGCGGCACCAGCGATGATGCCCGTGCGGAGCGAGGTGAGGTCGTAGTCGTTGAACTTGGGGTGATTGAGCTCCGCGATGTACATCGTCGGCACACCGTAGACTGCTGTCGCCCGCTCCTTGTGGATAGCCTGGAGCACCATGAGCGCGTCGAATTCCTCGACGACGACCATCGTGGAGCGATGCGTGAGCACCGCCATGACCCCGAGCACGCAGCCAAAGCAATGGAAGAACGGCACCGGCAGGCAGACGCGGTCCTCGTGCGTCAGGAGCTCGCGCTCACCGATATAGAAGCCGTTGTTCAGGATGTTGCGGTGCGTGAGCATGACGCCCTTAGGAAAGCCCGTCGTACCACTCGTGTACTGCATGTTTACAACATCGTTGTTCGTGAAGCTCGCAGCCGCCTCGGCAAGCGCCTCATCGGGAAGATGCTGACCGAGCAGGATGAGCTCCGGCACCGAGTAGAAGCCGCGGTGCTTCTCCGGTCCCATGTAGATGAGGTTCTTCAGACGTGGATACTCCGGCGCATGCAGATGCCCGCGCTCACACTCCCGTGCCTGGGGGATGAGGTCGCGGATGATCTTGATGTAGTCAACATCCTTCCAGGCATCGATAATGCACAGGGTGGACATATCGCTTTGTTTGAGCACGTAATCAAGCTCGTGGCTCTTGTACGACGGGTTCATCGTGACCAACACGATGCCCGCCTTGGCGGTGGCGAACATGAAGGTCAGCCAGTCAGGGACGTTTCGCGCCCAGACGCCGAGGTGATCCCCCGGCTTCATGCCTATGGCGAGCAGCCCTTTGGCGAGGTTGTCGGTGCGGAGGTCAAAATCCTTGTAGGTCCATCTGAGACTGCGGTCAGGGTACACGATAAACTCGTGGTCGGGGCCCAAGGCAACCTGCATACGAAAGTAGTCGCCAATGGTTGACTCCGAGTGGAGGATGAAATCTTCAATCATGATACTCTCCCAATAATCCGAGGTTTTCTGCAAGACAGTGGGTCGGCATGAAGGCAGGGCGAGAACGCGCAAACTGCTCTGCGCAAGCACAGGTAACGCCCACCTGCCTGTCGAAATAAGCGGTGTGCGAAGTCCTATGCTGGCGTGTAGACAACGGCGACGAACTTCGCCGACGCGCCTTCGTACGAACGCACCTGATGCGGCACGATAGAATCGTAGTAGATGCTGTCCCCCGGCTGGAGCACGTAGGTCTCCTTGCCATAGGCAATCTCCAGCGGTCCCTCCAGCGCGAACAGCCATTCCTCGCCCTCATGGGCCGAGAGCGTGTGCGAGCTCTCTCCCGAGGGCTCCAGCGTGATGTAGAAGGGCTCCATATGGCGTGACGCTTTGCCCTCCGCGAGGGCATTGAATATGAGCCCGCCCCCATCGCTGTGGGTTTCAAGTGCCTTCAGGCGGGTGGACTGGGAGTAATCGATGGAGCGCACGAGGGCAGGCCCGAGGTTCTCGTCATCGTCGAGCAGCGTGCCGAGACGCACACCGAGTGCCCGCGTGATACGAATCAGGGGCGCGAGCGAAGGGATTATCTCCCCCGCCTCGATGCCTTTGATGACCGCAAGCTCTGCACCACTCCGCTCAGCAAGCTGTTCAGGTGACAGCAGCAGAGCCTCCCTTAGTTCCGTTATCTTACGGCCGATAGTAGTGTCGCTCATAACCATCACCTACTCTTCTGGGTCGGGCTCGTCTGAGCCATTCTGTCCCGGCGC
>JAITOC010000005.1 GCA_031290175.1 Coriobacteriales bacterium | reverse complement strand
AGGGGACGTTTCTCCTGTCAACTCTGTCAACTTGGAGGTGCCCTCTCCGGCAATAGCTCCGTCTGCGCTCGAATCAGAGTTGACAAGGGAAACGTCCCCTGTCAACTCTGACGATTTGTTCGAATCATACGCATTGTTTTCTTTCGTGCTCATGGCAAACCCTTTCCTGTCTCCAGTTCTCAGGCACCATGATAACGTAAAACCAACCGCGATAGTTAAGTGTGGACTTGGGAACGATTGTCTGGGGAGGTTTAGATTAGCTCAGCGCACCATTGCTGCTCGGTACTATCGCTCGCTCATGGTCAATGAATTTTCTGAGTTTCTTATCAAAGGTATGGATTGTTGCATTCTCCATGATGGCGCGAGCAGCGAGCAGGCAATCCACAAAATCCAGCTTGGATTCAGAATAATAGGTAAGAGCCGCAAAAATCGACTTCTCTCGATTGATGCCAATTCCAGATTCGTCGATAAGGGCTTTCATGGTCTCACAAACCTGCTCACGCGACAAACCATAGCGCCCATTTAATACATAGACTACCTCTGATAACGCCTCAACAGGCAATTCAACATGATTGGCCTCGATGATACCTTTGGCTATTGTTGACTGTATGGGATCATCATTAAGAAGGTATCGCAATACATAATTTGCATCAACGAACTGCATTTTTGTTCACCATTGCTTCTTCCCAGGCTCCGTCTTCTTGCTTCCTAATTGCAGGATTGGCATATGCATTAAGTGCGCCAAACATGGAAAGACGAGGGGCTTGCTGCGCATCTTCTGACGCTGGCGTAATGTTGACCCACGGTTTATTTCGTTTGTACACAAGCACTGAGCGACCCGTGCGGTTTACCTCTTCAGTTATCTCAGAGAGTCTGGCCTTGGCCTCGGAAAAACCTATAGTCTTTGGTGTCATGATAGCTCCTCACAGTTGTCAGCCATCGTAGTGTACCATATTTTGGTCAATACTATTTGGTCTATATTTTAGTCTTATTGGTGAATCAGTGCAAAGGTTACAGTTTTGTCCCGACATCGGAAAACTGTAACCGCCAGCGCTCAATACACTCAAATTATCGTCAAAGTATATTGATTATCATAGTAATTTGTTGTACAATACAATCCTACTGATGAAGGAGGTGACTCGATTGAACGAAGACATGGTGTCCGACCTTTTGCGCGGGCACACCGACACCGTTGTTCTCAGCATCCTTGCCAAGGGTGACAACTATGGGTATGAAATCAGGCGAAGTATCATCGAGAAGGCCGAAGGCAGTTTTGAGCTCAAGGAGGCGACGTTGTATTCCAGCTATAAGCGGCTTGAGGGCGGCGGATATATCACCTCCTATTGGGGAGATGAAACGCAAGGCGGTCGACGAAGGTACTATCACATTACTGCATCGGGACGGGAACAGCTTCAGCAGAATAAAAGCGAATGGGAACAAACCAAAAAGCTACTCAATAAGCTATTGGAGGAATGAGCCATGAGAGAACAAGTTTACGTTGACCGCTTGTTTGCGGACTACAGCGACACACCTGACCTGCGGGATTTCAAAGAAGAAATCGCCGTTAATCTGCATGAACGTGTGAAGGAGTTTATCGGCAAGGGGCTGTCAGAAGATGCAGCGTTTGAAAAGGCCAGCGCAGAGCTTGGCGACATAACCGCCATTGCCGACAATGCCGCAAAGCAGAAGCGTACAGAAACCATTGGGCAAATGTACATGAAAGCCAAAGTGCCGCTCACGAAAAAAACCGCCGCTGGGATGGCGGTTGCCACAGCTTTTTTGCTGCTGGCTGTGGGGCTGGCGCTCATCAATTCATTTGGAAGGGCGAGCGAAACATCCTACTACCTTGCCGCCGCCCTGCTGTCCATCGCGTGTGGGGTGTATACCTATTTTGGATTGTCGCAGGAAACAACCGCGCACTACGCCATGAAAAGCGCGCGCGCCCTGGCCTATGGCATCATCTGCTTGATCGGTGTTTTAGGGGCAGCGCTTGCAACGGTATCATTCTTATCTGATGGGTGGGAGATGTCTGCCGCGCTGGGCATCAAAGCCGTGTTGATAATCCCCGCCATCTGCGGATGGATCTTTATGCTTGCAACCGAGACAAAACGGCAAAAACCGTGGCTGAAAGAGATGATTGACCGAGACCTTGAAAAGTCAATGGATGGAGAGAGGGTCTTCAAAGACTATTCGGGGTTTGTCGACCCGCTGAAATCCAGGCGCTACGGTGTGGCGAGCGGCGCATTGTGGCTGTTCGCCCTTGCGCTCGGTATCACGCTCGGCGTATTCGTCGGCTGGGAGTTTTCGTGGCTGCCACCGCTCTTCGCGCTGCCGGTGCAGGTACTGATGACCCTGGGAATCTTCAAGAAGGAGGATACATGGAACCCGCCAAAAATATGATGCACCCAAGGGTTGACAAGGGAGGGTGACAGGAGCTGACAGGGGAGGACAACAGGGGTTGACGGGAGCTGACAGGAGGAACATCCCCTGTCAGCTCTGCTGATCCCTCGTGACGACGACGCTTTCGGCTTTGCCCAACGCTCTCTTACTGCAGGGCAGCCTCTCCGCCCAGTGCTGCGTCTCCGCCTGAAGGGCCCGGGGCGGCGGAGGGATCCTCTGAGCGGACGGTACCCATCCAGTCAGACGCGACCGTGCCGCCGAGTTTTTTGACGACGGCATGGCGGGCTGCACGGCTACCTGCCCACATGCCGACCGACTGACAGGTGCCACCACCATAGACCTCTCCATCCCAACCGCTCGTGCAGACGCCGGCGGCGTACAGCCCATCGACGACCTTGCCCCGTGCGTCGGTGACCTGGGCCTCCCGGTTGATGCGGATACCGCCGGAGGTGTTGACCATGCCCGAGCAGATCTGGAATGCGTAGAAAGGAGCCTCGGCAACGGACCAGAGGTAATCGGCGCCCTTGCCGTACGCTTCGTCCGTCCCTGTCTGCGCAAAGCCGTTGTACTTCTCAACCTCGGCGACAAAGGCTGCGGTGTCGAAGTACGAGACTTTTGCCGCGATGGCATCTCCAAGGCCCTTGAGGGTATCTGCCTGGAAGAGGTAGTCCATCCCCGTATAGGTCTCAAGCTCGGACTTCAGATCGATGGGTTGCCCAACGCAGGCATCCGCGAAACCTGAATAGTGCCGCGTGCAGCCGCCGGCTTCATAGCGCGCGATACCGGCAGCGTCACTCACGGAGAATACATAGCCCTGACTCTCAATGAGCTTGCCGCTCTCCGAGGTGCCCAGCGCGTTGCCGCCGGATTCGTCGCAGAACCGGATACCATACTCATTGATGTAGAGGTCGGAATACTGCATGGCAAGCGCGACACCAAGGGGCGAACTGTAGGTAACGGAGGTCTCCCCATCTCCGATGTTATTGAAGAGTGAATCGACGGTGAGGTGGTTCGCACGTCCATGTGCGGTCTGCTCTGCGAGCAGCTGTCCATCGCCGTCCTGTCCCTCTCCCCACCCTATGATCTTTTCCATGTCCTGGCTTGAGTACTTTCCCAAAAGCTCCTTGTTCGTTGATATTCCACCTGTGGCGAGTATGACGGCCTTGGCGTTGAGCTGGGTTACAGCACCGCTTGAGTTTGTGTACTGTACGCCTGTGACCGTGTAGGCATCGGATGTCACCAGTGCCGTCACGCGGGCGTCTGTGCGGATGTCTACGCCCAGCTCCTCGGCCTGTGGCGTGAGGGTCTTGATGGCGCTTGAACCGTTGCCACCCTCGTAGAAGGTGACCCCGGCGCGATACCATTTCACGCCGTGTTTGGCAAAGAGCCAGTCGGCATTGTCGCCCTGCTCACGCAGGCGTTCGTAGTGGAGGATAGAATTGGAGACGTACTTGCTGGAGGCCGCCGCTGCCAGACCGCGCTTGCGGGCCTCAGCGTCGCTGAGGTTGGTGGCTGGTCCGTTGCATTCTGCAAAGTTGGTGCTCCCGCCCAGGTTGCTGTTCTTCTCCAACAAGACGACGACGGCATCCGGGGCTTGCTCCTTGGCAACCATTGAAGCTGTGAAACCTCCGATTCCTGAACCGACGACGACGATGTCTGCCTCCTCTGTGGCGGTCGGGCTAGCCAGAACCCCGATGCCCTTGGTCTTTTCAGAACTTACTCCGGCTGTCGTGCCACTACCGGCATCTTTCTCGGGAGTACCTCCGTTTGATGCCTGCGGCGAGCATGCCACTAGCGCTGCGCTCCCGCCGAGAGCGGCGGCACCCAGGATACCTGCACCTCTCAGGAATGTTCGACGACTGAGTTCTTTCATGGTTCCTCCTTCTGTCTGTTTTGCTCTTGCCGCGCAGCTGGATTCCAGCGGCACGGCACAGAACACCTATCCCGCAATGATAGGGAAGAAGGCAGATCTTGCTTATCGTCGAAATGAGGTAAAGCAGAAAGCGTCTGTACCCGGATCAGGGTATTTTGGCCACTCGGTCGAGTAGGTCGAGCAGTTCCTCCTTGGTATGGACATGCAGCTTCTCATAGATGCGTTTGTTGTGGGTGCGGACGGTCTCAGGGGATATGCAAAGTCTGTCGCCGATCCATTTTGAGCCACGTCCGCGCGCAAGTAGGGTAAGTATCTCCGTTTCACGCGGCGAGAGCCCATGTGTGTCAGCAAAACGGGCACAGTGGGCATCAAGGGTATGATTGGGGTCTCCCGAACTCTCCACAGTAATCTTCGGTTTGCTGTAAGCCTCGTAGAGAGTCGTGATGACCAGTAAGGCGAGAAACGCAGAAAGCACACACAGCGATACGACCTGAGCATCCTTGCCAAGTGCACGGAAGACCACGATTCCCAAAGCCATGGCAGCAATCGCCGGGAGGAAGCCACCTGCAAGCAGCTGGGCAGGCTGACACGCGTATAGGCGGGGCGGGGTCTCGTTGTCTTTTCGGAGAGGAAGGGCAGCGTGTCCGGGTTTGTCGGGCAGAGGGGCACCAGCGAGCAGGAAGAGCGTGTTCAAGCCAACGAGGTGAAGCAACCCGACCCCGATGTAGGGAAGGCTTGAGAGTCCCGGTATGGTTTCCCATGACACCAGATTTCCGAGGAAGGGACTGAACAGCATGACAGCCGCGCCTATCGGCAAAGCGATGCGGTAGAACAGATCTAGGGTATTCGAGCCGCCGGAGAGGCCCTTGCGAGCAACCAGAAAGACGACGAGGAAGATAAACAGATAGGCGAGAGGTTTGAAGCCGCCGCCGCCTGAGCCAAGCCCTGCTGCGCTCGGCCAGAAGGTCAACCCAAGGGTGAACAGGTTGAAGGACATGCCAAAGACGGCACCCCATCGAGCCCCGATGAGCTTGCGTGTCGGAATATGCGCGGCAGGTGTACTATATCTCCCGGCAAAGATAATCAGGGGAACCGCTGCGATGAGCGCGAGCGCGAGCAGCGCAATACAGGCGGATACGAAGTTGCTAAAGAGGATTATCAGCGACCAGAGCAGTGAGCCGATCAGGAGTGCAAGCGCTACCGTAAGAAGGACGGAAACCGACGAGAGACGACTGAAGAAGAGACCCCAGGCAAGCAGGAGTCCGAAGATGCCCATGCCGATGAACAGACCAGTTGCACAACTCAACAGCAGTTTTGCCGGAGTGCTTTCGGCGGAGACATACAGGAAGGCTGCCAGCAGGCCCGCTGCGCACAGGATCAGACAGGCAAGCGAGAATGCCCTGCTGTCAACCCATCGCCCACCCGTAATCAAGGCAAGAAGGCAGAGAGTCCCAGCGCCAAAAAGGAGTGAAGCAATCAGCCAGAGCGTATGCCCATTCGCTTCGAAAGGCACAAAAACGGGGGTGTCCGCCCTCATGCAAAGCGAAAGAAACGCAAGCACGCACGAAGACGCCAACCCGACGGGCGCTATCTCCCTGACAAGGGATCTCATCCTACCTCCTTCCAGAGTGTAGGCAGAGTGTACCCTATAACCACAAGCTCGTGCAGGTGGTGGCGGAGAATCCGTCTGGGTCAATCGACGTTAAACGACGTCAATCGATGTTTTGTGCCGCATCGATGCTTCGAAAGCGTAAAACCGGGGCGACGACGGGGATGAGGTTGTCGTGTCGTTTGCCCCCTCACTCAAAGCGATACCGCTTGAGGCGCAGGGCGTTGGTCAGTACGCTTACGGAGGAAAGGCTCATGGCGGCGGCTGCGATGATGGGGCTTAGGAGCGGGCCGCCAAAGAGGTAGAGCAATCCTGCTGCAACGGGTATGCCGATTACGTTGTAGCCGAAGGCCCAGAACAGGTTCTGCCTGATGTTGCGCATGGTGCGCCTGCTGAGGTCGAGGGCCTTGGGCACATCCGTCAAGTCAGAGTGCATGAGGACAATGTCGGCAGACTCGATGGCAACGTCGGTGCCCGACCCGATGGCTATGCCGATGTCGGCCTGGGCGAGGGCGGGCGCATCATTGATCCCATCGCCCACCATGGCAACCGTGCGCCCGGCGGCCTGCAACTTGGACACCTCCTGTGCCTTGTCCTGCGGCAGCACCTCAGCAAGCACCCGGTCTATCCCGAGTTCGGCAGCAATGGCAGCTGCGGTGCGCTCGTTGTCGCCCGTGACGAGGGCAACCTCGATGCCAAGTGCGTGCAGGCGCTCAATCGCCCGGCGACTCGTGGGCTTGACCACGTCTGCCACAGCGATTATGCCGCTGAACACGCCGTTGCGAGCGATGAACAGGGGAGTCTTGCCCGCCGCCGCGAGTGCTTCGGCGGCAGCGATGGCGTCTGGGTGGGCGCGGCTCGTTGCAGTTGTGCCGCCGTCAGCGCCGCCTGCGCCGTCAACACCGCCCGTGCCACCCGCGGCATCATCTGCGTCGGTGCGCAAGGCACCATCAAGCGCGATGCCGTGCTCATCCATAAGTTTCCGGTTGCCCGCGAGCACCTGCTCCGTGCCGATGTCGGCGCGGACGCCCATGCCCGTGAGCGCCTTGAAGTTCTCCACTTCCGCCAGCGCAAGCCCGCGGTTGCGTGCTTCCTCGACGATGGCCTGCCCGAGGGGATGCTCAGAGTTGCGTTCCGCTGCCGCAACGAGCGCAAGGAGTTCCTGGGCGTCTCCACGACCGGAGCTGCCCCCGGGCCGGTCGGCTGCCAACACATCGGTCACGGTTGGTTTTCCTTCGGTGACGGTGCCGGTCTTGTCAAGCATGATGGTGTTGATGGTGTGTGCGGTCTCAAGTGCCTCGCCGCTTTTGATGAGGATGCCCGCCTCGGCGCCCTTGCCCGTGCCCACCATGATGGCGGTGGGCGTGGCAAGCCCCAGCGCACAGGGGCATGCGATGACGAGCACCGAGATAAAGATAGTGAGCGCAAAGGAGAGAGGCGTTTTGTCGTGCGGCAGCGGAAAGCCGCCAACCGTGACCGCCACATACCATGCAATGCCCGCAAGCAAAGCCAGCCCACAGACTACGGGCACGAAATAACCCGCCACCACATCGGCGAGTTTGGCGATCGGTGCCTTCTTGCCCTGCGCGTCCTCGACGAGGCGGATGATATTTGCCAGCGCGGTATCCGCCCCGACCTTCTCGGCAACAAAACGCACGCTGCCGCTTGTGTTGAGAGAGGCCGCATAGACCGTGTCGCCCGCCTTCTTGTCCACGGGCATACTTTCGCCGGTCAGCATGGATTCGTCGATGGCGGTTTGACCGTCGATAACGCGACCGTCCACAGGGATGCGCCCCCCGGGCTTGACGATGATGGTGTCCCCGGG
>JAITOC010000004.1 GCA_031290175.1 Coriobacteriales bacterium | reverse complement strand
TCCAGTCTATGGCGCACAAGCGGTTATGAGAGGTGCCCTAATTATAGTTCGAACTCAACCATGCCGCTGATGTCATCCAGTGCGCCAAGCTCCAGCTCCCTTGCCATGATGTTGTCCAGCATTTCTGCCGGCAGCTCTTTCTTGTGCCTGATGTCAAAGCGCGAGACCGGAACAAACCCGAAGCGGCTGTAGTAGTGGCGGTCGCCAGCGAGGAACACAGCCTTGCGCCCCCTGCGCCTTGCCCTGTCCAGGGCAACGTAGAGCAGAGCGGCACCAACGCCGAGCCGACGATGTGCCTCAGCAACGCTCAGTATCGCCAGCACCAAATGGTTGTGTAGCTGCTCGCCGTCATCGACGGTTGTTCCTGCAAGCATGACATGACCGATAATCACGCCATCCTGTTCGGCGACCAGAGCCAATTCTGGGATGTAGGTTCCACCGGCACGTATCCTGTCAACATAGTCCTGCTCGTTTCCCTCGGAGTCGGCAGCGGTATCAAAGGCAGCTTTAATGAGCGCGCAAACTGCGTTGAAGTCCGCCTCGGTCTCTTGCCTGATATTCATAGTAATCTCCTTTTGCAGTGCAGGAGGGAGCGGTTTATCTCCACAGTATTCTAAATGAAACGAGGTTCATCTACTGGTGATTGCCCCGATAGTTCATCAAAGAACCCCGGGTAGGCAAACGCAGATTGTATCTGGGCGCAGTCCCGTTCGCTGATCCCCGCCGAGCGTGCCGCCCGATACCAGTTTCCCTTTACATATGCGCTCATGCAATCGATGACGCTTCGCGCCTCATCAGGCTCAAGCATAAACCTGTGACACTCTGAGATGAGGTTCTGGGCGTTCGCAAAGCGTCCCCATCTGCCGCAGGTCATCGCCAAATCGCGGCGCTCAATACCAATCATCGGTGTTGGCGTGAGGTCATATGCGGGAGAAAGTCGCCATGAGTCCTGCGCGATAAAGGCGTGGTTGCGCGGATGGTCGTCGGTGTTTGTCACCAGCGCATCGAACACCATCCGTCCAAACAGCTCCCTGGCATCGCGCTTAGGCTCGGCAGAGAATCGCCTCAGCTCCTCAGCAAGCGCGAGATACGACCAGGCACTCCGGTCGGTCACCTCGTCCCCGACCCGCAGTACCGTCAAAGCGCTTATCATCCGATGGCGAAGGTAGCCGCTCTCTGTCTTCTCGCGGTCGAAGCGTTTCACCAGTAAGACGTCACGGTCGCCAACGTGTACCACCTTGCTCTGAGCCACCCGTAACCCGCAGCCCTGTGCCAGGAGCAGAAGGGCGTGTTCGATAAGCGCGCTGTTCCAACGGTCGCTTGTCACATTGAACTTCGCAATCCAGAGCGCGTCCTCAAAAGACACCACAGCCTTGGGGCGAGCGCCGCCCATTGAGGTGCCCGCCAACAGCAGGTCTTCAACCTGTACGAGCCCAGAGCCCACGACCTCCCGCTCATTTGTGATGTCATCGGCGATTGATTGCAGGCGCTCGAGGTCGATCATCTGGTTGAACAGGCGCTTTGGCGCAGGCGGCTCAGGATTATGCCCAAAACCCAGAGCTCCAATCCTGTCGTCAGGCGAGTTGAGCAGATAGTCTATCTCAAACAAAGCGACAGAACCAATGTGCCGCTCTATGAGTTGTCGTCCCCAATAATCAGGTGAGGCATCGCGAAGCGCACCAAACATCCCTTGCATGCGCACGGTTTCATACGTCCTGTTGGTCAAGTTCAGCTCGATAGGGTCAATGGGCACGGCATCTGCGCGCAAAAGATATGACCTTCCATACACAAAACGACCGACCTTGCCGCCATCCGACAGCGTGTCGATAAGGAACCTCCCCGCTGTGACCGGCTCGGTCTGTCCGGGAAGGGTCAGGTACACAAAGCACTCCTGACTAGAAGTCATTATCCAACCTCTCCCTCGAACCACGCGCACGACGTGGCTCTCGCAAGGCTGTGAGACGTAGGCCTTCCTCATCCTTGAGCGGGCTGGCAACCTCTTCCAAAGCGGGCAACAACCCATAGAGCCACAACAACGCGACATACACCGAAACAGCCGTTGTCGCCTTCCCATGCTCTGCGTCGCTCACCGCCCGTACTCCGGCTCCGATCTTTTGTGCCACCTCGGCGATGGTCAACCCCCGTCGCAACCGAGCAGTACGCAGATTGCCTCCCAACTGCTGTATGGCAGACTCAACAGCAAAAGGCGGGGCTTGTGATAAGAACGTGCGCTTTGGCATGACACCTCTTTCAGCAATGAACAATCGCCAAAGCATAGCATATCTGCCTTTAAAAGCAAATTATCTATATTATTGTGCTTTTAAGCCACTGAGAAGTTTCAGTTCACAGGGTCAGTGGGCTGGCAAGGACGCGCGAAGCAGATGCTCAGTGCCGCGCATTCGATGTGTCAGGACATGCGGTCACCCGACACAAAGGTCAGGAGGCGGGGGCATCTCCGAGCTTGATCCAGTAGACCTGCATGGGCTTACCGTCTTCGTAGAGGCGCTCGCATTCAAGAACGCCGCCGCACTTCACGATGGTTCTCCGCGAAGCCTCGTTGTCTGCGTAGCAGTTAGCCATGATCTCAGCAATCCCAAGCTCTTGCTTGCAGTAGTCCAGTGCTTGAAGCAGTATATCGCTGGCGTAGCCTCGTCTGCGCTCGCTGGGGCACACGCTGAAGCCGATATGCCCTCCAAACTTTTGTAGATACTCGGTCAGCTCGTGGCGGATATTGACGATTCCGACCATCCTGTCGCCACGCTCAGACAAGGCAAGCAGTGTGGTGGCGTCCACCCATCCTTTCGTCTTAGGGCTTACGCTGAAGTCGCAACGCGCTAGCCTGAGCCACTGTGAGTAATCCTCAAACTCCTCAAGAAGCGGCGCACCGTGAATCACGTTCTCCCCCGCATCGAGTAATTCCCTGCGGTAGTCCATGACCAAGGTCTCGTGTTTCTCTGATGGCTGAACCAAGGCCAACAACTGCATCTCCATCACCGTGTTCCTCCCGCCGTCCTACTTTTGTTCATTCGCACGCTCCGCAGTCAATGCACTTTCAAAATCAGATAGGCGTTCAGGTTGTTGGTTCTGCCGTCTGACACGAAGCGGGAGACTAGGGATGCCTTTTCTGCAACCGAGCCAATAAGCTGGTCGATTTCAGCGTCAGAGAAGCTGTGGCAATAGCGATACGCCCCGGGGATGTTCTTCCAGCCGAGCAGGTAATCACCTGTGTTCAGTTCTGGGACGCTCAATTCTTTGCGGGCTCGTTCGTGTACGACACGCGCCTTCTTGCCCATGGCCTCGTTGTTCAGGAATTGCCAGAATGACACCAGGACATATCCGCCGGAGTGCGTCTGCCCCACAAGGCTCAGCAGGATTTGCTCCCGGTATTTTTGGAGCGGGACATGATGCATGAATCCGAATGCTACCGCGAGGTCGCAGGCGGGAGCCGTCAAGCAGTCGCCGATGCGCTGGTTTTGTTGTAGCACGTCCAGAATGTCGAGACTCTGGTAGTTCACGTGCGTCGACGCGGGAACGAGGCTGTCGCAATTGTCTACGGCGTGGAAGGTGAGTGTGGCTCCAGGGAGTGCGGAGCTGAGGAATGCCTCGAATCTCAGGTTGCCACACGCCAGATCAAAGATCGAGAGAGCCCGGCAGTCGTTTCCGTGGGCGGTCTTGAGCACATCAAGGCAGACCGTCCATCCGAGCCAGGGGAGCTGGCGCGTCTCTGAGAACGAGACACAGTGCTTGCGGTAGAAGTCGTTATTGATGCTGCAAAGTAGCTGAGCCGTTTTAGCGTCCACCGGTATGTCCCATCCTTTTGTGCGCGCGGTTCTCACGTGTCCGAGCTTCCCGACAGTCCGAGCTTCCCACAAAACCCCACCTTTCGTGCATAGGATATAATCGAGTGTACCATGGAAACAATTCTACTGGAAATACTCGACGAACTTAACAAGGCGGATCGTTTTGACGAGAAGCTTCTGGCGAAGATCATCCACAGGCACAACAAGAATATCGGCAACAACGAGCAGCATTATGCAAAGAAGATGCTGTTGCCGTACTATTTCAAGGTGAAGAAGTCAGACCCTGAGCGCCACGCCAGCTGGAACATCGATCAGGCGACGGAGCAGCGGCTTATCCAGCTCTTGCAGGTGAAGCCGCGGCGGACCGCCTCGGGCGTTGCGACGATCACCGTTATGACGAAGCCCTGGAGGTGCTCGAGTGACTGCCTGTATTGCCCCAATGACCTGCGGATGCCAAAAAGCTATCTGAGCGATGAGCCCGTGTGCCAAAGAGC
>JAITOC010000094.1 GCA_031290175.1 Coriobacteriales bacterium | reverse complement strand
GAAGCTGTCGGTGGTGCCTACTACAATCTTCATGATGTGGCCTGGCGCGACTCCGATGGCTACTATACCTTTGTTGGGCGCAACGACGACGTCATCAAATGCTCGGGCTATCGCATCGGACCCTTTGAGGTCGAGAGTGCGCTTATCGAGCATCCCGCGGTTCTCGAGTGCGCGGTTACCGCTGTTCCTGACCCTGTGCGCGGTAATGTTGTCAAGGCGACCATCGTCTTGGTGCGTGGCCATGAACCCACAGATGAGCTCAAGCGTGAGCTTCAGGAGCACGTCCGGCAGGCAACAGCTCCCTATAAGTACCCCCGTATCATCGAGTTTGTCGAGGAGCTCCCCAAGACGATTGGCGGCAAGATCAAGCGCGGACAGATACGCACTGAAGACGCCGGTGGTACCTGGGAGGGCTGAGGCATCCGGGAGGGTCTCAAAACGGCAACTGAGAACAAGAAGGGCAAAGGGGATACCATGCCAGAGAAGAGCATCACCATCACAAAAGACGGACCCTATCTGGTCAAGGGGGGAGTCCCCCTTAACGAGAAGATAATGGTAAGTGTCGGTCATCACCGCGAGTACCAGCAGGGTAGGGTTTTTGACCAGCAAGAGCAGTACGCGCTCTGCCGCTGTGGGCTCTCGAAGAACCCTCCCTTCTGTGACGGCACCCACGCAGAGTGTGGCTTTGATGGGCATGAAACCGCAAGCACCGTGCCCTTCAATGAGCGCATCGAGTTGTTCGAGGGGCCGACACTCGACCTCTATGACGATAACCGCTGCGCCTTCGCGCGCTTTTGTCACCGCGAGGGCAAAGAGGTCTGGACGCTGACGGAGGAAAGCGATAATGAGCCCGAGCGTACAGACGCCATCCTCGCATCCACCGAATGCCCCTCGGGAAGGCTCGTGCACCACGACAAGCGCAACGATTATGCGGAGATCGAACCTGAGCTTGAGCCCGAGATATCCGTGCTGCAAGACCCTGAGCGCGGCGTAAGCGCCTGCCTGTTTGTCAAAGGAGGGATTCCGCTCCAATCCGCAGAGGGCTTTTTGTACGAGACGCGGAACCGCTACGCGCTCTGCCGTTGCGGACACTCAGCCAACAAACCCTTCTGCGATGCCCGCCACGTAAACGAAGGCTACGTGGACGGTCTGGAGTGATTAATCCCGGCACCCAGGGCTTGACCCGCAATCTCCTGCACCTTTAAGCCCTGGGTGACGGGATTCACTCAAGCTGTCCCAGGACGGCTCCAATGCTTTCGTGGAAGACCAGATCGGCGCTGGTGTCGCGTGTGGTTTCGCTCTTGTTTATCACGATGAGGTGGCTTCCGCAGAAGAGCTGCACCAGTCCTGCGGCGGGGTTGACCACGAGCGAGGTTCCGCCGATGATGAGCACCTCTGCGCTTGAGATGGCTGCAACCGCCGCATTGAGCACAGTGTTGTCGAGTGGCTCCTCGTAGAGCACAACATCGGGTTTGATGAGACCCCTGCAATCGGGGCGCGTGCACAAGGGAGCGTCGCTGTGATCGTTGCAGCCAGCCTCCAGTTGCGCCAGAACCTCCCGGGCAGAGTAGGCAGTGCCGCAGCGCTCGCAGTAGTTGCGATGGACGCTGCCATGCAGCTCATGAACCGTGCGCGAGCCGGCCGCCTGGTGCAGCCCGTCGATATTCTGTGTTACCACGGCCTGCACATGCCCGGAGTTTTCAAGCTGCGCTAGCACGCGGTGGGCGGTATTGGGTTGCGCATCCAAAACGCCCCTGAGGACCTTATCGCGATAGAACGCAAAGAAGTCATCCCGGTTGCTCCGGTAGAAGGAGTGGCTCAACATCGTTTCGGGAGGATAGGCGTATGTGAGGCTATAAAGGCCGTCCTTGCTGCGGAAGTCAGGGATCCCGCTTTCTGTAGAAACCCCTGCCCCGCCAAAGAAGACGACCTTCTTGCTTCCAAAGACGATCCGGCGTAACTCCGCAATGTCCTGCTCATAGGTGGCACGCATGCTTCAACTCTTCCCCTAAACAGATGGGCTGTCATCAGGGGTACTGGACAAAGCAGGCTACTGTACCCCTGCAAGCAGTATAGCAGTTAGCGGAGGCTTTGAGGACATCCAGCAGGCTCTGTGCCGGACCCTGTGCTGTGCGAAGACGCGGTGCAGAGGAGGGCGGGGTTGCCCATCGTCTGCTCTTTGACCAGCTTTCTGGTCACGATTGTTGCAAGTGGGTCAAAGAAGTTGTTTACAATCGCCGCAACCGGCTGCAGGACAACGAAGGCTCTCAGCCAGCGCGTTACGTAATTCACTCCGTCTACCTCGCCTATCCCCGTTTGGAAGGCTATGGCCACAAGTCCGATAAGCAGAGTCAGAAAGGTTCCAGAAAACACGTTGACAAGGATTCTGCCAAGGCCGGTATCGGGGCTCTGGTTAAGAAGCGACGCAAACCCAGCGGCCATCTTTCCCAAAGGGACCAGAAAGCTCCCCAGCAAAGACACGACAAATGCGATGACGAATAGAACCCCCGAGCCCTCAAGGGTAACGACTCCGCCCGTGCACACGGGCACCAGGACGCTAAAGACAAGGGATACAAAAAGGGACAGGACGATGATGTAGGTTGCCTGGTATTTCCGAGAAAGCATGCAAGTTCTCCTTACGAGCGGGTTGATTCTTGTGGAAGGTTCGGTCTCGGGCTTAAAGGCCCGAGACCGTAGTTGTTAAAAGGTGGAACCCCCCCCATTTTGAAAGCGACCCTTAGTCCTTTTCAGGTGGTGCAGAGGATGCTTCTGCGGTTACATCGGCAGCAGGACTGTTGTCGATATCGAAGCCTCTCGCTTTCTGGAGTGCGTACACGAGGTGATAGATGACGAGCGCCACGACCGAGCTAATAGCGATAGCACCGAGTGTGATGGCATCGGCAGGTGCGCTAAAGAGTACACCTTCGCCATTCACGAAGTTGTTTGAAGCGATGAACATACCGCTGATCCCAACATTGGTCTCAACGCTGCCACCAAAACTGATGGCAAAGTTGGAGATGGCAAGCACCATCGGCACGGCTGTGGTCAGGATGTTGATGGGCTTGGAAAAGTCAACCCTGTTCTCGACCCAGATGCGCACGCCGAGCATACCAATCATGCCGTAGAGCAGGATGCAGACACCACCGAGGACTCCAGAAGGGATCAAGCTGACCACTTGTCCAAACTTCGGGCAGAGCGAGAGTACGAGAGCGCCGCAACCGGCGACCCAGTATGCCGCTGTGGAGTAGACCTTCGTGGCAGCCATGACGCCGATGTTCTCGGCATAGGTGGTGGTACCGGAGCCGCCGCCGAGGCCGGCAAGGGCGGTGCCGATGCCGTCGGAGAACAGCGCCCGACCGATGGAGCCGTCAAGGTTCTTGCCGGTCATTGTTGCAACTGACTTCACGTGTCCGATGTTCTCGGCTATCAGCACGAGCACCACGGGCAGGAACATCGGCAGGATGGTCCACTCGACGTGGGGCAGCGTAAAGGTCGGCAGACCGACCCAGGCCTTATCGGCAACCGATGAGAAGTCGATCTCGCCGGTGACGGCTGCAAAGGCATAGCCGACGACGACACCCACAAGGATCGAGAGACGACCGAGCATCCCCTTTGACAGGGACTGTACGAGCAGGATTACAAGAAAGGTAATCGTTGCAGTCAGCGGTGAGGCGGCAAAGCTCTTCAGCGCCTCGGGCGCGAGGTTGAAGCCGATGAGGGCGACGATAACGCCGGTGACGACTGGCGGCATCAGCTTGTTGATCCAGCCTGTGCCGACCTTCATCACGAGCAGGCCGACGAGTGCCAGCAAAACACCAGTGCAGAGGATGCCAAAGCAGGCGGTAGACAGGCTGCCACCTGAGGCCGCCGCGATGATCGGCGAGATGAAGGCAAAGGACGAGCCGAGGTAGCTTGGCACCTTGTTGCGGGTGATGAGCAGGAAGATCATAGTAGAGATTGCCGAGAAGAAGAGCGTGGTGGCGGGGGGGAAGCCCGTGATGATGGGCACGATAAAGGTCGCCCCGAACATCGCCACGATGTGCTGCAGACCGATACCGGTGGTGAGCGGCCAACTCAGACGCTCGTCAGGCGCAATGACCTCACCTGCTTTAACCGACCTGCCATCCCCATGGAGTTTCCAGCTGAACAAACTCATGTTCCTCTCCTTTCGTCGTACTGTCATGTGCCTAATGGACGTACATTACAGTAACACAGCCATTTCTGGCCTTGGTGCCTTTTTTGGGCTAGTGCACAAACAAGGTGCCGGTCTTTCCAAGCAGAGCCTCGGGCGCTCGATCAAGTGAACAGATGAGGGCCTCGCGGCCTGCACGTGAGCGCACAAAGCGCAGGGCAGCCTGAACCTTGGGCAGCATGCTTCCGGGAGCAAACTGCCCCTCGGCGATGTAACCCTCGGCCTCAGCCGTCGTCACGCTGCTGAGCCAGCGCTCATCAGGCGTGCCAAAGCCGATGGCCACCTGATCCACGGCGGTGAGCACCATCAGCATGTCGGCGTCGAGGTACTCGGCAAGCTTCTCGCTTGCAAAGTCCTTGTCGATGACTGCTTCCCAGGGGTCGAGTCCACCCTGGTCGTTGTGGATGACGGGGATGCCGCCACCGCCGCAGGCTATGACCACGTGTCCGCAGGCCAGCATCGAAGCGATGACTTCTTTTTCCACGATATCCTGTGGTTCAGGGCTCGCGACGATGCGCCGCCAGCCGCGACCGCTGTCCTCGGTGAGGGTGATCTCCGGGGAGGCCGCCATAATGGAACGAGCCTCCTCCTCGCTGTAGAAGGGGCCGATGGGCTTGCTCGGTGCAGCAAAGGCGGGATCGGCGGGATCAACGACCACTTGGGTGACGATGGTTGCCGCATGTTTGGCGATGCCGCGCGCCTTGAGCTCCCGGTAGAGAGCTTTCTGGATGCCAAGGCCGATGTAGCCCTGGCTCATGGCGCCGTCGGTGGAAAGCGGCATCGGGTGGATGCCGCTTTCTGTACGCGAGGCCGCCTCAAAGGCGAGGTCGATCATGCCGACCTGTGGGCCGTTTCCGTGGCAGATTGCCACGGAGTGCCCCTGTGCTATCAGTTCCGCCATCGGCTTGGCGGCGTTGGCAACGGCAATCCTCTGTTCGTAGAGGTTCTTGCCGAGCGCATTGCCTCCGAGTGCTATGACGATGGTTTTGGGCATTTCTAAACCGCCTTTCCTGTGCGGGGTGGATACTGAGAGGGGAGCTAGGCGGTGCAGGCAGTGGGCTCGAAGTTCTCCATGCCTTCAGCGATTTCGTTGACCTGGCCTTCGCGCAGCTCCTCAAGCTTGGCGTGTACGCGGGTGGCAGAGAGCGGCAGGTCGTGGAACTGCGCGCCGGTTGCATTTGCCAGTGCGTTTGCTATGACGGCGGTGACGGAGATGAGCGGGTGCTCGCCCGCGCCGCGTGCGCCATAGGGGCCATCAAGCTGGGGAGTCTGAACCACGTCGAGCTTTATCTCGCCCGGCATGTCCTTGAAGGTCGGAATCTTGTAGTCGGTGAAGTTGTTGGTGATCATCTTACCCTGGTCGTTGTAGTTGACGGCCTCACTGAGAGCGCAGCCGATGCCCTGGAGGATGCCACCGACCGTCTGGCCGCGCAGCAGCTGCTCGTTCATCACCTGGCCTACGTCGAGGCAGTTGGCAAACTGGAGCACCTCGATGTCACCGGTGTTGGTGTCAACCTCAAGCTCTACAGCATGGGCGCCGTAGGTCCAGTCGATTGCCGCCTTGCCCTGACCAGTCTCGGGGTCGAGGTTTGAGAGCCCTTGAGCTATTGCTCGCCCGCGACCGATGAGTGGACCGCCGATAGCGTTGCCGTTCTCGTAGACATAGCCAATGGCGAGCTTGTCAAAGCCAACACGCAGATGGGGGTTTTGCATAACGTACACATAGCCCTCGCCGAGCGCAATTTCGTGCACCGAGGCACGGAGCGCGATGGCGGCTATCTCGAGGGTCTGTCGCTTCAGGTCGTCGGCAGCATCTGCCACGGCCATGCCACAGATGACGGTCATGCGGCTGGCTACGGTCTGCCAGTCGTAGGGCGAGAGCGTTGTGTTGACGCTCCGGTTGATGTTGACCTTCTCGATGGGTAAATTGAGGCGCTCGGCAACGATCTGCTGCAACACCGTGTAGGTGCCCTGACCGTAGTCAACGCCGGAGACGGAGATACGTACGCTGCCGTCCTCGTTCATCTGTACCAGTGCGCTCGAAGCTGACCAGGTGGGCATGGCGGGTGCCTTTTGCAGCACGCAAGCAGCCTTGGCGCGGTATTTGCCGCTGAGGCGCATCTCAGCTTTTTCAGCCTCAGTATAAGGGGTGTGGAGGTCGATCATCCGGGCGGCACTCTTCAGGCACTTGTCAGGTCTGCCGGTATTCTCGGTAACCAGCTCGCCCGTCACGGTGGTGAGTCCGGGGTAGAGCATGTTCTTCAGCCGGAAATCAGTTGGATCCATGCCCAGTTCACGCGCCATGAGGTCTCGCTGACGCTCGATGGCAAAGAAGCACTCAGGATGCCCAAAGCCGCGATAGGCGGTGCCGAAGAGTTTGTTGGTGTAGACAGTCTTGGCATCGATGCAGACATTGGGGATGTAGTAGGGGCCGCAGGCGCTGGTGGACGATGCGCGACCAATGTTGACGCCGTAGTCAGCGTAGGCACCGGCATCCCAGAGTATCTCCACCGCTTCAGCAACAATGGTTCCGTCCTTCTTGCAGCCGGTCTTGATACGTGCAAACTGACCCTGACGGCAGGGGAGTGTGGCACATTCTTCTTCGCGGGTAGGCACGAGTTTAACAGGGCGTCCGCCCGCCGCACGGCTAAGCAGACCGACGAGCGGCTCAAGATGGATACCTGCCTTACCGCCAAAGCCGCCACCTACGAAGGGGATGTTGACCTCTATCTTGTTGCGATCGATCTCAAAGCCGATGGCAAAGAGGTCGCGCACCGAGAAGGGCGACTGGCCGCTGCACCAGATCTTGATCTGGTCATCAAGTGCCCACTGGACGATGGTGACGTGAGTTTCCAGCGGCACGTGAAAGACCTGCTTCTGTGAGAAGGTGTTTTCCAGGATGATGTCTGCTTCAGCAAAGCCAGCCTCCATATTACCTCTGCGGATGCGCGTATGGTTGGCAATATTGGTGCCCGGCTCGGGAAAGAAGACTCCCTCGCTGTGGGCATAGCTGCCAAGGTCAGGGTGGATGAGTGGTGCACCCTCAGCGGCTGCCTCACAGACGTCGAGCAGCGCTGGTAGGGGCTCATACTCGACCTCGATGAGCTCGATTGCCTGCTCGGCGATGCGCAGGGTGTCAGCAGCCACAGCTGCCACAACCTCGCCCGCATAGCGTACGTAATCGGTGGCGATGACGCTTTTGTCCTGCATGTAGATGCCAACCTTGGCGGTACCGTGCTCGCCGGTGATGACGGAGCGCACGCCGGGCAGCGCCCTGGCCCGGGATGCATCGATGCTGAGGATCCGGGCATGGGCATGGGGGCTGGTCTTCATCTTGGCATAGAGCATGCCGCTGAGCTTGATGTCGCCCGCATACTGTGCCTGTCCGGTAACCTTCTCAAAACCGTCGTGGCGCTTGACAGGTTTGCCGATGTAACGGTGTTCCTTGTTTGCAAGTGTCGCAGTTGTTGCAGTTGTCATTTTTGGATCCCCCCCACTGCTTCGATGGCGGCGATGATCGCCTCGTAGCCGGTGCAGCGGCAGAGGTTGCCCTCCATCGCTTCTTTGATCTCATCGTGTGTGGGATCCGGATTGGTGTCGAGCAGTGCCCGGGCGCTCATGATCATGCCCGGTGTGCAGAAGCCACACTGAAAGGCGTTGTGCTCTATGAAGGCTTTTTGCAGGTCAGAGAGCTCTCCGTCTGCGTTTTCGCCCTCGATGGTGCGCACGCTGGCACCCTCGCACTCAAGTGCCATAACGAGGCAGCTGTTGACGGGCTTGCCGTTGAGGATGACCGTGCAGGCGCCGCACTCACCGGCACCGCAGCCCTCCTTGGTACCCGTGAGGCCTATCTCTTCGCGGAGCAACTCGAGCAGGGTGGCATCCTCGGGGACGAGAACTTCGTATCCCTGATTATTCACGGTAAGGTGTATGGGTCGCGTATTCATGCCGTTACCGCCTCTCTGGCCGGGGTAGTGCAGGGTCTGTCTTCGGCAAGGCCGAGCGAGCCGTCGATGAGGCCATCGATGATGCGTTCGGTAAATAGGCGCCCCATAGCCAGACGATACTCACGACTGGCACGGACATCGGTGATGGGTTTGGCCGCAGCCGCAACCGCCTCGATGATCTCAGTACGGCGGGCTGGTAGCTCGGCGGCTGGGATGACACCAAAGTCGAGCAGTAGAGGCGTGATGGCAACGGCACCGAGCGCCAGGCGCAGGTGGCCGTCGTCTGCGTAGAAGCCTGCCACGCTGACCTGTGCGAGGTCGTGGCCGTGGATGCGCTTCTTCTTCAGGTAGGTGCCACGCCCCTGCGTACGGGGAAAGACGGTGCGCAGCACAATCTCATCAGGCTTAAGTACGTTCTTCTTCACGCCGGTGAAGAAGTCCTTGAGTGCTATCGTACGCTCGCCGCGCGATGAAGCTGCGACCACCGAGCCCTCAAGTACGAGGCAGGCCGGCAGCATGTCGCCACCTGGTGAGGCGTTGCAGATGTTGCCCACAAGGGTTGCACGGTTGCGCAACAGCGAGTTGGCAAGTGCGGCGGAGGCCTGACGCAGCGGCGCGTACTCGCTGCCCACCTCGGGGGCAGCGAGTATCTGGTTGCAGGTCCAAGCCGCGCCGATCTCCAGCGTCTCGTCTGTGAGACGCAGGGTTGAGAGCTCGGGGATGCGCTTGACGTCCATCACATTGTCACAGCTGATCGCACCGAGCCGCAGCAACACAAGAAGATCGGTGCCGCCCGCGAGGAAGCGTGTCTCGCCCTTGCCATCAAGCAGCGCGAAGGCTTCTTCCAAAGTTGTAGGTTGCAGGAATCCTGGCATAGTAACTCCAAACACGATTCGGGTATCGGTTAGACCTCAAAACCGGTAAAGGCAACGATGCGGGCAAAGGCAGACTCGCCGTCTTTGAACTTCCAGGGAAAGACGCCGATGACGCAGCGAGTGTTGGACAGCTCGTCGATCTGGCCGCCCAGGCACTCGGCGTGGATGATCTCGCCGTACCGCTTTGGGAACATCTGGATGTGCATGGCCTGATAGGCTTCGGGCCAGGGGTAGACGTCGTTGAGAGCCTTGCCGTAGCGCTCGCGGAAGATAGCATCGCACTTCTCGGCTTCTGCGGGCTCCCAATCGCGGATCTTGGTGTTCATCGGATGGTCTGCGCTGCCGCAATCCACACCAATCCAGGCAAACTCCATCTCATGCGCCCAATCGACAAAATCGGGGCTTGGGCCGGGATGACGCAGCATGTAGCGGCGCTCGCTGGCCTCGGGCTCAGTCCAGCCATACTTGTGGTAGCCGGTGTTGATGATGAGGATGTCACCTTTCTTTACCTCAACGCGCTTGGTGATGTCCTCGGGGGAGTAGATGCCAAAGTCTTCAGCCTGATCGGAGAGGTCAACGACAACGCCCGGACGGCAGAGCTTGGTCAGCGGCAGCGAGGCGATGTCGCGCCCAGAGGTGTCAAAGTGCAGAGGGCCATCAAGGTGGGTTCCGACGTGGTTTGACGTCGTGATGAGCATGCCGTTTGCGCCGTTGGGAGAGAGACGCTTGAAGTATTTTACCTGCAGTGGCTCATAGGTTGGCCAGGGGGGAGTCCCTATGCCGGTGTCGATCGAAAGCTCGTACATTGTGATGTCATTCCAGTTAGCCATGTGAAGTAACCTCTTTCTGCTCGTCGATCATCGGACTGTCCGACAATCGTTACTACCTTCTATTCGTACGCCTCAGCCTTGTGCCGGGGCTTGTGCCAATCATACGTGGGGCGCAAAGCCCCTGACGTCCCTTATGCCCCTCAGCTCTGGGCTTGCGCCAGAGCCAGGAGAGCCTCGCTGAAGCACTCCCAAGGCGGCGTCACCAGACCGGCACCGACTTGGCCGATTCCTGCTTCACGGTGGGCGATGCCGGTGTTGATCTGCGGCAGTATGCCCGTCTCGATGACCTTGCGGATATCGATGCCCGTTGGGGATCCGCGGAAGTCCAGCATCGGGATCGAGTAGGTGCTGCTTGATCCTTCTGTGATGCGGTACATCTTCCTGCTGTAGACAAGCGCATCCTTGGGCTCGCCGCCGACGAACTGCACGATGGCGATGGAGGCTGCCATCGAGAAGCCACCCAGACCGAGGGTCTCGGTGATGGCAGAGTCGCCCAGGTCGGGGTTCTTGTCCGCCTCGGTAAACCCGGGAAAGAGCAGCCCCTTGACGTCGCCCGCAGGACCGGTGAACCAACGCCCCGGCAAGCCGGAGACCTGGATGCCAAAATCGGTGCCGTTGCGGCAGAGTACGGTAACGATGCTGCACCCCTCGATACCCTCCGCAGCTGCCAGGGTTGCTTTGGCGCTCGCCATGGAGAGATTGAGGAAGAAGTGATCGTTGGAATTGATAAAGCGTACGACCTCGATGCGCTCCTGGGTGGGGATGTCTGCCTCAAGCAGCAGCGGGATAAGCTCCCGGATGAGCAGCGAGGTTGCCGCCTTATTGCGGTTGTGAACCTCATCGCCCATATGCAGCGCCTGGGCTGCGATCGATTTGATGTCGATGCCTTCACTTTGGGCAAGTGCCTTTTTGAGCGCTGGAGCCAGCACATCGCGCATCCAGGCCAGACGCGTGAGCACCTCGTCACCGTAAGCGCCAAAACGGAGCACCTTGCCAAGCCCCTCGTTCAAAGTCGAGAAGCTGCGGTTTCCCTGAGAGCGATTCTCCACCACAAAGACCGGCATCGACGGGGTGATGACCCCTGCCATGGGTCCGACGGCACTGTGCTCGTTGCAGGGGCTGAAGTGCACTTTGCCACTCAGGACAAGCGCCTCAGCCTCCTCGTAGGTGGTGGCGCGTCCCTCAAAGATCAGACCGCCGCAGACCGCGCCGCGCACCGGACCGCTCATGCGTTCCCAGGTGATGGGTGGACCTGCATGCAGGATGGTGTCTGCGGTCATCCCGGGGATGGCCTCAAGGGCAGGTTGGATATCGATCAGGAAGGTCTGAGCCGCGTTGATACGCTCCAGAGCCGTCTGATTGGCTCTGGCTACCTTTGGATCAGAATCGAGGAGATCCAGGGCGGCAATCAGCGCGTGCTCACCATTGGCGACTGGCTTCCAGTCCAGGTGGATTGCCTCCACACCCTGGCTGACCAGATCCTCATAGAAGTCCTTGTTGCCAAGGTTCACAGCTTTGATGGGCTGTCCCCACAGTTCAGCGATCATTGGGCACCTCCTTTGGCCAGCTTCGCAGCCAGGCGAGCCGCACGTACATTACTGACTGAAACGACAAACCCGTTCTCACGGAGCCGTCCGATCTGGTTCTCAAGCCCCTGAGGGTCGCCTTCTGTGCCGACGATAGAGGCAATCCAGAGAACCTGGCGCTCGCCAAGGCGCTGCTTTGCCTCAGCCACGGCTTCCAACAACACACCCACCGGGTCAGGGTGACTGCCATAGCCGAGTTCCACATCAAGGAGCATGACGGCGGTGTCGGGCAGTAGTGCGTCAGAGATGATGCGCTGGTTGCGCAGGGAGGGTTCGATCATGGGATGGGGTTTGCCCCGGGTGAAGAAGTCGTCGCCCATGTCGATGAAGGTATTCCCCTCGCTGACATGGACATCCGCCAGGCCTTCGCCCGGGGAGAGGGGAATGTTGGAGTGGATGGAAAGACCCTGCGAGCGGAAGGTAACCATGGCCTCATCGCAGACCGTACCGCCGCAGAAGATGCCACGGACGAACTGCTGTTCTGCCCCGCGTGCAGCCTGAAAAGCCTCAACAGGCTCTTCGGAATACCAGCGATCCTTGAGGGTTGGTTCTGTGCCGGTTGCAAGGGTAACCGCTGCAAGAGCCGTTGCCTCCATGTCAGAACACAGCGTAACTCCGCTGAGGTCGGCCTGTATCTCACGTCCAAAGAGGCAGAGTACAACTGGCTTGCCAAGACCCTTTGCCTTCTCCAGAACCTTCTCAGCAACCTCGGGTGCTGGGGGCTTGGATAAGATGATAACGACCTCGGTTTCAGGGTCGGCACCGATGGCATCAAGTGTTGCCAGCATGGTGCGACCACCGACGGCCGACGAGAGGTCACGGCCTCCGACGCCGACTCCCTGTGAGATGCCCGATCCCAGAGCGTCGATCAGACAGGTCACATGCTGAAGACCAGTCCCGGATGCGGCAACGATGCCTATGGGGCCTTTGCGTACCACATTGGCAAAACCCAGGGGTACCCCATTGATAAGGGCGGTACCACAGTCGGGACCCATCATCAGGAGCCCGCGCTCGCGGGCAAGATCCTTGAGAGCAATCTCTTCATCCACGGTCACGTTGTCACTGAACAAGAAGACGTTGATGTCGTTTTCCAGTGCGATGCGGCATTCGCGCGCCGCATAGGCACCCGGCACCGAGACCACTGCCATGTTGTATCCCGCCTCGAGCCCCGCTACCTCACGGATGGAGTCATAGTGGGCTTCTTCAACGTCTGAAGACTCGACATGCTTTCTTGTCAGCTGAGCCTCCACCTCTTCAAATGCCCGCTCCAGAGCCTCCTGGTTCTGGGCAACTACGGTGACGATCAGATCATTGGGGCTGGCTGCTCGAACCTCATCGGTCGTGGCTCCGAGGCTCTCAACCAGTTCACGGTTGAGTTCAGTCGCCATGCCCACCAGCACATCTTCTACATCGGGCAGGGTCGAGACCTTATTCGATATGCGCATAAGGGCGACCGAATCTGAGTAGAAGTTCTCTCTGACCAGAGTTCTTTTTATCACAACACATTCACCTCACTTTGGTTCTGTAGGGGATTGCCAGCCTTCAAAGGGAGCTGGCCTGTATTCCGGTGTTGATCTTGTTTTCTATAGTTCCATGTTCTGTGCAGTCTTCGTGGTTCTCTTGTCTCCTGAAGCGCGCTCAGAACGGTTGCGATGCCTGCTGCCATGTCGCTCCCCGAGCTCGATCCGATACTCAGAAGCCGCCTGAGGGCGTACGCGATACCCTCAGAGTCGTCTGTGACAAGCGTGTAAACCAAGCCATCGAGGAACTCATGATAATCTCCCCTGATGGCATCTTCGAGTATCTGTCGGGACAGGTCGGTGGTCTTTGTTGCACGGGCGGCTGTGGCAGCCCCCAGGGCAAGGGCAAGACCATCACGGGGGAGCAGGTGGTTCGCGGCGGCAAGGGCTCCCGCCACGATGTCGTCTCCAGCTGGCGTAAGCCCCGGGCCGAGGCCTATCAACTTCCGAGTAGCCTCATCGGCCAGATCGGGATGCCCCAGCTGTCGTATCCATTCCGCATCGATGTGCTTGTGCTGACCGGCGCTGCGATGCAGCGATTGGAGCAAGCCGAGATAGGTGTCGATCGCAGCGCCAGAGCAGATGGAGCGCCAACCCAGGCGCAGTTTTGGCGTCCAGGTTTCTGCATGGCTGAAGTCGATGTAAATCTGTCCCAACTGCGCGCCCTCGCGGGTGAGCGAGCACGGTTGACCTGCCTCAAGGGAGCTTGTCAGAAAGTCGAGCCCTCTGCGGATGTCCACACTGCGCACGCTGGCACCTTTGTCGGCAGAAAACACATACAGCGAACCATCGACCTCGATGTTCGCTGTATGTGCAAAGACGCTATGAATCCGACCATGGGATATCGTTCCCTTAAGCAGGGAGCGGAGTCGCTCTCCAATCCGATATGCCCTGTACTCAGACATTAATCCACGGGTTCAAAGATAAAGCCATAGTGGTCGATTTCGGTTTCCTTGACGATGGCGACGGTTGATTTGACGCGCATCCCAATCTGGGGATCGTCGCTGTCGATACGACCGGATACCACCAGGCCTGTGTCATCGAACTTCACGATCGCAAAGCACAGATAGGGAACCATGTAACCCTCGGGAAGATTGAAAACGCGGGTCCACGTGAGGACGGTGCCCTCACCGTTGAGCTCTACCTCTTCAAAATCCCTGTTGCCACAGGCGCGGCAGACCATATGCCGGGGATGATGCAACTCTCCACATTCCGTGCATTTGTATGCATTCAGTTCCATCTGCCTACACCTCCTTCGTGGTCAAGAGCAGGGACACGACATTGTTTCCAAAGCCGCCAAAATTGACGGTCAGGCCGGTCTTGGCGCCTTCGACCTGACGGCCGTTGGCCTCGCCGCGCAACTGGCGGACAATCTCGACCACCTGAGAGACGCCGGTGGCTCCAACGGGATGCCCTTTGGCCTTCAGGCCACCCGATGTGTTGATGGGCTTGTCGCCGGTGACCTTTGTGCGGCCTTCACGTGCAGCGATATGACCTTCTCCACGGGGGAAGAAACCGACTTCTTCGCTTTCAGCCACCTCGAGGATCTGGAAGGCGTCGTGCAGCTCGGCAACATCGATGTCATCCGGCGTCATGCCTGCCATCTGGTAGGCCATTTCAGCCGCGCGACGCACAGCAAACAGCTCGGTGGGGTCGGTGCGCTCGGCAACCACGTGAGTATCGGTTGCCTGGCCAACGCCTGCGATACGCACGGGCGCATGATTGAAGCTGCGGTCGGTATCCATGGCGGTGAGCACCAGTGCGGCGGCTCCGTCTGAAACCGGGCAGGTGTGGTAGACGCGCAGGGGCTCTGCCACGTAGGGATTGATGACGTTGGCGTCGGTATCCTCGGTGATGGCGTAGAGGTTTGGAACCAACTTGATATGCGCTACGGGGTTGTGTGCAGCGTTCTCATGGTTCTTCACGCCTACGATGGAGAGATCTTTCTCTGTGACGCCGTACTTCTCCATATAGAGCCGTGTGAACATGCCCGCAAAGGCGGGGAGGGTGAGGCCATAAGGGTACTCTGCCTCAGGGTGTGACATGGTGGCAACGAAGTCCGTAGCCTCCCAGCCGGTGATGGCGCGCATGACCTCTGAGCCCACCACGAG
>JAITOC010000015.1 GCA_031290175.1 Coriobacteriales bacterium | reverse complement strand
TGATTGGGGCCAGCATAGACCTTGAGCTTCATGCCCATGGCTCGACCCAGGGTGTTCTTGGGGAGCATGCCCTTGACTGCGTGCTCAAGCACGCGCTCGGGATGCTTTTCCATGGCCTCTGCAAAGGTCTCAGATTTGAGCCCTCCCGGATAACCACTGTGACGGTAGTAGATCTTGTCGGTCACCTTGGCGCCTGTGACCTTGATCTTATCGACGTTGATAACGACGACGAAATCGCCGGTATCGACGTGCGGGGTATACTGCGGCTTGCGCTTTCCTTTAAGTATTTGGGCGACTTCTGATGCCACACGACCGAGCACCTGATCCGTTGCATCGACCAGCAGCCACTCGCGGGGCACCTCGCCCGTTTTTGCATAATACGTTCCCACGTGTAATTCCTCCGTAAATTGATGAAGCGCTGCTTCAGCCAAGCCGACCTGGACAATCGACCTTCGTGCTCAACTGCCGTTGTGAGAGCGCTTTGCTCAGACACGAACAATTCGATGGCACACTTGCTTTGACAAGACTTCAGGGGTTGCATTCTCAAAGTTTCACGGGGCTTTGAAAACGAACCTACAGATTCTATATGAGCAGCCCGCTTGAGTCAAACCGACGTTTTTGGCGACAGCGGCGACGGCGCTACGAGGTTTCTGTTCAGAGAGTCAGTCTCCGGTGCCGGGTGGGGCTGCGCTCTCGGGGGAGCTCCCTGATGTGCTCCCTGCTGTGCTCCCTGCTGTGCTTCCTGCTGTGCTCCCTGATGCGCTCTCGGGGACGCTCTTCTCGGCAACGGGCGGGAGCGCGGGTGTGTGGGAGCTGAGCTCCACGACCCTGCAGGTTGGCTTGCCGTCCTCATAGAGGAACTCGACCTTGTCCCCCACTTCAACGCTGACCACCTCGATAAGCGCGGGCAACGCAAAATCGTATATGCGCGTGTCGCCCTCAAGCTGCACGTAGAAGTGCGAGTTGCCCTCGACAACCGCCTGCGTGATGCGCGCAACCGTGCCTGACGCCTCCTTCTGCGTGATTACCTCCGCATCGGGATCCTCAACACCGTTCGTGGCGAGCAGCGCCTTGTAGGATGTCTGGCAATCGGCGACCGTATCCCCAATGGCAACATTTTGATAGCGCTGTATATCGAGCATCGCGTACATCTTCACAAGCCCGGCATCGTCCTTAAGCGCCATAAAGTAGGTCGGTTGTCCATTGATGTTGAGAAGCAGCGGGAAGGTCGCATGATAGCGCAGATGCTGGACTTGCCCTTCTGCCGAGCTCATGGAGGAATCCTCTGTCGCACCGGCCACCGCGTAGAAGTGCGATTCTGCGGTGCGCTGGTTCACGAGCACAAAACCGACGATCGAGTTGTCAGACGTAGCGGAGGTCACGCCCGTATAGACCCAGACGTCATCGTCCTTAGCGATATAGTTGTAGCCGAGCAGGCCATCGGTTCCCGGCGTGGTGTGGACGACTCCCTTTTGTCCGATCCATGAGTTGAGCCACCCGTCCGTGTACGCACCGCTCCAGTTGTATTGCTCTATGAGAAGATCAGAAGGATAGGCGCGGTCGATCCATTGCGGACAATCTTCCACAGCAAGATCCGTGCACTCCCCTGTTACCGCATCAACGAGTACAACACGCGAGATGGTCTTGCCGCCAAACAAGCCGATAGTGAAATCCTGCACCGGGCAAATCCACCAGGGTCGCCCCTCATCATCGATCTCGAAGGCTATCTGGTCAAACATATAGAAGGGGTAGCTCAGCTGCACATGTCGATCCACGTTGCGAAAGAACGGTTCGGACTGCGTGTAATGGATGCCCGCCTCCGTGTGCACAATCTCGACATCCTGTGTTGTCATGTTCACAAGTGCGTACGCAGGGATGCCCGCCTCGCGGTTAGCGAGCCACTTGAAAAAGTCGGCGTACCCCAACGGACTGACGCGCACAGGGTTGCCCCTGTAGTTGATTTGGCTGTACAGGCTGGAAATCTCGAACTGGCTCACGTACTCAGGAATCGAGCCCATGGCACGGTTACCCAGAAGCAGCGCAGAATCACGGTCAATAACGGGGATCTGAGAATAGTCGACCTCCTGAATGTCGGAGGCAAAATCGAGCTCGTCGGTCTGCAGGATATGCGCATAGCGCTCCGCATTGCCGGGAAAGATCGGCAGCGATATAAGAGCACCAAGGAGCACGATGATGATAACCGCTACCGGCACAAACGCAAGCCTGCCAAAAAGCGTGGCCTTGCTGGCGTTAGGCTTAAGCTTCTTGGTGCCCTTCCGATGTGCGAACGAGCGCGTCATAAAGATAATCCAAGCGGGAAGCAGGACAAAGATGGCGATAAAGCTCCAGGTGTCCGTACTGTGGATGTTTATGGGCGGATGGAACCACCAATAGGCGAGCACGAGTATGATCAGGAAGATGATTATGGTGATAATGAGCAGGCGTTTGCCCAGCGAAGCAAGCCTTTCGAAAACTGCTGCACTGGTGACCGTCGTCGGTCTTCCGGGGCCGTTTGTCCAGCCGCTGCTGCTACCGCTGCCTGAGCCGCTGCTGCCCCCTGAGCCACTGCCGCTGCCTGAGCCGCCGGCCTGTCGTCCCACTTCGTTAAGGATGTCCCTCCAAGAGGGTCCACGTCCTGTACTCGCCATGTTGCTGCCTCCCTGCTGGTCGGATGACACCTATCGTATCACAGTGTGGCAAAGAGAGGGGGATTTGCTGCTAACGGGTTATGTAAGGTATGTGAGGACACCTCTATTCGGCATCCTATGCGGCGTCCTACAGGGCATCCTGTTTGGCACCCTGTGCGACATCCTGCGGGACACCCTGCGGGACATCTTGTGGGACGTCCCGCGCGGCATATCGTGCAGCATCCTGCGGGACATCCTGTGGGACGTCCAGCGCGGCATATCGTGCAGCATCCTGCGGGATATCCAGCAGTTTGCCCGCCAGGGAGCCAAAAGCGGCACAAATTTACGAAAATGCGAAAAATTCGCTTGGAAAAACAAGAGAACACCCCAAAAATCCTTCAAAATGGACAAATTTACAGGAAAAACTTCGCATTTTCGTAGATTCGTGCCAGAATCTCCCCTGCTGCGGACATAAATGCATTTGGTGCCCTATAATAAATCTGAAAGTCTTGGAGGTTGAGGGTTTGGGGATTGTGGGAATAGCAGGCTCCACGCTGTCCGGTGGTCTGGCGGTCGATATCGGCATTGTGGCTTTGGTGGTCTTGACGCTCATCGCGCTTGCAGCCTATCTCGTAATCAGCGGTATACAACAGACTCGGAAGCGGCGGCGCGAACTTGAAGCGAGCTTTGGCGTAGCGCCCACGCACGACCAAAACCGCGACCTCAGGAATATCCCTCTCTACTGGCGCCAGAGGTTGCAGCACGAGAATCCTCCACACCACATCGACGCCAAGACCTGGGACGACCTCGAGATGGACCGCGTCTTCAACCGACTCGACACCTGTCAGACCGCCGTTGGGCAGGGGTGTCTCTACGCCGTCCTGCATGAGCCTGTGTTGTCCGGGTCGTCGGTGTTGACAGAGGAGGTCTGCTCTCAGCTGATGTGTCAAGAGCAAGAGATACGGTTCCCTGACACCACTGACGCACTCGGTTCCCTGACGCACTCCTTGGCGCACTCCTTGACACATTCCCTGACACATTCCCTGACACATTCAGACAATCTGCCTGACCACTATAGTCCCGCCCCTGACAACGCTGCGTCAACCCCACGGCCACTGACACAACGCGAAGAACTTATCGCGTATCTCGAGGCAAACCCCGCCGTGCGTCTCGACCTGCAACTAACCCTCGCCACAATGGGCACCAGCGACAACTACGGCTTGGTGGACTTCAACTACGACACTCCATCGCAGCGCCTGCGCTTGCAAAACCTCTACCCAGCTCTCGCCTGCTTGCCCTTCGTGTTCGTCGCGGTGTGCGTGTTCAACCTCACGGCTGGTATAGTGGGTCTCATCCTCACCTTCACGCTTAACGCTGCCATCCACTACCTTGCCAAGCGAAAAACCTCGGTCGCGCTAGGGGCTATCAGCTCTTTGAGCACCATGCTTTGGTGCTCGCGCCGCGTCCACCAGACACTCGTCAAGGCTGCTGCGCCTGCCACGCTTCTCCACAACCCTATACTTACCGGCATCGATGAAGGTTGCGCGATGTTTGGGCGCATAGGCGGTGCACTCACCGGGGCGGTGAGCCAGCAGGCGTGGTTTTCGGAGCTCGACACGTTTCGAGAGTACAGCCGGATACTTTTTCTCTCGCAGGTGCGCCAATACAACCGCGTGATGGATTTCATGGTGCAGCATCATGCTGAGTTCCGCTCATACTACCGCTGTTTTGGAGAGCTCGACTTGGCGCTTGCCGTTCTCTCGTTTCGCAAGAGCCTTCCGTTTTGGACAGCCCCCACATTCACAGACGACCGTGCGGTGCGGGTGGAGGAACTCTATCACCCCTTGCTTACCAACCCAGTTACGAACACCGTTGACCTCACACAGGACAGCCTGTTTTCTGGCTCCAACGCCTCCGGCAAGTCAACCTTCATCAAGGCCATCGCCCTCAGCGGCATCCTCGCACAGACCATCAATACTTGTCCAGCTCGGAGCTACCGCGCCCGTCTGACCCTCGTTGCCACCTCCATGGCAGCCCGTGACAGCCTTGTCAACGGCGAAAGCTATTTCATCGCCGAGATAAAGTCGCTCCGACGTCTCGTCGCGCTCGCCCACGAAGCCCCCTGCATCCTCGTCATCGACGAGATACTAAAAGGCACCAACACCACCGAACGCATAGCTGCCAGCGTTGCCATCCTGCAAGCTCTCGCCCCGCTCGATTGCCTTTGCCTTGTGGCAACCCACGACATCGAGCTGCCCGCCCTTCTCGCCAGCAACTTTGCTAACTATCATTTTGAGGAGCAGGTTACGGAGAGGGGTGTAGATTTCGACTATCGTCTCCGCCCCGGCCCTACAAACACCCGCAACGCCATACGACTTCTCAAGACTCTGGATTTCGAGGATACGGTAATCCAAAAGGCCACCGCGTTGGTGAGCGCCTACGAGAAGTCAGGTATGTGGGAGCCCGGTGAGCGCAACAGCTGAACCCCGCAGGTTGACAGGGAGGTTGACGCGATGGCAGGTTGACAGGGGATGTTGACACAATGGCAGGTTGACAGGGGATCACTCAGGGGCTTACTCATGGCCTGTCTCCAATCGTCTCATTCATTATAAAGCAATCGCGTCATTGTGAGACGATCCATGTAGTGCCGATGAAACGAAGCGAGAAGTGGTGGAGTGTGTCCTGCTCATGCCCTCTCGCTTATGGTTGATACTACTCTTTGCCGACGCATCAGTCGGCAAAGAGTGCCAGCAGGTCGTCGGCTTTGAGCGATTCGAAGGCGTTGCCGCCCTCCTTGATGACCGTCTCGGCCAGCTCGGCCTTCTGCTCCTGGAGCTTGAGGATGCGCTCCTCGATTGTGGAGCTGGCGATGAGCTTGAAGACTTGCACGCGCTTTTCCTGCCCGATGCGATGAGCTCTATCCGTGGCCTGGTTTTGCACCGATAGGTTCCACCAGGGGTCGTAGTGAATAACCACGTCTGCGCCAGTGAGGTTAAGGCCGGTACCCCCGGCTTTGAGCGAGATGAGAAAGAGCGGCGCGTCGCCGGAGTTGAACTCGGTAACCAGGCTTTGGCGAGCAATCTTTGGGGTGGAGCCGTCCAGCCGCAAATACCTGATGCCACGCGCATCAAGCTGGTCTTCGAGCAAGTCGAGCATCGAGGTAAACTGTGAGAAAAGGAGCATGCGGTGCCCGCCCTCGATGCTGTTTTCGATAAGCTCCATGGCTGCATCGGATTTGGCTGAGCCGCCTTTGTAATCGGCGTAAACAAGCGCTGGGTTGCAACAGATCTGGCGCATCCGCGTCAGCGCTGCCAGAATGGCAATCTGCCCTTGTCCGCCAGTTGCCTCCGCCAGCTTAGCTGCCAGTTCCTTTTTGGCCTGAGCTAAGGTAGCTCGATAGAGCTTTTCCTGTTCAGGCTCAAAGGTCACGCGCAATACTGTCTCGATCTTCTCCGGCAGTTCTTTGAGCACATCGCCTTTGAGGCGGCGGAGGATAAAAGGACGCACCAGCGAGCGCAGGCGTTCTGTGGCAAGCTCGTCATGGTTTTTGGTTACGGGCATCTCATACTTCTTTTTGAATTGGTTGTAGTTGCGCAGATAACCCGGCATCAAAAAGTCAAATATCGACCACAGCTCGGCCAGGCTGTTTTCTACCGGCGTGCCAGTGAGCGCCAGGCAGGTGTTGGCCTCCAGCAGTTTAACCGCCTTGGCGTTGTGGGTGTTCTGGTTTTTGATCATCTGCGCTTCGTCCAGTACGGCAAAACGGAACTGCTTGTCTTTATAGTTAGCAATGTCGCGCTGGAGCTGGTGATACGATGTTACCAGCAGGTCGTAGTGTTCATATTTCTCGATCAGCGCATGACGCTCGCGCGTGGCGCAGATCAACGGAGCAACCTTAAGTTGGGGAGCAAAGCGCAAAGCCTCCTCTGCCCAATTCAAGACGAGCGAGGCCGGGCAGACAACGATTGAAGTACGGGGAGCTGCCGCGCTGCCGGTTGCTGTCTTGTCTTCTGCTGTCTTGTTGGTTGCTGCCTCGTCTTTTGCCGCCTGTAGCAACGCCAATACCTGAATGGTCTTGCCTAAGCCCATGTCATCAGCCAAGATGCCGCCAA
>JAITOC010000047.1 GCA_031290175.1 Coriobacteriales bacterium | reverse complement strand
GCACGCAGGGGGGCGGGTATGGACGCGTGGGTCATCGTGGCGGGGTGGCAGATGAGTGACTCCACGGCTCCGAGACTCTCCGCCAGCGTGATGAGCCGCAACGCTTTGAGAAAGGCGCGGATGTCGAGACCCTTCTCCAGCGTAAAGGCGATAAGCCCGCCGCCGCCGCTTGCCTGGCGCGTGTGCACCTCGCTGCCTGGATGCCCGGCAAGACCGGGATAGAATACCTGCTCCACACCCTTGTGCACGGCAAGCCAGGGTGCCAGGGTGGCGGCTGATGCCGACTGCCGCTCAACACGCAGGCCGAGCGTCTTGATGCCGCGCTGCAGGAGGTAGGAGTCAAAGGGAGGGAGGACGCCGCCGGTCGAGTATTGGATGAAGTGGATGCGTTGGGCGAGATCCCGGTCGCCTGTGACGACAAGTCCGGCGAGCACGTCGCTGTGTCCGCCGAGGTATTTGGTCGCGCTGTGCACGACGATGTCAGCGCCGAGGGCAAGCGGACGCTGCAGGTAGGGCGTGAGAAAAGTGTTGTCCACGATGACCAGTGCCCCGTGTGCGTGGGCGACTGCGGACAGCGCCGCGATGTCTGCAATGGAGAGCAGGGGATTGGTGGGCGTCTCGAAGAGCAGCGCCTTGGTGGCCGGCGAGAAGGCTGCAGCCACTGCCGTTGGCGAGCTCACATCGACGAAGGCATAGCCAAGCCCGTAGCGCTTGAAGTAGCGCTCGAGGACCCGATAGGTTCCCCCGTAGATGTTGTTGGGCACGAGTATCTCGTCGCCGGGCTCGAAGAGGCTGAGCACCGCGGTTATCGCCGCCATGCCAGAACCAAAGGCGTATCCCGCAACTCCGCCTTCGAGGAGGGCTATGTGATCCTCCAGAACCTGACGGGTGGGGTTACCGCCTCGTGAGTAATCGTAGACAGGGGGATGCCCGGGGGCGTCTTGTCTAAATGTCGTGGTCAGATGTATGGGTACGACCACATCGCCAAAGCGTTGGTCGCCATCACCCGGTGCGTGTAGCACGAGAGAATCAATATGCAGTTCGTGTTCAGAAGACATGCTGTTCCTTTCTTCGTTTACCTAATTTCAAACAACTCACCCAACTTCCTCTCGACAGCGGGCGCAAGCTCTGTTACTCTATCGTCTCATAAGTATAGCAAACTTATAAGATTACTAACAATGATTACTCGGGGGACAGGTAGCGGAAAACGGACAGGGAGCTAAACACGTGTCAAACAATGCCTTCATACGCATTGAGCACCTCTATAAAACCTTCTC
The DNA here is from genome assembly GCA_031290175.1 of Coriobacteriales bacterium. Classification (GTDB taxonomy): domain Bacteria; phylum Actinomycetota; class Coriobacteriia; order Coriobacteriales; family UBA8131; genus JAITOC01. Next base: position 19,066 of record JAITOC010000047.1, on the reverse strand, counting down.
TACACAGAAGGAGCAGATTGAGGTACTCAAAGATATCAACCTCGAGATCGAGAAGGGTGATATCTTTGGCATTGTGGGCTTTTCCGGAGCGGGAAAATCCACCTTACTGCGCTGCATAAACCGTCTCGAAGAGCCGGATTCCGGGTCGGTTTTCGTGGGAGAGCAGGAGATAACAGCTCTCGCACACGACGAGCTCCTTGCCTTCAGACGTAAGCTCGGCATGATATTCCAGCAGTTCAACCTGCTTGACTCGCGCACGGTGCGCGGCAATGTGAGTTTTCCGCTTGAGGTCGCCCGGCTGAACCGTGCAGATATCGCACGGCGTGTGGATGAGATACTCGAACTCGTCGACCTCAGTGACCGCATATCGTTTTTCCCTGGACAGCTCTCTGGTGGACAGAAGCAGCGTGTGGGCATAGCCCGCGCGCTTGCTAATGACCCTGTGGTGCTCTTAAGTGATGAGGCTACTTCTGCCCTCGATCCGCAGATTGCCCTGAGTGTACTTGATCTCCTCAGGAGTATCAACGAGAAGCTCGGGCTTACGATCATCGTCGTGACCCATCAACTTGAAGTAGTCAAATACGCTTGTCGCCACATCGCTGTGCTCGAGGCTGGCTCCATCGTCGAGCAGGGCTCCGTTGCTCAGGTGCTCACCAATCCAACGAGTGACACGATGCAGGTATTCGTTAAGGTTAACAGCAATCTTACCGCCGGCGCACTGACGGAAGGCAGCGGAATATGATCGAGGTCATCAAAAAAGTCTTCACCCTCGATACCTGGAAGGTCATTCTTCCGGCCATCGGAGACACCTTGTTCATGACCGTCTTTACCACAGTGCTCATGGCGATCTTCGGCGTCCTGCTTGGTGTGGCGCTCTTTCTCACGCAGCGCGATGGCCTGCGCCCCCTGAGGGTCTTCAATGCGGTATTTGGTGCCATCATCAACGCTCTGCGCTCTCTGCCCTCCATGGTCATCATCATCCTGACCATGCCGCTTGCGAAGCTCATCGTGGGCAAATCATGGGGTCCGGCAGCTGTTATCATCGCGCTTACCCTCACCTGTGTGCCCATGTTTGCGCGCATGGTCGAGAGCAGCTTCCTGGAGGTTCCGCGTGGCAAGGTTGAGGCGGCAAAGTCTATCGGAGCACGCACCTGGGAGATTATGTTCAAGGTTGTCCTGCCCGAGTCGTTGCCGAGTCTTATCCGCAACTTCACCATAGCGATTATTGCCGTTATCAGCGTCACCGCGCTTGCTGGGTTCTTTGGTGCAGGAGGTTTGGGCGATGTAGCGGTGCGCTTTGGCTGGAACCGCTTTCTTACGCACATGATGGTAGCCGCGGTTCTAGTGTTGATCGTCATAGTGGAGTTCGTGCAGATTGGTGGAGACATCTGGGCCAAGCATGTCGTAAGGAAGAGGCACCTATGAGTACGCTCTTTGTTGACACCAGGACAGGGCAGCTGCTTCGGCGTGGGAGTGCCGGTCGAATGCACTACCCCGGGTTAACCGGGGCATTGCAACGATGTAGGAAGAGAGCGGCCGAAGGCTGCGCTCGCACGAGAATTGTCTGATAATCAAAACACCGACCGTGGGAAACGGTCACAAGAGGATATGAGGAAGAAACATGAAACGTTTACGTAAGATACTGACGCCCCTGCTCATACTCGCACTTGCCAGCTTCGTGCTGGCAGGCTGCTCAAGCACCCCGGCGACCAGCGATGAGGGTGCGAAAACCGACGCCGGAGCCACAACCGAGACCGATAAGCAAGAGACCGTCGTCCTCAAGGTCGGCGCCGCGCAGGTACCCCATGCAGAGATACTGGAGTTTATTAAGCCTACCCTCGCCGAGCAAGGGATCGAGCTTGAGATCATCGTCCCCACCGACGAGAGCTCGCTTAACCAGCAGACCGAGAATGGCGAGATTGACGTGAACTACTTTCAGCACGAGCCCTACCTCAACTCGATAGTTGCCGAGAAGAAGTTTGACCTCGTCAGTGTCGGAGGCATTCACGTAGAGCCGATCGGTGCCTATTCCGAGAAGTATGCCTCCAAGGAGGAGCTGCCCGAGAATGCGGTCATAGCCATCCCCAACGATGGAACCAATGAGTACCGCGCGCTCGTCATTCTCGAGAAGAATGGCTTTATCAAGTTGAAGTCCACCATCGACCCCGTGACGACCACCGTCAATGACATCGAAAGCTACACGAAACCCATCCAGATAGTCGAGCTTGATGCGGGTATCATAGCTCGCTCGGGCGATGAGTTTGATGCCTATATCACCAACACGAACCGTATCATCGAAGCTGGCATCGACCCCAACACCAACATCTTCCGTGAGGGTGCTGACTCGCCGTATGCCAATATCATCGTAGTCAAGAGTGACCGAGTGGATGATCCAGCCGTCCAGGCACTGTATGCCGCACTGACGACCGAGGATGTTAAGAAGTTCATCGAAGAGCAATACAAGGGTGCCGTAGTTCCGGCATTCTGATCATCAGCTCCTCAAGGGGCGTCATTTGAGGGATCCGCGCACGTGGTCGAACGAGACCACGTGCGCGTCTTATTTTGAGGGGGAGGCGTTGTTGCAGAGCTGCGCGCAATGTTACAGAGCAGCGTAATCCTGGTAGAGGTAGCGCGTGTCCTCATCGCGGGGGGTGTACACGTGGTTGTTCTTCGCACCAAAGCGCACGAGGGAACCCGCTGCAAGCACAAAGGGTGTGCAGAGGGGTATCGGTTTGAAGCTCAGCGCGGGGGCTGGGGTATCGAGTGTGGCTGCACTCAGCGCGGAGGTGCAAAGCACGATACCGTGGTCAAAAGAAGCCATCTGGAGCGCTCCCTCATAATTGGCATACACAAAAAAACGCTCCCCATCAAAGACAATCAGAGCCAGGGCATTGCCCGGGCTCATGGCTGCGGTAACCTCTGAGAAGACCGCAAAGCGCTCGTCTGCATTGAGGGGCACCCCGAGCTCCAACACGCGAAGGTTCAGTTGGTCGATGAGATAGAGGAGCACACGCTCACTATCTGTGCTGCCCGCTTGGGTTCGTGCATAGGGGCTGAGCGGGTCATAGCCAAAGACGGTGCCCTTGTGCATGAGGGTCCAGCTGCGCTGCGTTGCGTCCTGCGCTACGAAAGGGTGGCAGTTGGCTGCTTCGATGTGTCCTATCGTCGCCTTGCGTATGTGTGCGAGGGCGTCGGTCACCTTGAGGGGATGCGCAAGTAGCTGAGCCGCCTCATCGCTGGTGTCTGCGCGTTGTGGTGTTGTTATGACGGTGTTTGGCATTGAAGAGAAGTCAGCATAACCCCAGCCATCAGGATTCTCATCTGCATGCGTGAAGAACTCCCCGATCAGAGGATTGATGGTCAGAGGGTTTGCTGCGGTAAAGGCGAAAAGCTGACAGATATGATCAAGTCCTTAGGTATTGGTGCCGGGTTCTTTCTGTTGATGCGTGCTGCTCGTGCTTAGTATAGCAAACTTATAAGTAAATCATAGATAACGCACATCCGCAGCATTTGCAGTATACCGCAACTAGCTGAAGATCTGCGTTCACCCTGCTAACATTACCGAGTATTGAGGTACTTGAAGAGCTCCGTCCGCTTGTGGATCTGCATCTTCTCATAGATATGCTGAAGATGGGTATTCACGGTATAGGGTGATATGAAGAGGCGCTCGGCTATGGTTGTGCCGGTGTAGCCACGTGCGATAAGGCGCAGTATCTCTGATTCGCGCTCGGAAAGACCGAACTCCTCTGAGACATCAGTGCAGACCTGATCCACCTCCAAATCGCTTGAGGCAACGCTGGTGAGGGCGGCGATCCCATATTCCTGTCGTATCAGCGGGATGAGCAGGGCGACCAAGACGCAGATGAACAGGAATACCGTTGGCTTGGGGGAGGCGTCCAGGAGCCCCGGGGTTCTCTCGTAGAAGATTGCCAGAGCGTTGCCCAGTATGATTCCCAGGCGTATGAAGCCACAACTCAGACCAAAGGCCAGGGCGGGCGGAACATAACCTTTGAGGGTGAGCACGCCAAAGTACATCACCAGCAAGACCTCGATCACCGACGAAATGGCAACGGACAGGATAAAGGGCACGAGTGCAAGATCTTCTTCAAAGAGGAAGAGCGCACAAGAAACCACCGTGAGTATAAGCAGCCAGGGAAAGAGCTTGAAGATGGCATGGGTGCGAACAAAGAGGGTGCTTATCGCGGCGATGCCAAGAATGAGGATTGCCCCGGCGGCAACACCATAGGTAAAGCTCTCGATGGTGCCCGGGAGGCTTTCCCACGGAATAATGGCGACGAGGAAGTAGCAGGCGGCACTGGTAACAAAGGATATAAGGCAGACGACGATGATATTCCTCAGCGCTTCGCGGGAAGTATTTTTGGGCAAGAGGGGAGGGAACGGTTCATCTGCGGCCGACCTTCGCGTGAAGAAGAGGATACCGCCTGAGATGAGGGGGAGAGCCGTGACAAAGATGACGCCCGAAGGTGTGGGTAGAAAACTTGCGAGCGCGAGCGCAGCAAGGGTAACAAGACCCAACACCGGAGCGATATGCTTGATTGAGAAGTTTGCCCTTGTGTGCGCATAGCGCTCCCCCCACAGCAGCCAGAGAACCGCGGCGGACACGCCCAGAACTGCGGCGCAGACAGAGGCGGAGAGGGGAGAGCCCGTGTTTCCCGCATAGAGGGTAAGCCCGCCTGTTGCAGCACCAGCGGCAAGCGATGCAAGGGGAAGCACGGGGCGATAATCGGAGAGGTGGCGTTTTCTCCCCAGGATCAGGGGAATCAGAAAGAATGCGATAACCGACGAAGCGAGGTCTATGAGCCAAGAGAGCGTAACAACGTCGTTCAGAAGATGCGTTACCCCAAATATCTGGGGTACGAACCAAAGACAGTAGCGCCAGGCCAGGAGCAAAGAGAATCCCAGGTATTTAAGTGCGGGCACCTCAACAAGAGCGTGCAGACGACTTTCTGGCTGGAGTATTTTGCCTTTGTCCATACACCCCCCGCTCATTGACGCGCGTTTGATTGCATCGTGAAAACCTGACTTGATAAGTATGACAAAAGATGTCGTTAAAAACTAATGAAATCGTCATTCGTGTTTTTTTAGTGATGCGCAGAGCCCTCATTGTCTGCAAAATAAAGATGATTTCATACATCGAACGGAGAATCATAAGAAAGGGGCAGATAATGAATACCATGAAGCAAGAGGGAATCGACAGGCGTAGCTTTATCAGGAACCTGTGTATTGCCGGTAGTGCTGTAGTTGGCGCAACGGCGCTTTCAGGCTGTGCTCCCCGGACGAAGAACGATTCCGGCAGCACGAATGCCGGGGGCGCAGACGTAGCGTGGGATGAAGAGTGTGAGGTGTTGGTTGTGGGGAGCGGCTATGCCGCATCTGCCGCTGCCTATGAAGCCAAGATCGCCGGTGCCGATGTGAAGATGATAGAGAAGATGGGCATCCTTGGCGGAAACTCAACCATAGCGGATGGAGATTTTGCCGTCTGTGGTTCTGAGGGACAAAAGGCACTGGGCATCAAAGACAGTGTCGATATCTATGTGAACGATATGCTGATCGCCGGCCTGAACCTCAACGACAAAGAGAAGTGCCGCACCTTAGCCGAGAAGTCCAACGAGACCTGGGAATGGACGCGGGATGTCTTAGGAGTTGCCTGGCAGACGAATGCCGACGGTATCGTCGAGCCCATCCCTTATGGCGGACACTCCGTCTTGAGAACCCTTCATCCCAAGGAGCATGGCGGCGGCTCGATCGTAAGCGCGCTGCATACCAAGCTGAACGAATTGGGAGTCTTTGGCGAGACCAACCGTATGCTCACAGCCCTTATCACTGACGCAGATGGACGTGTCATAGGTGCAAAGGTACACGATGGGGCAGTTGATAATGACGGCTCTACAGGGAGCCCCTGCTTCATAAAGGCAAAAAAAGCAGTGATCCTGGGAACCGGTGGTTTTGGCAGCGACCTCCTCTGGCGCATGCAGCATGTTCCGTATATCGATGAGACAGTTGATTGCACCAATCAGCCGGGGGCTACCAGCGATGCCCTCCAGGCCGCGATTGCAACGGGGGCGCTGCCGGTGCATCTTGATTGGATACAGCTAGGTCCCTGGTGCAGCCCTGACGAGGTTGGCTATGGTGCCGGTCCGAGCTTCATCGACGCAAATGCGGGTTATTCTCCGAGCATCGACCCGCAGAGCGGTAAGCGGGTGGTCAATGAGTTGACCGATCGCAAACAATACTCAGAGGCTATCCTGGCAAACGGCGTGCCGCTTATCCAGGTGGTCGACAAGCGCAATATCCCCGATTGGGCGCTGGAGTTCTTTGATGCCGCGATCAAGGCAGGGATCACTTGGGAATTTGATTCTCTGGACGCCCTCGCGCAGGAGTTCTCCATCCCGGTAGATGCGTTTAAGGCGGAGATGGCGCGCTACAACGACTTTATCCGCGCACGTGAGGATCTCGACTTTGGTAAGGTTTTTCCGGCGACAACCGTGCCCATAGAGCAAGCACCTTTTATTGCGACCCGCGTTTGGCCCAAGGTTCACCATACAATGGGCGGCGTCAAGACCGATACTGATGGACAGGTGCTCAACGTCAGCCTGAAGAAGATCCCCGGACTCTTTGCAGCAGGTGAGGTAACAGGTGGCGTCCACGGGGCCTGCCGTCTGGGTTCTTGCGCCACAGCTGACTGCCTGGTCAACGGCCGCATAGCCGGCCAGAAAGCCGCCGCGCAAGAGGCGATTGCATAACCCCTCACCCCCGTGTCTTATCGAGGTAGTTGACAGAAGAGTGCCGCTGCACAGCGCATGCGGCACTCTTCTGTTTGCGCCTACTTCCAGTTGGCAAAGATGCCCCGCGCCTTTTGCAGGCTTGCGAGGGGGATAGTAATCGTGGCGTCACTTACGACCTTGTCCTCAGCAAAGATCGGCACGGGGTTGCAACCGCCAACCGCGACTTCAACCTCGTTCATCTTGAAGTGGTTGCCGCAGTTCTGGCAGACGAGCTCATTGCCCTGTTGGAGGTAATAGCCGGCTCCCGAGTCATAGCAGACCTGGCAGGTATTGTAAGCCGTGCGAACCGTGCCGTCGGGCGCCTTAACAACGAGCACCTCAAGCTGTGTGCCGTCGACCGTTACAGGGTAGAAGTGCGCGACGCTGGAGACCTCAGAGGTAGGGATGACGAGGTCGGTATCCGCTATAGGTGCAGCCGTCACAGCCGCAGCCGCTGAGGCTGGTTTGCCGCTGCCCGCCGCCTGCTGGGAGGTGTCGCCGCCCGTTGCGCTGCTTCCGCCCGTACTGCTGGTATTTGCGCCGCCCGCGCCAAGCGGCTCGCAGGCGGTCAGCGTAAACAGCAGAAGAGAAAGCGCACAACTAGCGATAAGGGTGAACAGATTTGGCCTTATCGTACGTGTCTTCTCCATGTAATCCAGTCCTCTCATACGACGGTAATAGTGCTGCGTATCATTCCCATCCAACAACTGTAGGAATAGGTTCCCGTTTTGGTTGGGATGAACTCGATGATATTGGTTCCCGGTTTGAATTGGTACTCGATCCCATATTCGGGTATGACGAGGGCATTGTTGCACCCATTGATACTGCCCTCGGGTGCCTCGATAACCCATTTTACCGGCACTCCCGACTCAATCTGTAAGACGGGATAGCTCCCGCGTTCAAGCGTGGAGCTCACTTCCTGCACGCCATCGACAACGACGACCGGGCTTGTCTCCCCGCCTGAGCCGCCCGAACCCCCGAGCAGGGGAATACTCATACCGCTCAGGTTCATGCCCTGCGAAAACATGATGAGTCCCAGCGTCAGGACGAGCACGGAACCAACCGCCATGGCGCGCTTCGTGAATGCCTTGCCCAAGGCGGAGCCGAGCGCCCCGAGCCCGAACATCAGGGGCACCGTACCCAGGCTGAATACGAGTATGGCAAGCGCACCGGAGGTAAAGCTCCCGGTTGAGAGCGCATAGAGTTGCATGGCCTGGAGAGGGCCGCAGGGCATAAAGCCGTTGAGGAGCCCGATTATAAGAGGGCTCGCGCTGCGTGCGGCTGCATCCTGCGTGCGCCTAGTAAGGGCGCGCGGCAGACGGATGTCAAAGCGGTCGAGGGCAGGAAAGACACCGAGCATCTTGAGCGCCATGATGACCATAAAGACACCGGCAATAAGTTGGACAATGCCGCGCATGCTGTCAGTAAAGCTCAATACCGAGCCGAGCACCCCAACGAGACCGCCGATAAGGGTATAGGAGACGACCCGTCCCAGATTGTAGAGCGCAGAGGGGACGAAGGTTGTTGTGCCGCTTGCCTGCCCTATCTCGCCGCTGGGCAGACACTGCGAGAGGTTAATGCCGCCGCACATGGCGATACAGTGCACGGAGGTCACGAGCCCGATGATGAACAGCATCCCGTAGCTCATGCCCGTCTCAGCAAGGGGAAAGGAGGTGAACAAACGCGTTATACCAAAGGATTGCAGCAGGAAAAAGACAGCAAAGGCGAGGAGCAACGCACCAACAACCGACTGGTTCTGTGAGGGTGCTTTTGTTGTGGGGGGTGCTTCGTAAAGAGTTGCTTTGTAGCCTAGAGCCACCACCACGCTAGCAATGTCATTGGGGGTGAGGGAGTCATCGTCGTAGCTGATCCGCGCACTTCTCGTTTTGAGTGCCACCTCTGCTGAGGTGATTGCGGGCACAGCCAGAAGCGCCCGCTCGATGCGACTCTCACATGCGGCGCAGGTCATACCTTCGATTCCCATGGTTACCGTTCGTAGCATAGCTCCATTTTCGCACACTTGCGGCACGCACTTGCAGTGATTTGACATTTCCTTTTAGTTTGCTAATCTATATGCTGTAAATATAGTAAACATATATGTTTACAAAAGTTCAAGAATCAACAGCTTGTAAGCTAAGCGTTTTCTGGGGGATCCAAAAGATCAAGGAGGTGTCATCATGGCAGTTGCAGAGGAAGCAGTAGGCTCTAACCGTCAGGATCAGGTGGGCGAGTCTACACGTTCAGGGCAGGTCTCGCCTGTGCCCAGGCCTATCTATGAAAACATAACCGAGCTCATCGGCAACACGCCCCTCCTCAAGCTCAGCAACCTTGATAAGCCTGAGGGCGTGAACATCTACGCCAAGTTGGAGTACGATAATCCCGGCGGCAGCGTGAAGGATCGCGTGGCGCAGTTCATGCTCAGAGACGCCGCAGCAAGCGGCAAACTTGCTCCCGGCGGAACCATCATCGAGGCAACTGCGGGCAACATGGGTCTTGGCATCGCGACAGCCGCATTTGGAAGCGGATACCGCATCATCTTTGTTGTGCCAACCAAGTTCAGCGCTGAGAAGCAAAGCCTCATGCGTGCGCTGGGAGCAGAAGTCATCAACACCCCACGTAAAGAAGGCATGCTCGGAGCCTGCCGCAAGGTCGAGGAACTTCTTGATGAGATACCCGGTTCGATCTCCTTGAAGCAGTTCGAGAACCTCGTCAATCCTTTGGCGCACTATGCAACCACGGGGCCTGAGATCTACCGCGACCTTGCTGGCAAGGTGGATTACTTTGTCGCCGGTGCCGGGAGTGGCGGAACTTTCAGCGGTATTGTGCGCTACCTCAAGGAGCGCAACCCCGCCATCCGAGGCGTGCTGGCGGACCCGGTCGGTTCGACCATCGGGGGAGGGGAGCATGGTGATTACGACATCGAGGGAATCGGCAATGACTTCACGCCCGCTACGATGGATATGTCCCTTGTCGATCAGGTAATCAAGGTCACCGACCGTGACGCCGTTGCCGTCGTCAAGCTGTTGGCGCGCCAGGAGGCAATAATCGCTGGTAGCTCAAGCGGCGCGGCGGTGTGGGCATCTCTTGAACTGGCGAACGAACTGGTGCTCCTGGGTGTTGCCAGCGCCGAGACCCCCGTCAACATCGTGACCGTCCTCCCCGACCGCGGCGACCGCTACCTGAGCAAGGGGCTGTTTGAGTGACGCCCTCGGAACCCTCAGGTCAACGACAGAATTGGCAACTTGACAGAGGGCGGTACTTGCCGTACTCTATGAGAACGCTTAGGAAACTTATAAGCTTAGTAGTATTAGTTAGAAGGAACAGCGAAAGGCAATCCGTGCTCAGTGTTCGATGTTCACAAATCTTTGTCACGGCGCTCAAGTTGGGCGGTGCTCGCATGCGCTGTCGTAATCACGGCATGATGCCCTGGTCACAGAGAGGCACAGAGCCCACGGTTACGGGCTATCTTGGCATGTGGAGGAGTCCGTAAGAGCGGAGTGAAGGCAGACAAATCTCCACCAGCACAGCCTGCGGCCAAGAGCGATCTCGAGGCCGTTTTCTATTGCACCAAAGCCCAACGGAACAGAAGGAAGGTTCAAACGTGACAAAAAAGCTAAAGCAAATAGCAATATACGGTAAGGGGGGGATCGGCAAGTCAACCACAACCTCGAACCTCTCCGCTGCGCTTTCTGACCAGGGCTACCGCGTCATGCAATTTGGCTGTGACCCCAAGGCGGACTCGACCAACACCTTGCGTGACGGCACCTACATCCCAACCGTGCTTGACCTGCTGCGTGAGAAGAATAAGGTTGACGCTCATGAGGCCATCTTCACCGGCTACAACAATATCTACTGCGTCGAGGCGGGCGGTCCGGCTCCTGGGGTGGGGTGCGCAGGGCGCGGCATCATCACGGCGGTGCAGTTGCTCAAGCAGCAGAAAATCTTCGAGGAGCTCGATTTAGACTACGTGATTTACGACGTACTCGGCGACGTGGTCTGCGGTGGCTTTGCGGTGCCTATCCGAGAGGGGATAGCGCAGCACGTGTTTACCGTATCGAGTGCCGACTTCATGGCCATCTATGCGGCGAACAACCTCTTTAAGGGCATCCAGAAATACAGTAACGCAGGCGGTGCCCTGCTTGGTGGCGTCATCGCAAACAGCATGGGTCACCCCTACCAGCGCAAGATCATCGATGACTTTGTGGAGCGCACGCATACGCAGGTCATGCAATACGTGCCCCGCTCCATCACGGTTACCCAGAGCGAACTTTCGGGCAAGACAACCATCGAGGCGGCACCGGATAGCGAGCAGGCTGGCGTGTACCGCGAGCTTGCCCGCCGCATAGACGAGCACACCGAGTCGACGGTGCCCGCGCCGCTCGAACCCGGGGAGCTTAAGGACTGGGCAGCATCCTGGGCAGACCAGCTCGTTGCCATCGAGAGCGGAGAGCTCCGCGGTGGTTCCGGGGAAGCTATATGAGAGAAGGGATCAGCCGAGCACCGGGGCGGGGCAAGGGCTGTGTGTCTGGCACATTGCATCACATAGAGAGAGGATCAAAAAATGCCTGAAGTAAACTTGAGCTTACCAGCTGTCGCTGTGCGCGAGATACGTCTTAATACCATCACCGGCTTTGAGGGCACAGCAGAAGAGCTTGTCACGCAGTCACGCTGCGGCACCATCCAGGAGCGCAAGCGCAGCTTCTCGCAGTGTCTTGGCTGCTCAACGAGCAATGCGGCCTGTATGGTCACACTCGTGCAGGACGGTGCCGTCATAAGCCATGGACCAGTGGGTTGCAGCACCTGTCTCCACGAGTTTGCCTTCACCTACCGCGTTAACGCACCGTTGCGCGGCATCACCAAGCCCACAGCGCGCCACGTGTATACGACCAATCTGACCGAGGACGAGACGGTCTTTGGCGGCAACGAGAAACTTGCAGCAACGATCCGTGGCGTCTTTGAGCGCGATCATCCCAACGTGATCTTCATCATCACGACCTGCGCTTCCGGCATCATCGGGGATGACGTGGAGGGCGTTGCAGACGCTGTGGAAGAAGAGATCGGCATCCCCGTGGTTGCTATCTTCTGTGAGGGTTTTCGCTCGAAGGTCTGGACGACGGGCTTTGACGCCGGATATCACGGTATCGCTCGCAAGATCATCAAGCCGCCCGCGTTGGATGCCGAGGGCAATGCAATCCGCCGCCCCGTCATCAACGTCATCAACTTCTGGGGGAGCGACATCTTCTCCGCCTGGTTCAACCGTTTTGGTATCGAAGCCAACTACATCACGCCCTACTCCACGGTGGATTCACTCGCGCATGCTTCTGAAGCTATCGCGTCTGTGCAGGCATGCTCCACTCTCGGCTCCTACATGAGCTCGGTGCTTGAGCAGGAATACGGCGTGAAGGCCATCCGTACCTCGCCGCCCTACGGCGTGCCGGCAACCGACCGCTGGCTCCGCGAGCTGGGAGAACTTCTCGGCAAGCCTGAGGTTGCGGAGCAGATCATCGCCGAGGAGCGCGAGAAGTACCTGTCACGCATAGAGGAGCTGCGCGCACAGCTTGTTGGTAAGACCGCCTACGTGACAGCTGGGGCGGGGCACGGTCACTCGCTGCTTGCCCTGCTGGGCGAGCTCGGCCTCAAGGCGCAGGGTGCCGCTATCTTCCACCACGACCCCATTAATGACATTGAGGCCGATGAGTCCGACGCGCTTGCCCATACGGTGCGCGATTACGGCAACGTGCCCAACTTCAATGTGTGCAACAAGCAGGAGTTCGAGCTCGTCAACATGCTCACGCGCATTCGCCCTGACATCCTGCTTGCGCGCCACGGCGGCATGACGCTCTGGGGTGCGAAACTCGGCATCCCCTCCCTGCTCATAGGCGACGAGCATTACGGCATGGGATACTCCGGCCTCGTCAACTATGGCGAGCGGATACTCGAGACCCTTGAGAATGACGAGTTTGTGAAAAATCTCGAGCGCCACGCCATCAATCCGTATACAAAATGGTGGCTTGATCAGCCAACCTTCACATTCCTGGGAGCTAACTGAGATGTCATCTTTCATCGAACAAGAGCGCTATACCTGCGCCATCGGGGCTTTGCAGAGCGTCGTAGCCATCCCACGCGCCGTGCCGATCCTGCACAGCGGACCGGGCTGCGGCACCATGGTGCAAGGCTTCTTCGAGCGCTCGACCGGCTACGCGGGCGGCTACACCTCGCCCTGTACCAACTTCAGCGAGACCGAGGTCGTTTTCGGCGGCATTGAGCGTCTGCGCTCCATCGTCGAGAACACCTATAAGATTCTCGACACTGACCTGCAGGTCATCCTCACGGGCTGTACCTCTGACATTGTGGGCGATGACGTTGGCAGCGTCGTGGGGGAGTTCACCGCGCTCGGCAAGCCGCTTGTCTACGTAGAGACGGCTGGCTTCAAGTCCAATAATTTTGTGGCACACGCAAACGTGGTCAACGCCATCATCGATCAGTTTGTCGACAAGTTCGTAGAGGATTTTCTGCCGCGCAGCGATCTTGGTCTTGTCAACCTCTTTGCCTCTGTTCCCTATCAGGATCCGTTCTGGAAGGGCAACCTCCTTGAGTATCGGCGTCTGCTTGAGGTGCTTGGGTTTAAGGTCAACATCCTCTTCGGTCCTTTGAGCGGTGGTGTCGAAGAGTGGAAGTCCATCCCCGCAGCACGCTTCAATGTTCTTGTCTCACCCTGGTATGGCCTGCCCATCGTGGAGCATCTTGAGGAGAAGTACGGGCAGCCCTTTGTGCAGTTCCCCTACACGCCCATCGGTGCCAATGAGACGACCCGCTTTCTTTTGGCCGTTGCCGCTTTTGCACGCGAGCAGGGCGTCGAGGTCGATGAGCAGCACCTCAAGGATTTTATCATCCGCGAGGAATACGCCTATTACGAGGAGATCGACAACTTGGCAACCTTCCTGCTCGAGTTCCGCTACGGTCTGCCGAGCTACGTGCATATCCTGCACGATGCGGGCTACGTGCTGGGATTGTCGAAGTTCCTGCTCCATGAGGTCGGCATTGTGCCTAAGGAGCAGTTTATCGTGGACAACACCCCCGAGGAGTTTCAGGAGTCCGTAGCCGCAAACCTTGCTGCAACCTCCGACAAGCGCACGATCCCTGTGACCTTCGACCCGGACGCCGGAGCTGCCCAAAACGCGATACGCTCCATAGAGCACAGCGGGCGCGGCCTCATCATCGGCAGCGGCTGGGACAAGGAGCTCGCAAAGGAGAAGGACTGCGACTTCCTCTCCGCATCCGCACCCTCTCCCTATCGCCTCGTGCTCACAACAAACTACGTAGGCTACAGCGGCGGCCTGCGCGTCATAGAGGATATCTACGACGTGGTTTTGGCTACCTATGCCTGATTTCACAGCATTGATTTCACGTCCTGTTAGCGCACTTGAAACATTCGGGGGGCACACTGGTAAGCGTAAGGGAGAGGGGCTATGTCACATCTGGTAGCAGTAACAACAAGGGACGGCAAGGTGGTGCAGGAGCATTTTGGACATGCTCAGCACTTCCATATCGTCCGCATCGAGGGCGATAGCTACACCTATGTCGAGTCACGCGAGAGCGACCCTTCTTGCCATGGAGAGGGTCACGACACAAGCTCCTTCGATACGATTCTCGCACTGCTGCATGATTGCGATGCTGTCGTTACCGCGCAGATCGGCCCCGGAGCCTCAGCCTACGTAATCTCACGTGGCCTACGCGTATTCGAGGCTCGCGGCTTTGTAGACGAGATTCTGACCGAGCTTGCAAGCAGCGGGCTTTTGGATAAGGAGTAAAGAGGTGTTGTTTGTGTCCAGCGCTCAACCAGCTGATCGAATGTGCTGCGACCGCCATTGACGTATGTATAGGATGTTTAGCCGGTCTCTCGCCGGGGATTAAGGAAAAGAAACGATGACTATTACTGAACTCACCTTACAAGAAGCAAGCACGCTGGCACCCGCGCCGAGCTGTAGGCTCAACGAGCTTTCAAGCAAGCATCCCTGCTTTGCGCTCGGCAAGCCCAACAAGAAGGGGCGCATCCATCTCCCCGTCTCGCCGGGCTGCAACATCGCCTGTCGTTTTTGCGAGCGATCCATCAACCGCTCGGAGCAACGCCCCGGCGTTACCGCACAGGTGCTCACACCCATCGAGGCGGTTGATGTCGTTGAGCGCGCCATCAAGCTCAGCTCCGACCTCACCGTTGTGGGAATCGCGGGGCCGGGCGATACGCTCGCAACACCGTATGCCTTCCAGACTTTCCGTCTGGTGCGGGAGCAATTTCCGCAGATGCTGCGCTGCATGAGCACCAACGGCCTGCTTCTCGCAGACAAGATAGACGAGCTGGCGGAGGTTGGCGTCGATACCCTCACCGTCACGGTCAATGAGGTCGATCCGGCACGCCTTGCCCAGATCAACGACCGCATTGTCTATCGCGGCAGGCTCTATACCGGCATCGAAGCTGCCGAGATCCTCATCGAGCGGCAGCTCGCAGGTATCCGTGCGGCGGCAGCGCACAACATGATGATCAAGGTCAACAGCGTGCTCGTCCCCGGCATCAACGACCAACGCATCGGCGTGATTGCGCACACCGTCAAGCAGGCAGGCGCCGGGCTCTACAACATGATCCCGCTCATCCCCAACGCAAAGATGGCGCACCTACCAGCACCTACCTGCGCACAAATCGACCATGCCCGCTCCGACGCAGAGCGCTTTATCACCGTCTTCCGTCATTGCCAGCACTGCCGTGCAGACGCCATCGGCGCCCCCGGCGGCAAAGACCTCGGCGAGCAAATCTACCAAAAGCGCATCCGCCACGAAAACACCTTCTCGCACGGCTAAAGTTCTCCCTGTTACAGCCTTGTACCCGATGCCGGGATAAGGCTGTAACTGTCTGTGGGCAAAAGGGCAGCTGCCCGAAAAGAGAATCGGCTTTAGCCTTGCCAATTACCAAGCAAGGCACGGCTCTTGCTTCTGGGGTCATCCGATTTGACTACTTCGTCCAGATAGTCCGATATCCGCTTAACAATAGTCTTGTCTGGAGAGGCAGCAATTGTCCAGATCTGATGTCGCTCACCGCTCAGCGCAGCAGAGCCTTGCAGACGGAATAATATTCCTCTAATTCTTCAGGCGTAAGGGCGACGATGTTGGTCGCCAGCTTCTCGATGTTGCCGGAATGGGCGAGGTAGGTCGCCAGGTCATGCGTGTTTTCGTAGGTCAGACCGTCGATGAACGAGCGGGCACCCAGACCAAAGCCGATATACTCCATGCCCTGATACCGGTTGAGGAAGTGCCGACACGCGCGATTGGGCTTCGCGTAGTGATGCACCGTGTAGCGCTGGTAGCCGAGTTCGGTGAGGTAGCTGGCAGCCTTGTGCTCGAGAGCCACCTTCGTCTCATCGTCAGGGCAGCTGTCCGCCTCGCCCGGGAAGGGATGGACCGACACGTGTGAGGGGCTGAAATCGCGCACGACCTGCAAGGTGCGCGTCCATGAGGCGAGGGTTTGCCCCGGGTTACCATACATGATGTCGATATTCACGTTGTTGTGGTGAAACTTGTCGAGAAAGAGCACCGCATTTTGAACGTCCTGCACGCTAAACCCGCAGTCAAGCGCTTCGAGTTCGCTGGGGATGATGGACTGCATCGAGAGACTGTAGCGGTTGATCCCGCCCGCATTGAGCCCCGAGAGGCTGGGCGTTCCCACGGTCTGGGGCATGAGTTCTATGGTTACCTCGGCACGCTGCTCGAGCCGCAGCTTCTTCTTGAACGCGCGCAGCAGCTTGGCAACGTCATCAGGACGCATCACCGAAGGACTACCCCCGCCCACGTAGATACTTGCCACCAAGTACTCATCAAGCGTTGGTAGGGTGGCGTTGAGCTCTCGTTCCAGCGCTTCCAGATAGGCGCGCTTCGCAGTGCTGTCACCTGTGACGACGCAAGCCGTGCAGTAGCGGCAGCGGTGGATGCAATAGGGCAGATGGATATAGAGCTGTATTCGTTGCTCCATGGATGTCCTCCATAAGGGAATCACAAAAGGGGATGCCACCCCGATGGCGCGGCGCGGCATCCATTGTACCAAAGGGCTCCTCTCAAAACCCCTTGCACGTCAGCGGTTTTGAGAGGTGCTCCAAAAAACCTGACAAGCTGCGCGAGAGAGCCTACAGCTTTGCGATCTCCTTCGACGCGGTGTAGCCGTGCGTGATGGCCATGCCCACCGAGCACCCCGCGAACGGTGTGTTGTAGCCCATACCGAAGCGTCCGCCAAGGCAGTTTCCGCAGGCATAGAGGCCTTTGATGGGCTCCCAGTCCGTGTTAAGGACATTTTGGTGCTTGTTCGTGATGAGACCGCTCATCGTCACCATCATCGGGGTGGTGCTGTGAGGATTGGTGGGTCCCGGTCCCCAGCTCGTTGCTACGCCACCATAGAAGGGCGGCGCGTCGACGGGCACCATGAAGCCCTTATCCTTGCCGTAGTCGATGTCGCCCGTCGAGTTGCAGAGCTCGTTGTAATGGGCGATGCTTGTGAGGAAGGTTGCCTTGGCGTCTCCCTCGTAGCCCATATAACCGGCAAGCTCGTCGAGCGTATTGGCACAAAAGACCAAGCCTGACATCATCTTGCGCTCAGCGAGGTTTGCCCCAACAACCGTTTGCGCTTCCGGCCCGGGCTGGAGGGCGTCCATCTGCTTCTCCTGTTGTACCCAGAAGTCATCGATACCGTAGTTCGGGGCGCCGTGATCGAGCGGCGCACGCCCGACGGTTTTTTTCCAGTTGGCATCGGACACCCAGCATTTGGGGGGAGACACCAGACGTAGGCCAGTCGGGAACAGCTGCGGTATTGCCGCCTCGTTCATAAAGCGGTTGCCGGTCTCGTCGAGCTGCAGGAGCGGTGCCGAGCCCCAGGGGCCGCCAACTCCGCCACCAAGCGCCATCCAACCACGGGGCGAGGGCTCTATCATGCCGCCCGCCCAGCACGCCATCTTGTGCCCGGCACCTGAGCGGCTGCCCGCCTGGACCCAGTCGTCCTTTGTGGCACCGGCGCGCTCCGCCCACTCCATGCCCTCATTGAGCAACGCCCAGCACATGGCGGGGTCACCGATGAAGTCTCCTGCGGCGAGCAGCACGCCCTTCTTTGCATTGAACTGCTTGTACGTGCCCTCAGCGTCTTGGGCGATAAGCCCGGTCACCGCTCCGGAGGCGTCCTGCACCAGCACGATACCTGTGTGCTCAAAGTAGTAGGTTGCGCCGTTCTCCTGTGCGTGTCTGACTATGTACTTGTGGACATACTCGATGTTGTTTCCCTGGTAGCCATAGAACTGCGCGTTGCAGGGCCAGGTCTTGTAGCCGCCGCCCTCGGTGGGATAGGTCACATCATCGTGGCATTTCTGCGTGTTGCAGAGCGGATACTCAAACATGTTGCTCATGTCAAAGTTGCCCTCGTCGGGCACTGGCACGCCGTCTATGACGACCGCTGTCCCCGTCAGAAACACGTTGCCGTCGTCTGCCTTGCGCTCCGCCTCATACAGGTCGTAAATCGCATGATAACGGTCGAACATCGCTCCTGAGTTCTGGATAAAGGCCTTCAGGATGTCGGGGAAGCAGCGACCACCGGCTCGTTTTGCATACTCGGTGAGGATCTCGCCAGTATCAAAAGGCCCAAAGCCGCGGTTGATGAGGAACTGCGAGTTCACATGCCCGATGTCCTCGCCATACCAACCGCCTCCGTTGCTGCCGTCGGTTGGAGCAAACACGCTCCACGGCTGCTGTTCGATGACGGCAACCGTCAACCCCTCGTCCACCGCCGAGAAAGCGGCACCTACGCCCGAATGCCCGCTCCCGAGGATGACCATATCTACCTCGATAGTCTCGGCGATATCGCTTTCCGCGATCTTCGGAGCGGTTCCCAGCCAATCGCCCGGACCGCAATACCCGGGCACGCGACCGCCCGCATCAACCGCGCCTGCCCCCGAGCCGCCTGAGCCGCCCACTGGGGTGTCCCCGGAGCCACTCGTACTCGGTGTACAAGCTGCCAGCGCCCCCGCCCCGGCAAGACCTGCGCCAAGCAAAGCCGCCCCCTTGAGGAAGTCCCGTCGGGAAGTACCTTCTGTGTTCGTCATAAAGGATCCTTTCTCCCATGCGTTACGCAGGACGGACGCCCTGCATAGTGAACAGTAGCCCCCAAGGGGTCGTAAGCGCTATTCTCGAAGGGGGTGATGCGGCAGAAAACCCTTACCCAAACGGGTGATTTTTGATGAGTGCGATGAGCTCATCGC
>JAITOC010000121.1 GCA_031290175.1 Coriobacteriales bacterium | reverse complement strand
GGGTGGCGGAATGGCAGACGCGGAGGTCTCAAAAACCTTTACCTTCGGGTGTGTGGGTTCGACTCCCACCCCGGGCACCAGTGAAATCCCTGCAATCGCATACACGCAAGGGTGGGAGTCGAACCCGAGAGAGCGTGACATACCAGGGGCATGCCGCGGTTCGAGTGAACGGAGTGAGCGAGGTCTGCAAGCGCGAGCTGCGCAGACTACCGCCTGGCAACCGGATTGGCACCAAACAGCGCGTCGGCGTGCTTCAGCTCGTCGATGATGGCGATGGACTGGGGGCAGACGCTCTCGCAAACTCCGCACTCGATGCAGGCATCGGCTTGTGCGCGTCCGTGACCTTTGGTTTGCCAAAAATACTCAAAACCGGCACCCGCCTTACGGTCTTCACCGTAGCGTAGTACCAGGTTCATGGCCTCGAAGATACCGGGGATGGCGATGTTTTCTGGACAGCCCTCAATACAATAATCACAACTGGTGCAGGGTACGGTGGGCAGCTTATCCAACTCGCCGCGCACAGCTTCAATGACGGTGCGCTCCTCAGCAATCAGGGGTTTGAAGTCTGTAAAGGTCTGGATGTTATCGCGCATCTGTGCTAGGTCGCTCATGCCACTGAGATTGACGATGATGCCGTTCAGCGAGGCGGCATAGCGTAGCGCCCAGGAGGCAGTGGAAGCGTTGGGGTTGGCATTGGTTAGGAGCTGCAAGGCTGTCTTGGGCAGCTCCACCAAGTTGCCGCCCTTGACCGGTTCCATGACGATAATCGGCACATTGTGCTGCATAGCCATCTCGTAATTGGCGCGGCACTGGATGGAGGGGCTTTCCCAGTCGGCGTAGTTCAGCTGAATCTGGACAAACTCCATCTCTGGATGGGCTGTGAGGATAGCGTCCAGTTCATCAGCTTTTCCATGTATAGAAAAGCCAAGGTGTTTGATCAGCCCCTCAGCTTTTTTCTGGGCGAGAAAGCTCCAGGTGTCGAACCTGTCAAAGTAGGCGGTGCGGTGGGCACCGAGGTTGTGCAACAGGTAATAGTCAAAATAGCCGGCACCAGTGCGCTCCAGCTGGACGTCGAACATGGCCTCGGCTTCTTCCCGCGTCTCCACGCGCCAGACCGGTAGCTTGGTAGCCAGTTGATAACTCTCTCGTGGATAACGATCCACGAGGGCCTCCTTGATTGAGACTTCAGAATCATCATAGCCGTAGGCAGTGTCAAAGTAGGTAAATCCAGCCTCCAAAAAAAGATCGACCATCTGCTTGACCTGCTCGATATCGACCTTACCCTCAATGCGCGGCAGCCGCATCAATCCAAAGCCGAGTTTGGGAATATCCTTACCCAAGTAATCAGTCATAGCCATGTTTGCTTCCAATCATTCGGCCTACTAGTTCTGTTGGTAATAGATTAGCAGATTTCACTTTCCTTGACGGTTGTTGCTGCTGATATACTATAACCGGTATTGGGTTCGTGCAGAAAAGGTGGGATGGGTGACGGGGCAGTTTGCAATCCGCTTGTTGCTGAGCATTGGGTTGGTCTTTGGGTTGGCTGGCGGCTTTGTCGTCTTTGTCTATATGCTGCTTGTGCTGCCGAGAAACTATGCCCGGCAATGCGGCAACAGCATCCCGTTTAAATGTACGCGTTGTGGAGCTGTGCACACCTACAGTTGCGACGAAAGCCTAAAAATCAAAACGAAGCCACGGAATCAGTTCCTAGGGAGACGCACCTATCGCTACCCCTGTGCGGCTTGTAGGGAGAAAACTATGCAGGAGCCGATGAGAAGTGCCTTTACCGTGGAGCAGCAGCAAATTTTGCGGAAGAAAGTAATATGGGGAATGGGTATTGTCGTGCTGATTTATAGTGTGGGAATCGTATGCGGGGTGCTACGCGATACGCTGTTGTGACAACAGAGAACTGAACTAAATACGTTGCTGTAACTCGTTTTCTTTGAACACAGCGCTCAGATAGACAGCCCTGATCCAGGGGCAACCTGAAGCTCAGAAAGTCAATACGTACGCACGGCTCATTCAACCTACCACTACATTTTCTTCAGCATATCCAAGTGCGTTGCGAGTTCTGAGGAATACTCCAGGCAGGATATGAGGCGGTAGGCTTCCTCGAGGGTGTCGGCGATGGCAAAGGGGCCGTGGCCTTTGATGACGGCGATACGACCTCCCTCGCGTACGTGGGTTGCCAGAGCTTCGGCTACCTTCTCACTTGCTACCGCGGGCTCCACTGCCAGCACGGGGACGGTCTCCCCCAGAAGCATACGACCCTCGCTGTCCTGTGGCGTGATGGTATCCTCGACGAGCGAGCGCAACACAGTGTACTTCGTGTGCGCATGGATGACGGCTCTGGGTGCAAACGGTCGCTGTGCCTGCGCATCGAGCTCTGCGAGCGCGTGGTAGATGGCGCGGTGCACGACAAGCTCCATGGATGCAGGTGTATCGCGCACAGAAAACTCCCAGCCAACATCCACAATGTCACCCGGCATCAGGTGTCCGAGCATCGTCCCGCTCTTTGTAATCCAGATAGTGGAGCCGTCGCACTCGCTCAGATTACCACCGTGACTCGTGGTGGAACCGCTCACGAACAGATCTCGTCCAACCTCATTGAAGTGCCTGAAGCGCTTGACCTCATCACCAGCACCCTTTGCGGCGGATGAGACCGCATCGGCGGCATTGCTTACCCCTTCGAGAACATCTTGCCTGAACTGCTCGAAATCGAAGTCTGCCATAGCGCTCCCCTTTCCTCTTATGAGACCAGTTGTGCGATAATTCTATCTCACAATGATGATTGGTACCAGGGAGCAATGATGACGCAGCTGGATGATTACGTTCGACCGATTTGGCCGAAGCGCGCTGTAGTGACAGCAGGTATGCCCTATGGCAACAAAGGGCTGCACTTCGGACATATCGGCGGTGTGTTTGTCCCCGCGGATACCTATGCGCGCTTCCTCCGTGACCGCATTGGCGAGCGCAACGTGCTCTTTGTCTGTGGCACCGACTGCTATGGCTCCCCCATCGCCGAGGGTTACCGCAAGCTGGTCGAAGCGGGCGCGTTTCAGGGCAGCATCGAAGACTACGTGCAGGAAAACCACAAAGCGCAGGTCACGACCCTCACCTCCTATGGCATCTCACTTGACATCTTTGAGGGTTCGGGGCTGGGGAAGGCTAAGGAGCAACACGCTGACTTCACCGCCTGGATTATCCGCACCCTGTATAAGAACGGTCACCTCCACAGAACCGCCACCGCGCAATTCTACGACAATGAAGCGCAGAGTTTCTTGAACGGGCGCCAGGTCGTGGGGCGCTGCCCCGTGCCCGGCTGCAAATCCGAGTTCGCGTATGCCGATGAATGCGACCTTGGGCACCAGTACATGCCCGCCGACCTCATCGATCCCATAAGCAGCTTGAGCGGCAAACCTCCCGTCATGCGCGGGGTCGAGAACTGGTACTTCGACCTGCCGGGCTTCAGGGAGCTTCTGAAGCAACACGTTGCGAATCTCAATGCGTCGGGGGAGACCCGCGCCGTGGTCAGCAACACCATCGACGAGTTCCTTGTCGCGCCGAGCATCTACGTCAAACAGGAGCACGAGGACAGCTATCACGAACTTGCGGATGCTTTGCCTGCACATGATTTCAAGCCGGTGGAGCGGGGCAAACAGAGCTTCGAGCTCGTCTTTGATTCACTTGCCGCCCGTGATGCTGCGCGCCTTGTGCTCGACGGAGCCGAGCTGCGTTATCGCACCGGCAAGACCTTAGTTCCCTTCCGCATCACGGGCAACATACCCTGGGGCGTGCGGGCACCTGAGCTTGAGAGCTCAACGGGGCTGACGGTCTGGTGCTGGCCTGAGTCGCTCTGGGCGCCCATCAGCTTTACGCGCACGTATCTCGAGAATGCGGGTGTGGGCATCGAGAGCCTGAATGTGGGCAAGTTGCAAGACGAGGGTGCCACCTGGGAAGACTACTGGTGTGACCCCGAAGCAAAGGTGTACCAGTTCATCGGGCAGGACAACATCTACTTTTATGGCGTCGCGCAGACGGCTCTGTGGAGTGCGCTGCCAGCAGGGCATGAGCCGCGTGCCGTGGCGGCAGCGGGCGAACTCCAGCAGTCGCTGCTTGTGGCAAACTATCATCTGCAATTCCTCGGGAAGAAGGCATCATCCTCCGGCACGGTAAAGCCACCCATGGCAGACGAGCTTCTTGAGTACTACACGGCAGAGCAGCTCAGAGCACACTTTCTCGCCCTCGGACTCGGACTCAAGCCCGTCAGCTTCCAGCCGAAGCCGCTGAACCCCGACGCAAAGGAGGGCGATGCGGATCCCGCGCTCAAGGAGGGACAACTGCTCACAAACGTGCTGAACCGTCTGGCGCGCTCTTGCTTCTATGCAGCGCAGAAGGACACTGACGGGCGGCTCCCGCTGGGGGTGGTTGACGAGCAGCTTCTCGCGAAGGCGCGCGCTGCGATCCTCGAATATGAACGTCTCATGCACCGCCAGGAGTTCCACGCGGTCATGCAGCTTATGAGCGACTTTATCCGCATGGCAAACAAGTATTGGTCCGACGCGATCAAAGGCGCAGGAGAGGACGCCGAGGCGAAGCGTTCGGTGCTGCTCAACGCCTTCTACCTGCTCAAAGTAGCCATCGTGCTTATGCACCCCGTAGCACCACAGGGAACCGAGCTCGTTTTTGCCCACCTCGACCTACCTATTGAGAAACGCGCGTTCTTCTCCTGGGAGCACATCTTTGAGGGCTATGAGGGCTTTGTGTCGTCAGAGGACGTAAAAAGCGGCGGGCACGGGATTAAAGAACTCCCGCCCCGCTTTGATTTCTTCCAACGGCACGAATCGCAGTTCTAGAGCTTAAAGTCCTCTTTGCCGTTGAAGACGTCGAGGGCTTCTTGGACGTCGTAGTCGGCGAGGGTGATGGCGCTGATGGCTTTGGTCAGGCGTACGGCCTCATCGAGGGAGCGTTGGTGGATGTTGCGCCCGGTGGCGTTGCCGGAGGCACCGCCGATGTGAATCTGGTCGTAGAGCTGCGCCAGGAACTTCTCGGCATCGACCGTGGAGCCGCCGGCGCAGACAAGACCGGTACGCCCTGCCGCTTCAGAGGCGCGTGCAAGCAACTCGGGTGAGCTTGCGGAGTCGCTCGGCTTGGGAGGATTGACCTTGACGAAGTCAGCGCCGAGACAGAGCGCCACGCCTGCGGCTCCTGCAATAAGGTCGGCATCCTTCTCGTCTTCAACCGCCTTGCCTCGGGGATAGATCCAAAGCACGACGATAAGTCCGTTGGCATGTGCTTCACTGATAAGCTCGCCCGCTTCTGCCAGCATGGTCGCTTCGTACTCGCTCCCAAGGTAGATGGTGTAGCCTATGCCGACGATGTTGGCACCTGCCTCACGCAGGGCAAGCACTGACTCCAGTGAGTACAACTGCGGTGAGTAGGGGTCATCCTGCGTCGTGTCGACGATGTTGGTCTTGGAGTTCATTTTGACGAGGTAATTCAGCTCGGGGTAGTCGCCGCAATACTGCGCTATGAGCCCCTTCTGACCAGCGAGGATCCCGACAACGCCCTGAGAGCCTATCTTGAAGAGGTGCTCGGGGTCATTGTCTGCGGGGTCTATCCCCTTTCCAAAGAAATCGCCGTTCAGGTGCTCAATTTTCTGGTCGCAGGCAAAGAGCATAAGCCGCCCGGTGCTGCGTGTTGCCGCAAGGTAGTTCTCAATGTAGGTGTCCCGTGATTCTGGCAGAACGTCAGCTGGAACCCTTACCTGATCTTCATTGATGGTAGGCATAAAACTCTCCTTAGTAGCATGATTTTGGGTGATAGTTTAGCACACTCAGATGGGTTTTTTGTCCCCAACTGGTAACTGGGAGAGGATAACAGCGGCAAACATGAGGGCGCAGCCAAACCACTCCTGGACCGTCATCATCTCGGAGAGCAGAAGCATACCGCCCACAGCTGCAAAAACCGACTCGAAACTCATGATGATGGAGGCCGCCGCCGGGCTCAAGCCCTGCTGCCCTATCGCCTGGAGGGTAAAGGCGATGCCCGTAGACATGACGCCCACATAGAGGATGGCGGGGAGCGCTGCCTGCACCATATCCCAGGTAAAAGGCGCGCGGACGAAACTGCCGTCGAACAGTGCTCCTGCGCCAAACGAGATGACTGCCGCAACCGAGAACTGGGCGATGCAAAGCTTCATGACACCGTTTGTGTCGAGTCCTTGCACGAAGTAATCGATGGCGAGGATGTGCCCCGCCCAGAACAGCGCCCCCAGCAAGACGAGCACATCGCCGAGCTGGATCGGGCTGCCGAAGAAGACAAGGGAGAATGCATCGAGCCCGTCTATCGGAATTGCGAAGTCGATGGCAAAGCAGAGCAGGTAGAGTCCGACAACAGCTATCGCCATGCTCACCCAGGTGTTCCAATGTGTCTTATGTTTTAGCACAATACCCAGTATGGGGACAAGCACGATGTAGAGCGCTGTGAGGAAGCCCGCCTTGGATGCAGTTGTATAGATAAGTCCTATCTGCTGCAAGGAGCCCGCCGCAAAGATGATGATGCCGCAGACAATGCCACCGATGAGCAGGGATCGCACGGACAGGGGTGCTGACTGCGCCGGAACATTCTCCACTAAACCTGTGGTCTGGCTCAAAGGAGCGAGTGACCCAGGGCTTGCCTGAGCAGCGGCTTTTGTGGTGGCTCTTCTCCCAAACGCATTCATGACCAACAATACGATCAACAGCGTAAGAGCCCCGAGCACCATACGCATCCCCCCGAAGAAGAAGGGGCCCACGAAGTCCATGCCCACTTTCTGGGCAACAAAAGCCAGACCCCAGATAAGGGAGGTCAGTGCGAGCACAACAGTCGAGCGCAGCTGTTTCGACTTCATCTACGCCCGTCAGTTCGAGAAGAACGACCAGCCATCTGGCTT
>JAITOC010000113.1 GCA_031290175.1 Coriobacteriales bacterium | reverse complement strand
CCTTGCTGCCCTTTAATCGGGGCACGCCAGTTGCCGAGGGCATCATTTATGACGACTTCTCCACAGTAGATGGATTGTCGGGTCAGTCGGGAGCAGCAACAGACAAAGGCGCTGGTACGTTATCTGCAAGCCAGGCCGCGGATGTGCGGCACACTGCGCCCTTCAAGGAGCGTTGCGCCGCCTTTGCCAATGAGCACGGCTTGACCTCGCGTGAACGCGAAGTGCTCTTCTTGCTGGGTTGCGGCTACAACGCCGAGACCATCGCCCAGATACTCATAGTCTCCTCCAGCACGGCGCGCACCCATGTCTACCGCATCTTCACCAAAGCCAACATCCACTCCCACCAGGACTTGATTCGCATCCTGCGACAAAAACCTGATACTCAGACTGGCGAAGGGGCAGCAGGTTGACAGGGGATGTTTCGGGGTTGACAAGGGAAACGACCCCTGTCAACTTCCCTGTCAATGCCTTGTCAACCTGCTGCCCCTTCCCGCCTACCACCCCTTGTCCAGCAGCCAGTTGTTAAGGCGGCGTTCGCGGTCTTTGAGGGTGTGGTCGCCTTCGTGTTTGCCTAAGGCGAGGTCGCCGTTGATGGAGCCGTCGATGAGGTAGAGCACCCGGTCGCACTTTGCTGCGACCCGGATGTCGTGGGTCACCAGCATCACGGTGGTGCCCGCGCGATTGAGGGTCACGATCTGATCCATGACCTCGTTTGACGCCTGCTTGTTGAGCGAGCCGGTGGGTTCGTCGGCAAAGACCATCTGTGGGTCGTTGATGAGGCTTCGGCAGATGCACGCTCGCTGCAATTGCCCGCCTGAGACCTCGGTGATGTCGTTGCGCGCAAGCTCGGCGATGCCCATGCGGTACATGAGCTCGTGGGCATATGCGCTCTTCTCCCTGCGCTTGGCTGTGCCACGGTTCTTTTTGGACTGGAAGGCGGGCAGCAGGATGTTGTCGGCTATCGTGAGGTTTTTGAGCATGTACATCTGCTGAAAGATGAAGCCCATCGAGTCAAGCCGCAGAGTCGCCATCTCCTTTGCGCGTACCTGCGTGAGCTCCTGTCCATAGAACCCAACACTGCCCGACGTCACTTCGTCCATGCCGCTCACCGCATAGAGCAGCGTGGTCTTGCCGGAGCCGGACGGTCCCATAACGGCCACCAGCTCGCCGTCCTCAACATCAAAGCTCACGTTGCGTAGCACGTTGTTCTGCCGTTTGTTCACCACATAGGTCTTACACACGTTCTTTGCTTCCAGTGCGGCTGTCATAGCAATCTCCTTATATCTTGGCACCTTGACACACTCACACACTCACACGCCATGCCTCCACGCTCTTCTCCCCATCTGCCCACCTCTGGCCATCACTCAATCGCGTCAAACGCGCGCTTATCCACACCGCGTAACGACAAGACGCTCAGGAACACCGCCACCACGGTACCGGCCAGCAGCAGGGCGGGGTACAGCACAAAGGTCTCCAGCGGCTCGATGACGGCAGGGATGTTGGGGGCGCCCATCAGGCCAAAGGTCAGGCGCACCATCGCCGGGTTGAGCGCGCTCGCCAGCAGCAGCCCCACCACCAGTGCCGCAACCGCAACCAGTGCCATGCGCGTGACCTGCCAGCGCACCAGCGCACCATTGGCAAAGCCAAGCGACTTGAGCAAAGCTATCTCACCTCGGTTACGAGCCAGGAGCGTCTTGCTCAAAAGCATCACAACCAGCAGGTTTACGCCAAACACCAGCACGAGGATCATATTCTTGACACCCGTGATAGTACCGTAGATATCACCGATGCTGCTGGTGATGAACTCCCTCGCAGTCCATAGGGTATACGAGGGGTACGCCTCTTTGAGCTGCTCGATCTGGGCAGGCACCGCATCGCGGTCGACAAAGGTGCCCGTCATGCCAGCGGGCTCTCCAAAAGCCTCGCTATCCGGCGGTAGTTGAGTGCTAAAGGTGAGTCCGAGCCCAAGGTTTATCATGTTCTCATAACTGCCGGTGATGAGGTAGGCACGGTCGGTCGACCCCAGCACCACCTGCACACGGTCGCCCACCTCCACGCCCAAGACCTCCATCTCCATGCGGGTCATGGCTATCTCATTGCCCAAGTGGGGCGCTGAGCCTTCCAGTGCCGCAAGCCCCGTCTCCCCCTCACGCATATAGTGCGTTGCAACGATGTGACGCGCGGTAGTGGGGTCATCCACATAGACCTTCACGTTGTACTGGTAGCGCATGTCGAGGGTAAGCGCCACACCCTGCTGTGCGAACTCCTCCTCCATTTCTTGCATATCCTGCTCCAGACGCTGCAAACCACCTGCTCCAACATAGGTGTCGTATCGTTTGTTGTCGATGACCACATCGGGGGTTCCCAGCGCAAAATACTCACTGAGGCCGTCGCTTTTGAGCGTATTTGCCGCATTGGCGGGCAGGACAACAAGAGTGATCCCCAGCACCAGAGCCACCGTCAACGACAGGTAGTTGCGCAGTCCCGAGAAGATGTCGTTGACTGCCAAAAAAGAAACAGTGGATATACGCGTGCTCGTAGCAAGGTGGATAAGACCTTTGCGCACATAGCGCTCACCCGTCGCCCCGCCGCGTATGGCCTGTATCGCCGTGAGCTTTTGTACCTTATGCGTCCCCAGCCAGACAAACGCCAGGATGAGTAGCACCACAAACAACGCGCAGACGATGCGAAGCCCAAACGACTGTTGCGCATCACCCATGAGCAAGGTGTTGTTGAGTGGCCCCAACAGGATGCCCGAAAAGGGAAGACTCGCCAAAAACCCCATGCCGGCACCCACAACAGCAATACAGACATACTTGAAGGCATACAGCCCCTTGATGGCAGCGGCACTCACGCCGATGCCCTTCATGATACCTATCTCCCTATAATCCTCCTGGATGGTGAATGAGATGGCAAAATGCAGGAGGACGAAGGCAATGGCCATCAACACAACCGCAACGATGATGAGCAGGGAAAAGGTGATTATCTCCATATAGAAGGTACTCCTGAGCAAGCTCCCCTCAAACTCGTAGACGGCGGCATAGGAGAGGGCATTTTTCTCCTGCAACAACGGTGACATATCATCGGTTGACAGGGAATAGAGGGTACGGAGGTCGCCCGCTTCGGCCTCGTCTGCCAGTGCACGGTAGTCAGTTTCGCTCAGGATGGCGCGGTTGAAGCCTATGAAGTCAGAACCAAAGAGCATGTCCTTCATCACATACGTAACCGTAAGCTCACAGGTGGTGTCGCCGCTTGTGACTGTGATGGTATCGCCCAACTCCAGCCCACTATGCTCGCAGATGCTATAGGAGAGGGCAATCTCGCCCGGAGCTATGTGCTCAATCCGTTTGTCATCAGCAAACACGTAATCTCCGTCGACGGGAACCGTGGTGAACGAAAGGCCTCCGGAGTTCGTCCAGACCTCCTTGCCATCGTGGGTGACTTTTTCTTCTGTAAGGAGCAGGTACTCCTGGCTGCGACCGTTGGTGATTGCGTCGCTTGATGCCATCCAGTCATCGATGGCTCCGATGTCGCTTTCCTGTTGCTGGAGTATGAGGTAATAGTCGGCCAGGTTGGACTCCTGAGCAAAGTAGTCGAGTGCGTTGTTGACCGTTACCATATTGCTCACGCTGCTGGCTGCAAAGGTCGCACTCAGCGCGATGAGCAGCAGCAACACGACGTTCATCGTTTTCTTACGCAGCAGATCCTTTTTCAAAACCCGTAAGAACATGGCACCCCATCTCAACCATACAGCGCGGCAGGATACCCTTATAGTACGGGCAAAATTGTTAAATAATCCTTAAAACCAGGCAACGTTTCATTGGGCACAGGGGGGTCGGATCTGGCGTCCCCAATTGTCACCGCTGTCAACCCGAACCCATGTCCCAAACCGACCCTGTGTCTTTATCCTTCGTGGGGTGGGAGTGAGGGGATGGCCACGATGAAGCAGGCGCCGCCGCCGGGGAGGTTGACTGCTTCCACCGTGCCTTCGTGTGCGGAGACTATTGCCTTGACGATGGTAAGACCGAGTCCGATACCACCGGTTGTGCGCGCGCGCGATGAGTCACCGCGGTAGAAGCGGTCGAAGAGACGCGCGGGGTCTATGTCTCCAAAGCCGGGGCCGTCGTCCGATACGGTTATTACGCTGTGCTCACGGATGCCCGAGAGCTCCACATGCACTCTTCCGCCCGAGCCGACGAAGCGGCTGGCGTTCTCCATGAGGTTCTGCACCACCTGCTGGAGGCGATCGGGGTCTCCGAGCACGTCAGGTGCCTCGCCAGAAACCGTCAGATCCACCTCACGCTCCTCGAATAGAGGCTCCAACATATCAACGGCATACTCGACGATGTGATGCAGGTTGACGCGCTTGAGCTTAACCTCACCATCGCCTTCGATGCGCTGCAAGGTGATGAGGTCGTTGGCAAGCCGGGTTAGACGCTCGCTCTCGCGCACGATGGTCTGACAGAAACGCTGACGATCCTCATACGGTATGTCCTCGTCCATCAGCGTCTCAGCAGCGCCGCGTATCGCCGTCAAGGGCGTGCGTATCTCATGTGAGACATCCGAGATAAACTGACCCTGCCGCTTTCCCTCGGCTGAGACCTCCGCTATCGACGAGCGCACGCGGGCGCTCACCTTGTCGAGCGATTGCCCCAGCTCCCGCACAACACGTGGCGTGAATGCCGGATGGTCATCGCCAAACTTGACCGTGAGGTCACCAGACGCAAGTTGCTTCGTCTTCCTGACTATCTGCCCAAGCGGAAAGAGGAGTATCCCTGAGAGCACGTGGGCACCAAAGAAAGCCAGCGCAGCAAAAGGCAGGGCTATGAGTAATAACCATTCAGTGATGCGTGGGTCGATAAGGATCACGAATGTAAGCAGGAGGGCAAAAAGCAAGGTGCAGAGCGCACTCACAGCCGCGAGGAGTATGCGTATCGTGCGGTACTGCATGTCAGATCAACTTGAAGCGATATCCGTATCCACGGACCGTCTCGATAAGACCGGGATCGACGCGCGCCGCCTCAAGCTTATCGCGCAGGCGCTTGACGTGCGTATCCACCGTCTTTGTCTCGACAAGATATTCCCAACCCCAGGCATCATGCAGGAGCTGGTCACGGGATAACACCTTGCCAGCATGGCGCATCAACGCCGCAAGCAGCTCGAACTCACGAGGGGTCAGATCGATGGGGCCACCCGAGCCTGAGGCCACATGCGTGCCCTCATCAAGCGTGATGCCACTCGCCTCAATGACTTCATTGAAGTCATTGGCGCTTGCCGTGGATTCCTGCTGGCTCGAGCGACGAAGCAAAGCCTTGGCGCGGGCGATAAGTTCTCGGACACCAAAGGGTTTGGCGAGGTAATCATCCCCACCTATCTCAAGACCAACCACTTTGTCGAGCTCGGTGTCACGCGCCGAGAGAAAGAGCACCGGTACGCTGCTCGTGGCACGTATGCGACGCACAACCTCGTAGCCGTCCATGTTTGGCAGCATGACATCAAGAATCACAAGGTCAAAAGGGGTGGAATTGACAAGCGCGACCGCAGTTGCCCCATCGGGCGCAGTCTGTACCTCGTAGCCTTCCTTTTTGAGGTTGTAACTCACGAACTCAGTAATCGAGGGTTCGTCGTCAACAACGAGTATGCGGGCCGGTGTCTCGCTCATGTGGCACTCCTCACCAAGGGGCTTATGTGCAACACCCCCTTAACAAATCCTGTTATATGAATGATACCACGCTGATAGAGTACAATTACCGGAGGTCACAAGAAGGGGTGAGAAGAGTAGAGATACTGTTACCGTTCGCAGGCACATTGTCTCTGCGAACTGCAGCGAGTAAGGAGCATCGATGTTCTTAGCAGTTGATACGGGCAACACTCAAACGGTCATGGGCTTGTATGAGGGCGAGACGATTGCCGCACGCTGGCGCATATCGACCGTCGCTAGCGAAACAGCAGATGAGATAGCCGTTCGTCTTAAGGCGCTCTTTGACCTTGATGGACGTGCACTCTCATCTGTCACCGACATGGCAATCTCTTCCGTGGTTCCTCCCCTGACGGAGCAATGGCGAACAGCCGCATCCCGTATCACGAAAACCACCCCCCTCATCCTAGACAGCCAAGTTGATACCGGGCTGAGCATCGACTTCGCCGTCCCCTCCGAGATAGGTGCCGACCGTATCGCTGACGCCGTCGCTGCCATTGCGCTCTACGGCGCGCCGGTTATCGTCGTAGACTTCGGCACGGCAACCAATATCGAGGTCGTGGACAAAAGCGGAGCCTTCGTTGGCGGAATCATCGCGCCAGGTATCGTCACCTCGGCAGAGGCGCTGTTCAGCGCGGCTGCCCGTCTCGCAAAGTTCAGCGTAGAGATCCCCCCGCAGGTCATAGGCAAGAGCACAAAAGAGGCGGTGCAGTCCGGGCTGACCTTTGGCGAGATTGACCGCATCGACGGTCTGATCAAACGTGTCTTTGAGCAGTTGGGTTATCGGGCAACTGTGATTGCCACCGGAGGCCTCTCGACGCGTGTCGCCCAACTCTCCCAGACCATAGACGTCATCAACGACGACCTGACTCTTGAGGGTCTCCGCCTCATTTACCAGCGAACACTAAACAGTTAGGAGCACTAGAAAGCTGCGTTGCCTTTGAGGTCAGAGGGGAGTGGGGGGTAACGCTCTGTTGCTGTGCGCTCTACGCCGTAGACGCCCGTCTCGCCTCCACTGAACAGGGCGATGAGGGAGTAGTTTCCTACCGACCCGGTTTGGGATGGCGAGATGACGCAGGGCAAGCCCTCCTCTTCTGCTCGTGCGCTCAGCGAGCTGTATTCGCCCTCATGCACCAGCACCGCAAAGTAGCTCGGAGCCTTTTCTGTTGGTTCAAACGGCTCGATCTCTTGAGGAGTCCCCGCGAGCGGGGGCTTGGGAATGGCGCCTGTCGCGTCGGGTGCCTCTTCGTCTGTCTGCCCACTGCCCTCCGGAATCTCCTCTCCCGTCCCTGAACCTTGCCCAACCTCAAGCATGCCTGGTTCGAGATCTATGAGGGATAACTTCTCTGCCTCCCCCCGACCAATGAACTCATGTGCCATCAGCAACGCAATCCCCTCTGACCGAGGAATACTGCTGATTTCTGGCCAGGAGACCATATCTACAAGCCCGTTTGCACTATAAGGCAGCTGTTGTTCCTGCGCAGAAGTCAGCGCCATGAGTGAGGATCTGTCGGTGAATATCCCTCCGGCTCCCTCCGGAGTCAGGCGTTCGATGTAAGACCCATAGTCCACCTCAATGCGTATACAATCCAATGAGACCAGCTTCAAGGTAAGCGGATAGCGCTCAGAGAAGACCTGCTTGACCTCACCATCATCGAGTCGATAGCTATAGCTCCATTCATCCACGAGAGCTCGTACGAGTGTGAGGTCATAGCTTTCGCCCTCGACAGCGGGGACAACGGAAGCTATCTCGCTCGATATGGCTTCATTGGCCAGACCAAAATGTGGGCCAGTTACGGTCACATACACGGGTATGCCCCCACTCTCGCTGATGAAGCGCCCTATCTCCTTGCTGCTCTCGTCTTCCCGACACAGGACGACGATGACGCGGCCTTCCAGGCGATCTGCCTTCCAGCCTTCAACGAGTGTCTGGGAGAAGGGCGTCTGCGCCTCAAGCTCCTTGGACAGACGGCTGTTCTCATCCCGCAGATCGTCGAACTGCGTCATCAATGAATCGACGAGATCCTCGGATGCTCCTCGGGCAAGTTCACTGCCCCCGATGGCAACGCCTATCAAAAGCCCGAGCACGAGGGCGAGGAAGATAGAGCAGATGGTGACCAGGTGGTAGCGGAAATTGTACATACGTGATCCTCCGACCTCAGAAACCGAACAGAAAGCGTATATTGAGCCAAATGACGACGAAGATGTTACGCAGAGCCGGTGACACCGCAACGACGATGACAACCGCAAGCAAGAAAACAAGGGCGACGACCGCTATCTGCCAGATGGGCGGCGCCGCATGGTAGAGCTTGCTCACGCCCTTGGCGTCAACGAGTTTTGTGCCAACCTTCAAGCGCACCAGAAAGGACGAAGCCATGCCATTACGCCCCTTATCCAGGTATTCAACGAGGTTGGAATGCGTACCCAGTGCAACGATGAGGTCGGCTTTCTTCTCCCATGCAAGCAGCAGGGCTAGATCCTCGCTCGTTGCTGACAGTGGCCAGGGCGTGACCGCAAGCTCAAGAGCCTCAAGGCGCTCGGCGTTTGTGACCGTTCCGTCCGCATAAGCGTGTGCCAGTATCTCTGCACCGCAGAGCAGAGCCTTATCGCTCACGGAATCCATATCGCCAATGATGATGTCGGGCTTGAAACCAGCTTCAAGCAGAGCATCTGCACCACCATCCACACCGATGAGCACCGGCTTTACATCATTGATATAGGGCTTGAGCGTCGTAAGATCCTCAAGGTAATCGTAGCCGCGCACCACGACGAGCGCCTGTCTGCCACGCATGGGGGTTCTGACCTCGGGCACCCAGGGGTCGTAGATGAGCTCACCCTTCTGTTTTTCGAGGTACTCGACAGTGTTGGCAACAAACTGCTCCATCTCCTCACCGAGGGACTCCTCCGCCTCCTCCATGAGACGGAGAACCGATGCGTTGTCGAGTACTGTCCCGGTCAGGACAGGCTCGCCTGCACGAAGCACCCTGCCCGCATCGATCGTTACCGTCTCGCCGTCATTGAGCTGCTTGAAGCTGTGTTCGCCCGTATCGTCGAGCAGGACGATGCCGGCGTCGACCAGGATGCGCGGCCCGATGTTGGGATAGCGCCCTGTGATGGATCGTGCCGCGTTTATGACGACCTTCACGCCGGAGGCCACGAGCCCTTCCGCGCTCACGCGGTCGAGATCCTCGTGGTCGATGACGGCGATGTCAGATGATTCGAGCCGCTTGACGAGATCCTTCGTCTTCTTTCCGAGCCGCACTGTTCCGGTGACCGGCATCTTAGAACCCCAAGAGCTTTCTGGCGTGCGTCAAAGCCGTATCGTCGGTACTTCCTGCCAGCATACGGGCAAGCTCCGTCACGCGCTGTTCGCCCTCGACACTGTGGATGCTGGTCTCGGCTGTGCCGTCTTTGACGCGCTTCTCGACGACGTACTGCCGCTCAGCAACCGCCGCAAGTTGCGCCAGGTGTGTGACGATGATGACCTGGTGGTGCTCGGCAAGCGCACGTATCCGCTCCGCGACCGCAAGAGCAGCGGCACCACCGATACCGGCATCTATCTCATCGAATACCAGCGTTGCGGCATGCTCATCACGCAGGGAAGCACCCATTGCCGGTTGCTCGCCGCGCGGCAGAGACGGTGTCGGCGGTGTCGGCGGTGTCGGCGGTGTCGGCTTCCCCTCGGTCAGGGCGTCGAGGGACTTGAGGGCGAGCATGACACGCGAGAGCTCGCCGCCGCTTGCGATCTTAGCCAGCGGGCGGGGCGTGCTCGTCTGCGCGGGCTGGTAAAGCAGTTCGTACTGCTCGGATCCCTGAAGCGTCCATGCGTCTCGCTTGAGGGGGCGGACACTCCAGCTCAGATGCGCACCCTCCATCGCAAGATCCTGCAATGACGCAGACAGTGCGTCGGTCAAGGCTGTGGTAGCGGTACTGCGCTGCTCGCTCAGTGCTGCGGCAGCAGTTGAAAGCTCCTGCTCCGCCTGGGTCTGCGCTGCCTGAGCGGCACTGTGCGCTTCTTCACGGCTGTCCGTCAGAGATAATTGCTGCTTGGCGTCTTCCCAGACGGCAAACACATCGTGCATGCGCGAACCAAAGCGTTTGCGCAGGGACTCAAGCTGGCCGAGCCGATCATGCGCCGCCTCAAGCGCCTGCGGGTCAAAATCGACACTAGCATGATAGTCTCGCAGGCTTGCCGCGCTATCCTCTGCAGCAATATTCAGACTCTCCAGCTCTAAAGCCAATCCATCGAGACGTGGATCGACACCGCCCTCGTGTGCCAGAGCACGCTGTGCTTCTGCAAGTTTCTCAAGCGCCCCGCCCTCATCCCGCAGGAGCTTCAAGGCACCATAAGAGGCCGTCGCAAGAGACTCGCCGTTGCGCAGTATCGGGAGCCGTGCTTCAAGCGTCTCATACTCATCCGGCAAAGGGTTGACCGCCTCGATCTCCCTACAGGTAAAACGGGCGTTATCGAGCGTCTGTTTGGAGGTATGCGCCGCCTCATCGAGCTCACGGAGTCTCGCCGCCGCCGCCGTCTGGGCGCGAAACGCGTCTTGATAGGCAATGAGGGAGGTGCTGGTCTTTCCGTAGCGGTCGAGATAGGCAAGCTGTTTGGATGCAGCAAGCAGGCTCTGGTGATCGTGTTGCCCATACAGCTCGACGAGTGGGCCGATCTCCTGAGCCAATACCCCAACGGTGACCATGCTGTCATCGAGCATGCAACGCGAGCGCCCATCGCGCGAGAGCCGCCGGGTGACGATGTGCTCGCGGTCGGTGGGGGGGGCGCTGGCGATGTTGCCATCGCTGCCGCCATTGTTGCCGCTGGTGCTGCCGGTAGCGCCTTCTTCGATGAAACGCGCCTCGACCCGTAACTCCGAGGCGCCATCAGCAACTGCGGTTACATCGCCCCGCTCCCCTATCAGGAGTTTTATCGCGCCGATAAGTGCCGTCTTGCCCGCTCCCGTCTCGCCCGTAAGAACCGTACATCCAGGCGCAAAGGTTAGGGTCGCCGAGCGGATAAGTGCATAATCCCGCACATTAAGCTCATCAAGCATTGCCACTCCTGAAGAAGGTGTTGGCTATCCGCTTGTAAAAATCATGCTCGCCATAGCGAACCAAAAGGAGCCCTGCCTCGCTCGGGCGCACATTTATGCCCTTGACCTCGAGGCGGGCGTCCACCTGTTGGTCGGCGGCTTCACCATCAATGAAGATGACGAGCGACTGCTTGTTGAGGGCGTTCGGCACCAGGCGGATACGGTCTGTAGCAGCCGTGACGATTGCCCGGGAGCTGAGCTTGTGAGGTGCGATGGGCACGATACAGAGCCCCTCGTGGGTCGGGGAGATAAAAGGCCCGCCCGCAGACAGGGCATATGCGGTTGAACCAGTGGGTGTCGAGACGAGCACACCGTCACCACGGATGGTGTCGATGAAGCAATCGTTGATAAACAGATCAAGCGCGACGATGCGCCCGAAGTTGCCGCGGGATACCGCGAGCTCATTCAGACCGAAGTGCTCGGCTTGCTGCCCGTTGGTATAGTGGACGGTGGTCGTGAGCATGACACGCCGTTCGTAGGTGACCTGCCCGGATACGGCAGCCTCGAGCGCGGGTATGAGCTCGTCTCCCGCAGCCCCTGTCAGAAAGCCAAGTGTACCAAAATTGCAGCTGAGCAGAGGGACTCCCGCCGTACCTATGAGATGGGCCGTTCGCAGTACGGTGCCATCGCCACCGAAACAACAAACCAGATCAAAGCTGGCGATATCCTCCTTGAATGCAAGAAAATCAGGATCCCTCTCCTCGAAGTCCTCACTGGTGGTGCTGACATGCTGGATGCCCTTCGCACCCAGCCAGGCACTGGCCTGCTGCAAGGCATCGGCGGTCAAGTCCTTCGTTCTGTTCGCTACGAGCAGTACTCTCAAGACGCTTTCTCCTCTCAAGCTCATGACAAATGAGCATGTGCCTTTTGCACCAGTTCTGCGGTGTCAATGGTAACAGGAAAGCCGCCCTTCTGGGCGCGCAAGAAGAACTCGATGTTACCTTTGGGCCCCTTGAGATGCGAGTGGGTAGCCGCAAGCGGAGCAAGCCCGGCTGCTTGAGCGGCTGCGATGACCAGAGACAGAGCCTCCTCGTGCGCCTTGGCATCCGTGACCACACCACCCTTCCCCACTGACCCACGCGCGAGCTCGAACTGCGGCTTGACGAGTGCGATGAGCGTTCCATCCGAAGCGAGAAGGGGCGCAAGCCTGGCCAGTATCGCACGCAGGCTGATGAAGCTGAGATCCACGACGACCAGCTCGAAGGGTGCCCGGGAGAGCAGGTCTGCATCCACGTCTTTTATGTTCGTACGTTCAAAGAGGGACACGCGCCCATCAGTGCGCAGTTGCCAGGCAAATTGCCCGTAGCCAACATCCACAGAACTCACGTGTGCGGCACCCTGCTGCAAAAGACAGTCGGTGAAGCCACCGGTCGACGCACCAACATCAAGACAATTCAAGCTCCGCGCCACAAAGGTGAAGTCCTCAAGAGCTCCGGCAAGCTTATCTCCCCCTCGGGAAACAAAGACCTGACCCGTGCTTTTCAGCTTGAGGTCTATAGATGGATCCAAAAGCGCCGCAGGTTGCGTGAGAGCCGTATCGCCGCTCCTCACCTCGCCAACGAGCACCAGGCGTTGCGCAGAATCCTTGTCCTCAGCAAGGCCGCGCTCTACGAGCAGGGCATCGAGACGCATTTTCACTAGCTGAGCACTCCCTTGATCCTCTCCGCAAGCTGCGACGCGGTCAGCCCGAGTTCCTCGAAGAGCTCCTCGGTGCTTCCGTGAGTCACGAAGGTGTCAGGTATACCCAGGGTGAGCACACGCGTGCTCTCGGCAGCCCCTGCGACGGACTGGCGTGCGAGCACTTCGAGCACGCCGGATCCAAAGCCACCGACGACCGTCCCCTCCTCAAGGGTTACGATGAGGGGGGTCTGCGCCGCCTCACGGATGGCCTCCTCATCCAGAGGTTTGACCCAAAGCATATTATAGACCGCCGCCTCGATCCCCTCCTGGGCGAGCTGCTCGGCCGCCCCGAGAGCTGCTCCCACGACGCGACCGACAGCCAACAGGCTGACATCTGCTCCCGGGCGGAGTTTGACGGCCTTTCCCAGGGGCAGTTCACGCGGCACGCGTGGTTCACTCGCCTCTGTCTTGCCGGGTAAAAGGGGGACGCTCCCACGCGGATAGCGCAGGGCGATGGGGCCATCGCTAAGCGCCACGGCGGTGTGCAGGGCGTCTGCAAGCTCGATTGCATCGGCTGGCGCGAGAATGCGCATGCCGGGCACAGCGCGCAGGTAGGCAAGATCGAATAAGCCATGATGCGTTGTGCCGTCCTCTCCAACCAGACCAGCACGATCAACACAGAAGACCACATGCTGACCCTGGAGAGCGACATTGATGACCGTCTGATCAAAAGCTCGCTGCAGGAAGGTCGAGTAGATGGCAACGACGGGCAACTTGCCGCCGAGCGCAAGACCGGCGGAGAGCGCAACCGCATGCTCCTCGGCAATACCGACATCAAAGAAGCGCTCGGGAAAATGCTGCTCAAAGGCGGCAAGCCCGGTTCCGTCTGTCATTGCGGCCGTTAGGGCGACGAGCGCGCTGTTGCGCTCCGCCTCGCTCAGCAGCGCCTGCGAGAACGCCTGCGTAAAAGTGAGACCGCAGGTCTTCTTGGCCTGCGAAAGCCCGGTGGCTGGATCATAGCACCCAACACCATGGAAGACGTCCGGCTGGCGCTCGGCGGGCTCATACCCATGACCTTTCTGTGTCACTGCGTGGATAAGCACAGGACCCGTGGCCTTGCTTGCCGCCCTGAGCGCCTTTTGGAGGGCGGAGATGTTGTGCCCGTCGACCGGGCCGATGTAGGTGATGCCCATATCCTCAAAAAACATGCCCGGTACGACGAGCTTTTTAAAAGAGCCTTTCACGGCCTCGCCCGCATTCACGAGAAAGCGACCGACGCGACCAAGGCTTCCCAGGCCGCCCTCCACCGTGTCACGCACGGTCGTATAGGGTTTGCTCATCCGCGCCTTAGCAAGGTAGAGCGAGAGCGCACCAACATTTCTGGATATGCTCATCTCGTTATCGTTGAGCACGATGGTAAGGTCGGTGCCCTCGTTGCCGATCTGATTCAGCGCCTCAAAGGCCATGCCGCCTGAGAGCGCAGCGTCACCTATAAGGACGACGACGCGCTCATCGCTGTTGTCCATATCACGCGCGAGGGCAAGACCGAGCGCTATCGACAAGGAGTCAGAGGCATGACCGGCATCGTGAGCATCGTAGGGGCTCTCTTCACGGCGTGTAAAGCCTGCAAGGCCGCCGTAGGTGCGCAAGGTAGCAAAGCTGTCCTGGCGGTCGGTAACAAGTTTGTGCGCATAGGATTGATGCCCGACATCGAATACCAGCTTGTCTTTGGGAAAGTCATAGACATTATGCAGGGCTAAGATGATCTCGACCGCCCCCAAGCTTGAGGCAAGATGCCCACCGTTGACCGAGGTTACCTCTATCAGTCGCTTGCGGATATGTAGGGCAACCTCATCAAGCTGCGCGACATCAAAGGCACGCAGCTCCACTGAAGTAGGTATATGTTGGGAGCCGCTAGTGCCCATCCGATTCTTCTTCGGCCTCTGCCGCTGTCTCAGGCTCGACTACCACATCCGACTCAGCAGCATCCGGAGAGGTCTCGGAGTTCAGGCTCTCAAGCTCCTCGGGGGAAAAATCGGTGCGGTCTATCATCTCAGCACACTGTCCGCCGATTCTGAGAGCCTCCTCATAGAGGTCAAGGCTCTTCTCAAGCGGAACATCCTTGCTCTTAATCTGCGCAGCAATCTCCTCGAGCCGTTCACGTAGGCGACCGTAGGTTTCTTGGTTATCCATGTAAGGCCGTCTCCTTTCTTTCAGACTTGAGTAGGGCGTCAGCGGGCTGCTCGTCATCCACTGAGACCCGTGCAGAGCACAGGACAGCACTCGGGGGTTTAGAGGCACCCAAACAGGTGGCGATACGACCGAGCACCCCATTAACGAAACGTGATGACTCGTCCTCTCCGCCAAAACTCTTGGCCAGTTCGACCGCCTCGTTTATCGAGACGCTGTGGGGCACATCGTCCACATGCAGCATCTCATAGGTTGCAATCCGCAGGATGCTCTTATCCACGAGCGGCATACGTTCAAGCGTCCAATGCTCTGAAGTCTGTGCGATAAGGTCGTCAACCTCGACGGCATGGCTCGCAACACCCACAAGGAGCAGACGCGTGAAGTCACAGGGCAAGCCGACCTCCTCAAGCGTCAGACCCTCCTCGAGGATACCCTGGGATGATTGACCCGTGATCTCGCTTTGGAACAATATTTGCAATGCCTTGCGGCGGGCAGCAGATCGTGCTTGATGTACCCCAGATCCCGTAGACATACAGCATTACTCCGGAAACTGGATGCCATCGACATAGACATCGACGGTCGAGATGGTTATGCCAACCTGTCCTTCAAGCGTTTCAGCAACAGCGTTGCGGATATGCTCGGCAACGTCATGGAGCTTGTAGCCGTAAAAAAGCTGCACGTGCACGGTGACGATGAAGTTGCCTTCCTCAGCCGCTATAAGTACGCCCTGTGCAGGAGAGCGTCTGCTGAAAGCAGACCTGAAGCTACCCGAAAGGCTTGGGGAGCCGACCTGCGCGACGCCTTCGACCTGGGCGACGGTAAGCGATACGATAGTCTCTATCACACCGGGTGCGATAGTCAGCCCTTCTGCTGTGAGTTTCTCATCCATGCTGGATCCTTTCTCCTACGCAAAAACGTGCGTCTCGATGAAATCGGTATAAACCGTTCCCGCCACGAAGTCCTGCTCACCAAGCACCTTGAGGTGGAAGGGGATGGTTGTCTTTATTCCCTCGATTGAAAACTCGCCCAATGCTCGTCTGCCACGAGCAATCGCCTCATCGCGCGTGGCACCCCAGACGATGAGTTTTGCTATGAGCGAATCGTAGGTTGGCGGCACGCTGTATCCGGCATAGATATGTGTATCGACGCGTACGCCAGGCCCTCCGGGTAACGTGAGCCCGACAATGGTGCCGGGGCTGGGCCAGAAGTTGTTGTCCGGGTCTTCTGCATTGATGCGGAACTCGATGGCATGGCCAAAAGGTGCCAGGGGCACGCGATCGAGAAAACTGATAGGTTCACCTGCGGCGATGCGTAGCTGCTCCTTGATAAGATCGGTATGCGTTATGGCCTCGGTAACGGGATGCTCTACCTGCACACGCGTGTTCATCTCCATGAAGTAGAAACGCCCGTCGGTGTCGAGCAGGAATTCGACGGTTCCGGCTCCCGTATAGGAGACTTCGCGTGCTGCCCGCAGCGCTGTCTCACCCATCTGTGCACGGAGTTCTGGCGTGAGTGCAGGAGAGGGTGCTTCTTCCAGAAGTTTTTGATGCCTGCGCTGTATGGAGCAATCGCGTTCACAGAGATGAACCGTATTGCCAAAGGTATCCGCCAGTATCTGAATCTCGATGTGCCGCGGACGGGTCAGGTATTTTTCCAGATAGACCTCATCGTTTGTGAAAGCCGCCGCCGCCTCCGTCTTGGCTGCCGTGAAGGCGGACGCGAGCTGATCTGCGCTCTCGACGACACGCATACCTTTGCCGCCGCCGCCAGCACTGGCCTTTATCAGCACCGGGTAACCGACCTGTTCGGCAAAACCCGCAGCCTCCTCGGGCGTTGTGACCGGGCCGTCGCTTCCCGGCACGATGGGCACACCGATGCGCTTCATGGTCTCACGCGCCTCGTTCTTATCGCCCATCATCTCGATGGCCTCCGGGGATGGCCCTATGAACACAAGATCGTTGTCCGCAACAACGCGCGCAAAAGCCGCGTTCTCTGCGAGAAAGCCGTATCCCGGATGGATAGCCTGAGCACCCTTTGAACTCGCCGCCCCGATAATCGATTCCACGCGGAGGTAGGATTGGGCGGCCGGCCCGGGGCCGATACAGACGGTCTCGTCAGCCAGCTTGACGGCAAGCGTGTCTCTGTCCACATCCGAGTAGACGACGACGCTCTTCACGTCGAGCTCCCTGAGCGCGCGCACAATACGAACCGCTACTTCGCCCCTGTTTGCCACCAATACCTTATCGAACATCATTGCTCCTGAGTCCAGGCACCCGCAGCAACCCCTTTATCGAAGATAGGCTCAAGATAGAAGAGGGGGGTGCCGTACTCAACCGACATTCCATTCTCGATGCAGACCTCGCGGATGACTCCCATCTGACTGGCGGATATCTCGTTCATGAGCTTCATGGCCTCTATGATACACAGGGTCTGACCCGCTGATACCTCATCGTCAACCTGCACAAAGGGCGCAGCATCAGGCGATGGCGCAGTATAGAAGGTGCCGACTATCGGCGCGGTGACCAGCTCCCAGGTACCCGGATGCCCCTGCGCGTCTGCGGCACTGATCTTTGAGAAGGGCGCCGTATCCTGCACGGTCTCAGAAGTCGTCGGAGCCTCCGTGATCGCCAGGGAGGTTGCTGGGGTCACACCTTGTTGCCCGGGAGCGCGAACCGTAATCTTCACGCCGGCCTCCTCAACGGTCACCTCACCGATGCCGCTTTCCTCGACGGCGCGCATGAGCTCTTTGATTTGGTTGATATCCACGTTCTGTTCCTCCTTTATGGCGGAAGACTCCTCGGCGAGGAGGAATGCAGTCTTCTCGGACGTACGGTGTTTGGAGAGGAAGGTACGAGCCTCATTGGGAAAGAGCGCCCACATGATAACGTCTTCCTCGGTCTGCGCGAGATCCCCCGCCTCTGCAGCAACCTCGTCGAAGGTGGTGGTCACCAGCGAACTCGGCGACGTCTCCTTGTCAAGCTGCGGCATGTCCCCCAAGACCTTCTTGACGATCTCGCGGTCAAGCGGACCGGGTGCCTTACCGTAGTAGCCGGCGATATAGTCTTTCATCTCGGTGGAGACCACACTCCAGCGCTTGCCTGTGAGCACATTGAAGACAGCCTGCGTACCGACGATCTGTGAGAGCGGCGTGACGAGCGGCGGATAACCGACCTCGGCGCGCACACGTGGAATCTCCTCCATGACATCAGGCAGACGGTCTGAGGATTTCTGTATCTCGAGTTGGCTTACGAGGTTTGACATCATGCCGCCTGGAACCTGATGGCTGTAGACCTGCATGTGGATGAGTGAACTAACACCGCGCTTGAAGCTGCCGCGCTTGCGCACGCCCTCCCAATACTCGGCAATCTCGAAGAGCAGGTCGAGATTGAGTCCGGTATCGTAGCCGCTCTCCTTGAGCGCCGCAACGATCATCTCGACGGCGGGCTGTGAGTTGCCAAACGCGAGCGGTGCAGAAGCTGTATCGACGATCGCCGCACCCGCCTCGGCTGCTTTGATGTAGTTTGCTGGTGCCATGCCGCCAACATAGTGGCAGTGCACATGCACAGGCAGGTCGATCTGTTCGTTGAATGCCTTTACCATGCGCTCGGTGCGATACGGTGTGAGCATGCCCGCCATGTCCTTGATACAGATGGAGTCCGCTCCAAGATCCTTCAGGGCGAGCCCATACTCGATATAACTGTCAAGCGTATGGACAGGACTCATCGTGTAGGACAGCGCAGCTTCAAAATGCGCGCCTGCCTCCTTGATGGCCTCGGCGCTATCCTTAATGTTGCGGATGTCGTTCAGAGCATCGAACACGCGAAAGACATCTATGCCGTTTCTGTGCGAGGCCTTGATAAAGCGGGTGACAATCTCCTGGGAATAATGATGATAGCCGACGAGGTTCTGGCCTCTGGTCAGCATGGAC
This sequence comes from Coriobacteriales bacterium, assembly GCA_031290175.1. GTDB lineage: Bacteria > Actinomycetota > Coriobacteriia > Coriobacteriales > UBA8131 > JAITOC01. Next base: position 7,530 of record JAITOC010000113.1, on the reverse strand, counting down.
AGCGGCGTATTGGGACAATGCCGCTTGACAGCGCGCAGGCGCTCCCAGGGGTTCTCGTCGAGGAATCTCAAACAGGTATCGAATGTGGCGCCGCCCCACGCCTCTATGGCCCAATACCCGACTTTATCCATCTTGGGCAGAATGGGGAGCATGTCGCCTATCTGCATGCGCGTTGCCCAAAGAGATTGGTGGGCGTCGCGGATGGTCGTATCCATGATATGAAGGGTTCTCATAGCACCTCCCTAGTTTTCAAGAAAGCAGTGGAGCGGTATAAAGCGATTGTTGCCCATCGGAACCATGAGCCACAAATCCGTAAACGATGATTATACCTTATGGCTGCAGTGTCGATTAAGCCTTTGCCGAACTGGTACCGTGCCGATAACTGGTACCGCGCCGCTGTTTACACACGCGTGATATAACGCCCGTCACGCGTGTCTATCTTGAGCACGTCGCCGTTATTGACAAACATGGGGACATTGACCACGGCGCCCGTCTCAAGGGTCGCCTGCTTTGTGCCACCCTGGACGGTGTCACCCTTGAAGCCGGGCTCCGTCTCGGTTACCTCCAGTTCGACGAACATCGGCGGTTCGACTCCAATAAGCTCATCGCCTGCGTATTGCAGACTTGCGATATCGTTCTCCTTGAGCCACTTGGCAGCGTCGCCTACGGCATCTGTGGGCACCGGTATCTGCTCGTAGCTGGTCATGTCCATGAAATTGAAGCCATCGCCGTCGGAATAAAGGAACTGCATCTCCTTCTCTTCGAGACGGATCTCATCGAACTTCTCACCTGAACGGAAGGTGAGGTCGTTGACACGCCCCGTGCGGATGTCGCGAACCTTCGTGCGCACGAAAGCCCCACCCTTGCCCGGCTTGACGTGCTGAAACTCGATGATGGTATACGGCTTGCCATCAATGATAATAGCTTTGCCATTCTTGAAGTCAGCGGTGGAGATTGCCACGTGGTATCCCTTCTATACAGTCATATGCCCATTATACCCTGATATGGCTGCCTTTGCCCAATATCCTTGCGCAGTGAAGCTCTGCGCCACACGAGCGGCTGTTGCGGCATCTGCACAGACCCCAAAGACCACACTGCCGCTGCCGGCGAGCAGAGCCTTCAGCACCCCAGGCTGCTCCTGCAGGTTGGCAGCAAGATCTGCCAGCTCGGGCTTGAGGGCGCATGCGGCGGGATAGAGGTTGTTGGTAAACAGCTCTGCAATCTGCGCGATTGTGTTGGGCTCTACAGGCGCGGCTGCGCTGGCTTGGAGTAGAGCTTCGAGCGGAGCTACGGCTGGCGCGGGTTGCGGGTCAGCATCAAAAGCGGCATAGGCTGCGGCTGTCGACACGCCACCTTCTGGCTTCACGAGCACCAGCTGGAGCTCCGGAAGCGCTAACGAGCGGATAAACTCACTGCCGTCTCCCCCCATGAGGGCACAGCCGCTCTGAAGGAAGAAGTTCACGTCAGCACCAAGCGAGCGCGCTATCTGCTGGAGTACCTCTGCTTCGCAACCGAAAAGTGCCGTGAGCACCCGGAGCATTGCGGCGGCATCGGTCGAGCCACCGCCAAGCCCTCCCTCGGCAGGGATGCGCTTGTCGAGGCGCACGGCAAAGCTCCCCTGAAGCAGAGAGCCTTTTGCTCGCTCAAAGGCGCGTAGCGCCCTGTAGACGATGTTATCCTCCATGGGCAACGCAACCGGCTCCAGACCAGGCTCACAGCGCAGATCGATTGCTGCGGCACGCGGCTCGTTTTTGTCATACACGACGGTGAGTGTGTCTGTCAGAGAGATAGTGGTGAATACCGAGGTCAACCTATGCTTTCCCCCGACGATCTCCGGCTCGACAGCAAGAAGGAGATTGAGTTTGGCGGGAGCGGACTCAGTCAGGACGACCCTGGGTGCAGCCTGTGTCATGTCACACAGCCTCCTCGGCACCGCTGCCTGGGTCTGTATTTTGCGTGGCCTTATCCCCGTTAGACTCGCCCTGGTTTCGCGTGTCTTTATCCGCACGCAGACCCTTGAAAAAATCCTGGAGCAAGGCTGCGCTCTCTTGCTCACAGACTCCGCTTGTAACCTCGAAACGGTGATTGAGGCGGGCGTCTTCGTGCACCGCATACAAGGTGCCAAGCGCTCCTGCCTTGGGATCCGTCGCGCCAAAGACACAGCGGTCGATGCGGGACTGATGCATGAGCCCCGCACACATCAGACAAGGCTCCAGCGTCACATAGACCGTACAGCCCGTAAGTCGCCAGTGCCCAAGCACGCGGGATGCCTCGAGCAGGGCGGTGAACTCCGCGTGAGCAGAGGGATCCGCATCGAGCTCGCGACGGTTATGACCACACGCGATGACCACCCCCTCGTGTACGACAACCCCGCCGATTGGCACCTCACCGAGCTCGCCCGCCTTGCGAGCCTCTTCGAGTGCAAGGCGCATAAAGGCGAGGTCGCTGGCTTCTCGGGTGGTGGCGTCACGCGCTGGCAAGCCTTCTCCCTTGTTCTGTGAAGCAGTATTCATACCACTATTGTATCTGATAAACTGGTAGCCACACTACAGAGTGGCATAGGGGATCATGTCGATTAGCCAGGTAGGTCATGCGCAAGAACATCATCTTTTTCTGGAGCGCCACGGGCAATAGCCTGCATGTGGCAAGGGAGATCTCGGAGCACTTCTGGGCGAATGGCGAGAGCTGCGAGCTTGTGTCGGTTGCGGCATGGCGCGGTGAGTCATTCAGGCTCGATGAGGGATATGAGGCCGTGGGCTTTGTCTTCCCGGTTTATTTTGGCGGAATCCCGAGCCCCTTCGAGCATTTCATCGAACAGCTTAACCTGTCCGCTGTACACGATGCGCACATCTTTTCAGTGGTGACCTGCGGAGGGTCGGGCGGAAACTCGACAAACGCGGATCTTGAGCAGCTATTGAACTGCAAGAAAAAGGGACTCTCCTCCGCGCACACCATAACCTATTATTCAAGTTACTACATCCTGCATACAGAGCTTGTGTATACGACCCGCCCCAGGAGCAAGGTTCAAACGCAGGCAGGAGACCGGAAGCTGGCCGAAGTCGTCGGCGCAATTCTTGCCCGGCGCCCGACAAAGATACCCCGCATGAATCCGCTCTACCATTTTGGCTATGACCGAAAGCGCCACAGTCTGTCGCATTGCGATGAACGGTTTGTCACAAACAGGCACTGTACGAGCTGTGGGCAGTGCGCCGAGCTCTGCCCCATGAACAACATCGGGCTCGTATCGGATAAACCATACTGGCAGCACAACTGTGCCCTTTGCTTGGCGTGCTTGCACTGGTGTCCGAATAGAGCCATCGAGTATGGAACTGTCTCACGCTTCCGCGAACGCTATCACCACCCTGCGGTCACCGCCAAAGAGATACACAGAGAGAAATCGCAGGGACCCTTCTCCCAAACGATAGATTTCAGGAATAAAGGGCGCTAGAAAGTGCCGGAATATCCATCAACTGTTTCTCTGTGCCACTCATCCCGATAAACCGCCCATCTCTGCCACCCCGACGTCTACCACGAATTATCCTCAGAATATGCCGTTCACCTCGATAAACGGCTCTGTCGTTTGCAGCGATTGTCAGCTAAGCTTGACGCATCGAACGCAGCGAAAAAGGGACGTGATACCATGAAAAAGCCCGGTTTTTTTGATCGAATCAGAATTGAATGTGATAGCTTTTTTGACGGGATTATCGATGTAGTAGATCATCTCGTTGACCCGGATGAGTTCAACGACAAGGGCTCGAGCGGTGAGCAATACACCTATAACGTGCTTTGCCAACTTTTTCCCAAAAATCGTGTTTTCCGCAATGTCTACATCTCAAAATCGAACGGGAGACTCACTGAGATTGACCTTATCGCAATCAGCGAAAAAGGTGTTTTTGTCTTTGAATCCAAGAACTACAGTGGCTGGATATTTGGCAACAGTACAAATAGGTACTGGACGCAGTTTCTGCCTAACAGCATGAAGAACCGGTTTTACAGCCCCATCCTCCAAAACATCGGACACGTCAAAGCCTTGCGTGAAAAACTCGATGCGTTCCCCCAGGCAAACTACCACTCACTCATCGTGTTCAGTAAACATTGCGAACTGAAGAAAATCACCAATACGAAGCCCGATACCTATGTCCTCAAGCGCCCAGAACTGCGCTTCTATCTCAAGCAGATAATGAAAAACGCTCCTCGGGGCGTTCTGGCTCCTGAGGAGGTCGAGAGGATTGCCGCATGGCTCAAAGCCTGTGAACGCCCTGACAAAAAGCTCAAGGATCGACATCTCGCTGAGCTCAAGGCTGGAAACAAATAATCTTCATAGTGCGGCACGTGCCTCCGAGAGGCTTGTATTGCGTTTCTGTTCAGAGGGTCAGTGGGCTGGCAAGGAATCGTGGGGCAGATGCTCAGTGCTGTGCATTCGTTAGCGCAAGCCGACCGGATAAGAGCTTGAACCCTCATAGCTATCCGGGGTTCTCGCGCTGAATGCGTAGCACTGAGCATCGGGTGCGGAGCTTCCTTGCAAGCCCACTGACCCTCTGAACAGAAACTGTATTGCAACTGTGGATACACAGGTAGACGACAAGATTACGCATTGTCGCGGGGCAATGCTATAATGCTCCAGCACACGGAGGCGTAGCGAAGCGGTCATAACGCGGCGGTCTTGAAAACCGTTTGGGGGCAACCCCACGGGGGTTCGAATCCCTCCGCCTCCGCCACAACGCTCAGGGGTCTCTCAGGGGATTCGAACCCGTGAGGGGTTTTTGCGTCAAGAAACGTGCCGGCGGCACGTTTTAGCAAAAACGTCCGAACGAACGGAGTGAGTGAGGTCTACAAGCGTGAGCGAAGCGAGCGATTGTCGAATCCCTCCGCCTCCGCCACAACGTTCAGGGGTCTACCTCATCGGTCGCCAGGGTCACCATCCCGCATCGGTATGAGCGCTTTAATCAAAGCGTCGATATCTTTACGTCGGTTCTCCTTTGAGAAGCTGACGCGAAAGGAGTTGCGCTCCAGTGTTGCGGACACGCCGGCGAGACGCGCTACCGTAGGATGTTTCTTTCTCACAGGTTCACCCCGTTTTATGTGGTTCGCGTCACAGGCGGCGGAGATGCCCACGTAGATACCCAAACCGCTCAGTGCCTTCACGGCCTTCTCATTATTGACGCCCGGCAGAGAGAAGTGGACGATGGAAGGGATGCCGTCGGGTCGTGAATTGACCACGACATCCTCAAAGGTCGCGCGCAGGCTGGCCTCCAGATAACCCTTAAGATCCGCGCAGAGCCGCATGGCCTTCTCGCGCTGCGCAAATGTGACACGCGCTGCCTCGGCAAAACCGGCAATCAGCGGTATCGCCTCCGTGCCGGAGCGCAAACCGTATTCCTGCCCACCGCCAAAGGAGGTCGTGAACATCTTTGTGCCCTTGCGCACATAAAGGGCACCAACACCCTTTGGGCCGCCCACCTTATGGGCACTGATGCTCATCAGGTCGATGCCGCTGCCTCCGGGATTCAGGTCGAGTTTGCCGTAGGCCTGAACAGCATCTGAGTGCACCAGGGCATCAGGGGCGTATTTATCCCGTAGGCGCACGGTCTTATCCACGGGAAAACGATAGCCAAAGACGTTTTGCACCTGCATTACCGAGATAAGGGCGCAGCTTGGGTTAAGCGCCTCGCTGAGGGCATCCAGGTCAAGCGCGCCGTGGGGAGCGTCTACGTAACTCACTGCGTAGCCCTGGCGCCGGATGTCGCGTATGGATTTGGTTGCCGAAGGGTGTTCGAGCGCAGTGACCACAACGGCATCCCGCTGGGGAAGCGCTGCCAGGAAAGCGCCGCGGATGGCAAGATTGTTTGCCTCGGTTCCACCAGAGGTGAAGAAGACTTCTTCAGGCTGGGCGTTCAGGCTTTGGGCTATCGTAGCGCGACTCTCCTCAAGAATTGCCTTCGCCCGGTGACCGAGGCCATAGGGAGCAGAAGCGTTGCCAAAGTCTTCCCGCAGCACTTTGGTGATGCGTGCTATAACCGAGGGATAGGGTCTGGTGGTTGCTGCGTTATCGAGGTAGGGCATGTCTTTCTCCGGATGCGTCATCGTCATGGGCAAAACATGTTTGCAGAGTATAGCGCGTGTGAGCCTGCACAAGGCATACTGTGCAACCCAAAGACCGCCAGCGGACAGGGGTTTTGCGCTCAGTGATGCGCTTGTTGTGCGTCAGAGCAAAGCGTCCGAGCAATCGACGACACAATCTGCGCAAAACTCAGCATCCGCATCACTGCATCGTATGGGCTCCAAGCACTTGCAGCCAGACAAGCGGATACAGCAGCGGAACAGTGCCCACAAGCAGTGTGGCAATCCTGAGTTTAAGCGGGCTTGATACCAACGACGGTTGCCATGCGTCCCGATATTGCGCCATCGCGGCGCGCGGAGTGGAGATGCCTCTCGGTGAAGGTTGAGCCCTCGAAGCGTAGGATGTTCTCGGGGCTGATTCCCTGAGCAGCGAGGACGGACTCTGCCATTGCGGGTAGATCGGCAAGCCAGTGTCCGGGACGCGCTTGCGTGAAGTGTCGCTCGCCAACGGCGGGGCGCTCTAGTAGGGCTATGCGCGTCTCGTCTCCCACCTCGTAATCCTCACGAGCTATAGCAGGCCCAATCCAGGCGTGAATGCTCTCAGGGGGGATCTCGCCTGCATGGCACAGGCGCTCAACGGTTCCCTCGATGATGCCTGCTGCCAGGCCCCGCCAACCTGCATGGATGACAGCGGCAATCGGCTCGGGCTGTCCGCTTGCGAGTATGATAGGTATGCAATCAGCGGTAGTGAGGGCGGCGGCGTACCCGGGTGCGGTAATAAGAGCTGCGTCACCGGCAACCAGTGCGCCTGTGGTTTCCTCGGGGATGTTTTGCACCATGGCTCCGTGTTCCAATGCGAGCCACGTGAGGGCAAGCGGCGCCAGCTGCTCTGCGAGCTCGCAGCGGGCATACTCCCCTGCTTCTGTGTCTGCCTTATAGTCTTTGGGAGCCTGCGTCGTGAAGGCACAGAGCCAGGGCAGCTCTGGGCATTCGTAACGTACGCGAGCAGCACGGTCGCCGGTCAACACTTTGCCCATGCTATCCACACCACCAGCACTGTCCGGGCTATTGTCAGCGATACTGGGCACGGGCGGTCTTAACAGCGGCGGTCACGAGGGGCACAAGCTGGTCGAGCGCAACCGACTGCTTCTCGCCGGTGTGGCGATCCTTGAGCTCTGCCTCGCCCGCCTCGATGCCGCGCTTCCCTACGATGACCTGATACGACCAACCGATGAGGTCGGCATCGTTGAACTTCACGCCCGCACGCTCATCACGGTCATCGAGCACGACCTCGATACCTGCGGCGAGCAACTCATCCGCTATCCGCTGTGCGACAGGCTCCACCTTCTCATCGCCGACGATGAGCGGGAGCACCGCAACCTCTGCGGGAGCAATCGAGACTGGCCACATGATGCCGTTCTCGTCGTTATACTGCTCAACTACTGCGGCTATCGAGCGCGTCACGCCCCA
>JAITOC010000081.1 GCA_031290175.1 Coriobacteriales bacterium | reverse complement strand
ACTGCCCTCAAGGTTAAGGCGGGCGGCGCTCCGGCGCTCCTACACCTTGTACACTGCGGCGGACGTCTTGCCGGCATCGGAGACCGTGTCGGGGAGCTTGCTGATACTATCGTTGCGGCGGCGGGCGGCACGCCCTTCATTACCGAGTTCACCTTTGGCGAGTACGGCTTTGAGGACGACGGTAACAACACGACAGGCGGCCTCATGCTCTCCTTCTCAGCCCTCGGGTAAGAGAAGCATCGTTATACTGGTTGCATGGAGCTAGCTGACATAGTGCCGTTTCTGGTGCTCGTCCTTTGTGGCGTGGGTGTTGGTGCGCTCTCGGGCATGTTCGGTATCGGCGGCGGTACGATGATAATCCCCTTGCTTCGGCTTGGGCTTGGCCTTCCGGTCGTCTCTTGTACGGCGACCTCCCTGTTCACCATGGTTCCCACCTCGATTTCGGGCGCGTTTACGCATATTCGCAGACGTACACCGGTTCTCAAGGTTGGTAGCGTCATCGGTTTTGGTGGGCTTGTCTGCGCGCCATTCGGTGTCCTGCTCGGGCAGCATGCTCCACCGTTCATCACTATCTGCGGGGTTGTGGTGGTCATCATTTACTCCGCCCTCAATATGCTGGGCAAACGACGAGCTGGCTCCGCTGAACAAAGGGAAGGCGCTTCTAGGCAACCCGTAACTGGCATCTATGCCGAGCGTAATACCGCCAAGGGCAAGCGTCTTTTCCACTACATCCTGCTCGGTGGCGTTGCTGGTGTGGCGGCGGGGTTTCTCGGCGTAGGGGGTGGCTTTCTTATCGTGCCTGTGCTCTCGCGCCTCTTTGGCTTTGCTATGAAGCACGCGACTCCTACTTCGCTCGTTGCAATCAGTCTCATTGCTCTGCCCACGACCGTCGTCAACCTCGTTTTAGGAAACGTCTGGATTCTTCAGGGTCTGGCGCTCATCTTGGGAACCGTGCCGGGCGCACGCTTGGGAGCCTGGCTTGCCACGCGGCTTTCCGATATACAGCTTCGTTACGGTTTTGCCTGTTTACTCCTTTTATCCGGTGTATTATTATTTATGAACGAGTTGCTGCAGGTCTGAATAGGTTAAACAAGGCAAGGGGGGCAGGCTATGACAGATGCTATCGGGAGGTTGGCTGCAATCCTCACCAACAACCGGATAACTCGCGCCATCAATAATGGGCTTATCAATCTTATCCCCCTGGTGCTCGTCGGGGCTTTTTGCGTTGCCCTTATCAATCTTCCCATTAATTCGTTTCACGTCTTCCTCGATGATATTTTCGCAGGCAGATGGCATAGCATAACACAGCTAATCAATGCGGGGACGCTTGAGATCATCGGTCTCGGAGCCCTGTTCTCTGTCAGTTACATGCTCATCACGGAGGAAAGTAATGTGTGGAGGGGTACGATCAACCCCTTCATCCCCATGTTCACCGCCTTTGGCTCCTATGTCATCCTTTTCGTATGGGATGGCGACGAACTCGTCTTTCCTCACCCGGGCGGCAGCGGCATGTTCTACGCGATCATCGTCTCCATCCTCTCCGTCAAACTGTTCTTTCTGTTCACCAGACTGTGGACTGAGCTGCGCAAACGCAGCAAGGGGCGTCAGACTGCAAACGTCCTCATGAACTCCGCATATCGTTCGATAGTTCCCGTGCTTGTCACGCTGTTCTGTTTCGCGCTCCTGCGGACGATCTTCGACTTTCTCTTTCCCCAGGACGTGATCTCTGCACAATTCACTGCTTTCATCAATGATAACCTCGTCAACGACAGGTACTCCTCCTCGCTTCTGACCGTAACTCTGATGCAGTTCCTCTGGTTCTTTGGTGCGCATGGCTCCCATATGGTGATCGATGTTTTTCCGGCAATCAACACGGTTGCTGGAGAGGGGATGCTGTTTGCCAACAAGGAGTTCTATCTGATATTTATCTCCCTTGGGGGTGCTGGTTCTACGATGGGTCTGGTCATCGCCCTTTTTCTCGTGGGCTCCCGTGGTACGGGGAAGCGTTTTGCGAGGATATCCTTCTTTCCGGCGCTCTTCAACATCAACGAGATCATGCTCTACGGGGTTCCTATCGTCTTCAACCCCTTCTTCCTGCTGCCCTTCCTTCTCGCTCCGTTGCTGGGCACATCGGTCTGTTGCCTTGCCTTCTCATCAGGTCTTGTGCCGCCGATAACGAGTACGGTCGAATGGACGACCCCGATCTTTTTCTCCGGTTATCTTACTACGGGCTCGATTGCGGGGTCGGTTCTACAGTTCGTTTGTCTTGCGCTTTCGGTGACCCTCTATGTTCCCTTCGTGCTTATGTATAGGCGTTATGATGAGCGGATGCGCACCAAGCGTTTTGAAGAGCTCAGGGATGCTGCATTTGAGGCAGCAGAGAACGAGAGCACGACGCTCATGTTGCGCAACGATTCCATCGGCTCATCGGCGCGCCAATTCGTGAACGAACTTAACGAGTACCTAGGCGGCAACAGGGTTCCTTTCCATCTTGTCTACCAGCCAAAAACCGACCTACAGGGGCACGTTGTGGGGGCGGAGGCACTTCTGCGCTGGACGCATCCTGATTATGGGCCCATCTCGCCGGTTGTGCTCGTGGAGATGACGGATGAGGCCGGGCTCTCCGTGGAGCTCGGACGCTGGATTACCAGAACGGCCATGCGTGAATACGCCTGTTGGGTCGGGTCGGATATCACCGGCTTCACACTCTCGATAAACCTCAATCCGAAGCACCTGCTTGAGGATCCCGAGTTTCCGGATTTTGTCGAGAAGCTGATGAAGGAGTTTAAGCTGATGGAAAACGAGATCGAGCTTGAGATAACTGAGCACATCGCCGTGCATTCCGGCGACGCGATGAAGGAGCTGTTCTGTCGGTTGAAGGCAACGGGAGTGGCGCTTTCCATCGACGATATGGGTATGGGCTACAGCTCGCTGACTTACATCAGCGATTATGGGGTGAGCGTTGTCAAGATAGACACATCACTCGTCAGCGAGATTACCACCGACGTGCAGCAACAGGAGATTGTGCGCTCCATTGTGCTGCTTGCCGAGCAGCTTGGGCTCAAGGTCATCATCGAGGGTGTCGAGACGCGAGAGCAGGTCGATAAACTCTCCAAGCTTGGCTGTCACTACTTCCAGGGATATTACTTTAGCAAGCCGCTTCTGCCCTCTGATTTCGTAGCCTTTTTGCAGGAGCATGGTGTATCATAGGCGGCGCATGAACATTCGTCGGTACAAGGAGGACGAACCGGCTATCCATAGCAAGACACTATCATACGAGCAAGGTAGTGCAATATGACGATCATTCTGATAAGCGTCATCTTTTTCGCGCTGATTTTCGAGTTCATAAATGGGTTTCACGATACAGCAAATGCTATCGCAACCTCGGTTTATACGCGTGCGCTCTCGGTTGGCGCGGCTATCGCCCTTGCCGCCTCGATGAACTTCCTTGGTGCGCTGGTATTCGAGGGCGTTGCCAAGACTATCAGCACAGGGCTCGTTTCTGAGTCGGCCAATCTTGAAGAATATGTCATTTTGGCCGCACTTCTCGGTGCCATCATTTGGAATCTCTTCACCTGGTGGCGGGCTATCCCCAGCTCGTCTTCTCATGCACTCATCGGAAGCCTCGTTGGCGCGTCCATCGTCTACACGGCAGGTATTGAGGATATCGTCTGGTCGGGTGTGCTTGAAAAGGTGATCATCCCCCTGTTCACCTCGCCCATCATCGGGTTTTTGCTTGGCTTTGGCATCATGAAGCTCATCTTTGTCGTCCTTGCTTCTCGACCACGCGCTCGCACGAATAAGGTCTTCTCCAAATTGCAGATATTCTCAGCGGCGGCAGTCGCCTTCACGCACGGAACCAACGACGCCCAAAAGACCATGGGTATCATTACGCTTGCACTGGTGACAAGCGGGGTTCTGGATGCAGGTGCCGGTATACCTCTCTGGGTCAAGCTTGCGTGCGGTGCCACTATCGCAGCGGGCACCTCGGTTGGTGGTTGGAAGATCATGAAGACTATGGGCGGGGGAGTGACCAAGCTTGAGCCAGCGGGCGGCTTCGCAGCGCAGACTTCGTCTGCTATCGTCATCCAAGTCATGACTCTTCTGCATGCGCCCATTTCCACGACGCATGTCATCACGACCTCGGTTATGGGCGTGGGTAGCGCACGTCGTCTTAAAGCCGTAAAGTGGAAGATCGCCAAGGATATCGTCCTCACGTGGGTCATAACCCTGCCGGTATGTGCATTCCTTGGCGCATTTTGCACCATCGTCATTGAGGGGGTTATAGCAATATGAAGCCGCTGAAGTTTCCGTCCCAGCTACAGCTCAAAGGGCGGAGCAGGCGTGGGGCGCTTTTGGTCTGGGCGATCGCCTTCATCTTGATTATGGCTGCATGGGCGATCCTTGCCCTCATCGACCAGGCAGCCTACGAGGGTCTGCCTCCCTATGGTACCTTGGTCGCTACGGTCTGCGCCTCTCTGGGCATCGGAGTCAGCCCTTATGTCTTAGCGGCCATCCCCCTTGTGCTTGCCGCTGCCCTCTGCTCCTATGCACTCCCCTGGCTTTGGGTGAGGGGGGCACCCTCGTGGCTGCTCGTCTTGATTGCAGGAACTCTGATGCTCGACATTCTTTATGTGCAAGTAGCCATGAAGCCAACGATAGCCGGTCTGGCCTGCGCAGTGCTGTTGGTGCTGGCATTGAAGCTTCACGACGCAGCCCTGAATCATGGGAATGGCATACGGAGCCCTCGTCTATTCTGCACCGTTCTGACCCTGCTCGCTGTGCTCATTTTGCTCGACCTTGCATTCACCCTCGTTGCGCTCGCTGCGCTCCTTATGCTCCTGTTGGCTTGCAAGGACTCACGTCGTCGTATCCTCATCGGAAGCTCGTGCATGCTGGTTCTCACGCTGGCAGTCGTGTTGCTGCTGTTTCCCGTGTTGGGCTGGGGGGGCGGTGGCGCACCCGTTGGAGTCAGCGGCACCTCGGTGACCGGGGCGATCGATCCCTTCCAGGGATTACTCACATTCAGTTTGGCTGCACCCGGGTCTGGCTCTTCGCTGCCGCTTGTCCTCTTGCTTCTCGTGTTCTTGATTCTGCTTCTAGCCCGACCCATGCGGGCTTTTGTCGTCTTTGTGCCCTTGCTGCTCGTCATGTTCCTGATCTGGTTCCTGCCTGAACGTCCGGGATTCGCGGATCTGGGCACCGCTTTTCTGCTTGCCACTCCCTTGTTGCTGGTCATGCCCTTTGTCATGGATAACGGCGAGGAGAAGGAGAAGCTGCGTACGCGTATTCTTGCCACACGCAGGAGCATAGAGTCAGTTGAGCGAAGCGAAGCGACCGACAGGATCATTGAGAAGTTGTGCACAGAGATAGAGGCGGTGAGCCCCGGCAATGGCTACATCGGTATCTATGCTGCGCGGGGATCCGAGGTCAACCTCACCATGCTCGTCATCCAGCTTGGCGCAAAAGGCTATCGCTTTGCCTATCCCGTCGTGCTCTCGGATCATGAAATGGTATTCTCGGCGGCCACTGCCCCGGAAGGCAGGGGAGCTGTACAGCATTGGGACGATACGCAACCTCTCGGTGCTCAGGAGGGCCAGGACTTGCACGGCCTTACCCGCGTCAAGCCTCAGGATCTGTCAGTCATCGTCGTACCCGCGATTGCCTATGACACACGGGGCTATCGCCTCGGTTTTGGCAAGGGCTTCTATGACCGCTATCTCAGGAGCGTACCGCGCAGCACCCTGCTCCTTGGTGCTGGTTTCAAAGAACAGCTGGTGGCCACGCTGCCGGTCGAAGAACACGATCTTCCGCTAGACGCAATCGTCACCCCTTGACGATTTGGTACAATTGCAAGAGATTCGTCTTAGAATATGGTCTCAGGAGTTAGGGAAGTCCCATGATTGAACGGTATACGCGCAAACAGATGGGTGCAGTTTTTAGTCTCCAGAACAAGTTTGCCATCTGGCAGGAGATTGAGGTTCTTGCCTGTGAGGCACAGGCGCAGCTGGGAACAAGCGGCATCACTGCCGAGGAAGCTGCCTGGATACGAGCGCATGCTGCATGCACGGTAGCGCGCATAGACGAGCTCGAGGCCGTGACCAACCATGATGTCATAGCGTTCCTCACGAACCTTGCCGAGAATATCGATGCGGATGTGCCAGAGGGCGCTCCCAAGCCCTCGCGCTGGGTGCACTACGGCATGACCTCATCCGACCTCGGCGATACCGCGCTTTGCTATCAGATAACCCAGGCGCTCGATCTCATCATCTCCGAAGTGCGTACGCTTGGCGCTATCACCAAACGACGAGCCTTCGAGTTCAAGGATGTGCTCTGTGTAGGCCGCACACATGGTATCCATGCAGAACCCATGGTCTTTGGTATGAAGTTCGGCTCGTGGGCATGGGCGCTGAAGCGTGCGGAGGAGCGACTCCTGCAAGCGCGTGCAGCCATTGCCACGGGGGCGATCTCCGGCGCGGTCGGCAGCTATTCGAGCATCGACCCCTTTGTCGAGCGCTCCGTATGCGAGAAGCTCGGGCTTATCCCCGACCCCCTCTCCACACAGGTCGTAGCACGCGACCGGCATGCTCAGGTGGCAGCTGCTCTTGCAGTGTGTGCCGCCACCCTTGAGCAGATGGCAACCGAGGTGCGCTCGCTGCAAAAAAGCGATACGCTGGAGGCTGAGGAACCTTTTGCCAAGGGACAGAAGGGTTCGTCCGCCATGCCGCACAAACGCAACCCCATAACGAGTGAGCGGGTCTGCGGGCTGGCGCGTGTTGTCAAGGCGAATGCGCAGGTCTCCTTTGACAACGTCGCCTTATGGCACGAGCGTGACATATCGCATTCTGGAGCGGAGCGGGTTGCTCTGGTCGACAGCTTCATCGCGCTGGACTATATGCTCGCAAAGACCCAGTGGATACTCGATGGCCTGGTCGTTTACCCGGAGAACTGCCGCGCCAACCTCGAACGGCTTCGTGGACTCATCTATTCGAGCAAGGTTCTGCTTGCGCTCGTTGACACCGGCATCACCCGCGAGGAGGCCTATGCTATCGTGCAGCGCAACGCCATGCTTGTCTGGGAGGATGTGCAGCAGGCGCGCGCAGGCCTAAGCTTCCGGCAGCGCATTGAGACAGACCCCGAGGCGGCAGCATTGACTCCCGAGACGCTCGACAACAGCTTTGACCCCTGGAGCTTTCTTGCGCACAAAGACGAACTTTTTGCTCGTCTCGGCGATTTATCCTTTTCCCACTGAACATAACTTGACCAGCAGGGTTATAATAGTGCTCGCTACGTTTACGCTTTTTGCGACACTAGGGAAGTACCGATTAATTCCGTCATTGCGGACTTGACCCGCAATCTCGCTCTTAAAAATGCAGGTAGATTGCGGGGCAAGCCCTGGGTGACGAGACGGGGAGCACTTAATCGGCACTCCCCGGCACGCAGATAACACCAACGATGTACAGGAGGTCGATCCAGCTGTCAGGAAAAACAATCGCCGAGAAGATCCTCTCAGCTCACAGTGGCATTGACGCCCAAGCAGGAGACATCGTCGTTGCCGACATCGACTTTGCCATGAGCCAGGATGGCACCTCGGCACTTGCGATTGATGCGATATCCTCGATGGGTGCCGACACGGTCTTTGACTCCGAGAAGGTCGCCATGGTCATGGATCATTCCTGCCCCTCGCCTATAGAGGGCGTCAGCGCGATACACGCTAAGATACGCGCCTTTGGCAAACAGACCGGCATCACGGTCTACGATTGGGGTTGCGGCGTCTGCCACCAGCTTCTTCCGGAGAGCGGCAAGATAGTCAGTGGGGATCTCGTTGTTGGCTGCGACTCGCATACCTGCACCTATGGGGCGCTCAACGTCTTCTCCACGGGCGTGGGCTCCACAGACGGCGCGGCTGCCATGGTCTCCGGCAAACTTTGGTTCAAGGTGCCGGAAACCCAGCACATCATCTATAGGGGGGAACTTCCCAAGGGGGTTTACTCCAAGGATCTTATCCTGTATCTCGCCGGGCTCATCGGTGTGGATGGTGCAACCTATCAGGCACTCGAGTTCTCCGGGCCCGTCATAGAGGAGCTTTCGGTGGATGCACGCATGACTATCTCGAATATGGCTATCGAGGTTGGAGCAAAGGCGGGGCTCATGCGAGCCGATGCAAAGACGCAGCTCTTCTTCGAGGAACGCGCGCGCAGAAACGGTGTGCCGCTCGTGCGTGCACACAAGCCCGTCGACCCCGACGAGGACGCAGTGTATGCTCAGACCGTCGAGATCGACACCTCGGCTCTCGAGCCGCAGATAGCCAAGCCTCATGCGGTCGGAAACGTCGTGCCCGTCAGTGAGGTCGTGGGCACGCCGATTGCCGAGGGTGTCATCGGCACCTGTACGAATGGGCGCTTGGAAGATTTTGCTATTTCTGCTAACATATTAAAAGGCAGGAAAATCAATCCCGATACGCGCCTTGTCGTAGCCCCTGCCTCGCGTGACATCTACCTCGATGCGATTGCCGCGGGGTATATCGACACCTTCGTCAGGGCGGGCGCCTGTGTTGTGACACCGGGTTGTGGACCTTGCGTCGGCACCCACAATGGCGTACCAAGCGATGGTGAGAACGTCCTCTCGACGGCTAATCGCAACTTCAAGGGGCGTATGGGCAATAGCAATGCGTTCATCTATCTGGGCAGTCCGGCGACCGTTGCGGCCTCAGTGCTCACCGGCACTATAACCGATCCGAGGGAGTACTTGTGATCATCAAAGCACCTGCGTTTAAGTTCGGAGATGACATCAACACCGACTACATCATCAGCGGAAAATACAAGTTCAAGTCAAATGACATGAACGAGATGGCACGGCACGCCATGGAGGAACTTGACCCGGACTATTATGCCCGTGTCTCGCCCGAAGGCGGCGTGCTCGTGGCGGGAACCAACTTCGGCTGTGGCTCCTCACGTGAGCAGGCACCGCTGGTGCTCATCCACTCGAACACGAAGGCGGTTCTCGCCCAGACCTTTGCGCGCATCTTCTATCGCAATGCCATCAACACCGGCTTGCCGGTCGTTACCTGCGATACGGCGCAGATTGCCGAAGGTGATGTGGTAGAGGTCGATCTTGAGGGGGGCGTCGTCAGAAATCTTACGACCAGCGTTGCCATCCCTTTCGCGCCACTACCGGACGTGATGGCAAAACTGCTGGCAGACGGTGGTCTCGCAGCACATATCCGCAAACACGGCAAATTCGCATTGGAGTCATGATGGCAGCCACAAAGAGTACGAAGCCCAAACCAGCCGACAAGCATATCATCTTCGATTCAAACGCTGACCGCACGACGGTCGCCGAGCAGGCGATCAATGATCCACAGATACTCGCGGTGCTCGCTGAGAATCTCTCGACCGATGTACGCCGTATGCGTCAATTCAGCGCTGCGGCAATCAGTGTCGTCTCTGAGAGCAAGCCTGAGATACTTGTCGAGTACATACCGCAGATAGTTGATGCCCTGCATCGCCCCGAGGCGCAGACCCGATGGGAATGTCTCGAAACGCTCTCGCATGTCGTGCTGCTTGCGCCGGACGCCTGCGATGAGGCGCTAACCGGATCAGAAGGTTCGCTCTACGATGATGAGTCCGGCTCAGCGCGCCTCGCGGCCGTACGCTTCCTCTCGGCGTATGGCGGCATCGATGCAAAACGCTCGCAGAAGGTCTGGCCGCTGCTCGATGAGGCGATCCAGTGTTATCACGGTGACCCAGAGTTCCAGGATATGCTCATTGCGGTCATCAGTTTCGCAGGTGGCAAACCGGCAAAGGCGGTGCGGGAATCCCTCGCCGCACGCATGGATTTCGATGCCAGGAACGGCAAAGGGGTTCTCAAGCGTCGCGCTGAGATGATTGTTGAGCTCTGCTCAAAGAAGTGAAAGGTACGAGCAACAAAATGAGCAACCGTATCAAGATGAAGACCGCGCTTGTCGAGCTCGATGGAGACGAGATGACGCGGGTTATCTGGGCGTGGGTCAAGGACTATCTCATTACGCCCTTCGTGGATCTCAAGACGGAATACTATGACCTCGGCCTGCCCGAGCGCGAGCGCACGAAAGACCAGGTCACGACCACCGCCAGCGAGGCGATCAGACGGCTCGGGGTGGGCGTGAAGTGTGCGACCATCACCCCGAATGAGGAGCGCGTCAAGGAGTATGGCCTCTCCCAACTGTATGCCTCCCCAAATGGAACGCTCCGCGCCCTGCTCGACGGAACGGTCTTCCGTGCTCCTGTGCTCGTCAAAGGGGTTGAGCCCTATATCCCCTCATGGACGGCGCCTATCACCCTTGCCCGCCACGCCTATGGGGACATCTACAAGAATACCGAGCTGCTCATAGAGGGCGCTGCTTCAGGCTCGAAGATCGAGCTTCTTCGCACCACGCCCGATGGGCAGGAGAGCCGTGCGCTCGTCTTCGACTTTGGACACGCAGGGCAGCTGGGCGATACTGGCATCGTGCAGGGCATCCACAACACGGATGCCAGCATCGAGGCCTTTGCGCGCATCTGTATGGAGTATGCGCTTGCGACTGGTCAGGATCTCTGGTTCGGCACCAAGGATACTATCTCCAAGACCTATGACCGACGATTCCGGGATGTATTCGAGCGCGTTTTCCGTGCGGATTACGCGGCGCGGTTCGAGGAGGTAGGAATCGTCTACTTCTTTACGCTTATCGATGACCTTGTGGCGCGTGTTATCCGTTCTGAAGGCGGCTTTATCTGGGCGTGCAAGAATTACGACGGCGACGTGATGAGTGACATGGTGGCCACGGCCTTCGGCTCGCTTGCCATGATGACCAGCGTGCT
>JAITOC010000064.1 GCA_031290175.1 Coriobacteriales bacterium | reverse complement strand
GGTATGACAATGAACCTGAATACTCGGTCTCTTGGTCTACTTTGGAATTGGTTTTATCGAATGGGCGTTTTGGTGAATAGGGAGTTGACAGGCCGTTTCTCTTGTCAACTTTGATAATTATCAAGCACCTGGAGTATTGTACACACATCACACCTGTCATCAGGAACACTTCGCGGAAAAATGCCCGGAGACCTACATCATTGCAACCGGAAGCCTTTTTGGCATCATCGTTCATCGGGAGACACAGTATTCCTTTCCCGTAGGCAAAGTAGAGATAGTACACCTGTTTCCGCTGGATTTTGAGGAATACCTTTGGGCGCAGGACAAATCTGTCTGGACGCAAGGCATTCGCGAGTGCTTCGGACAAGTTCGCCCTTTTCCCGCTCACCGCGAGGCTCTGGCGCTGTACCGGGAGTATTTGATGGTGGGAGGCCTGCCCGCAGCTGTCAATTCATGGCTGGCCAATAACGACTTCTCGGAGTTGCGTGCAACTCAACGCAATCTGGCAGCGCTCTACTCTGCAGATATGGGCATGTATCTCGAAGACCTTGACGCTTCTCGGGCACGCGCTATCTGGAGCAGTATCCCCAGACAGCTTGCTCGCGAGTTGAACAAGAAGTTCAAACTTTCAGACATTCAGTCCGGTGCTCGCCAGCATCAGTTTGAAGCACCGTTCACGTGGCTGGTAAACGCAGGATTGGTGTCGCGGCATCATCAAGTAACCAGCGGCGAGACGCCCTTTGAACCTCGGGGAGATGGTTCATTTTTTAAGGCCTATCTCTTGGATGTTGGGCTTCTGTCGTCACAAATGGGCATTCGCCCGGATGTATTTTTGGACGCTTCAGGTTATGGACAGATTGCAGCGGGGTTCCGTGGTGCTCTGACTGAGAACTACGTCAAACAATCTTTGGATGTCAACGAAGTCGAAAGCTACTATTGGAACTCTGGCAACAAGGCAGAAATCGACTTCCTTATCCAGGATGCATGCATGCACGTTGTGCCCATTGAAGTCAAATCCGCAGACAATGTGCAGTCCAAAAGCCTCAAGGTGTTCAGAGAGAAGTATAATCCGCCGCTATCCATCCGGCTTTCAGCTACAAATTTAGGTAAAGCCAACGGTCTGTTGACTGTTCCACTCTACGCTGCATTCTGTATCACAGACAGCAATTCCGAGCTTGACGGCAGACAATTTCATACGTTGCGGTAGATTGGCACAGGCATGAACTCTATTATCATACGGGGCATGAGGTATCGCTGAACAGCAGCTATCAGATTGCATGGGAGGAATCACATGGAGCGCACGCATCCCCATCTCTGCAAACCCCTGACCGTTGGCAAGGTCACCTTCCGGAACCGCATGATGAGTGCGCCGCTCGGTGCCACCGACATCACAGCCGAGGGCAGCCCCGGGTCACGTACCCAAGGCTTCTACGAGCTGCGAGCCCGTGGTGGGGCTGCCGCTGTCACGGTGAGTGAGCTCGTGGTGCATCCTGAGACTGACGGCTCGCAGATGTTGAAGCTGAGCCTGTTGAACCGCGGACAGCTGGGTGCGTTCACCTATGTAGCCGACGCCATCAAACGACACGGTGCCGTACCGAGCGTAGAGCTCTCGCATTCAGGGCAGTACGCGGGTACGTATATGGTGGACAAGAAGGGCAAACAGACCCTCGGGCAGTTTGGTCCGAGCGACAGCATGCGCCCCGATGGGCTACCCGTCAAAGCGCTCACCACGGCACAGATAGCCGTTATCATCGAGGCCTATGGCGAGGCGGCAGGGTTGGCGAAACGGGCGGGCTTTGAGATGGTGATGGTGCACGCAGGGCACAGCTGGCTGCTCAACCAGTTCATATCCCCCTACTTCAATAAGCGTGAAGACGAGTACGGCGGCTCCTTTGAGAACCGCATACGGCTGGCACGCGAGGTCCTCACGAGTGTGCGTGCGGCTGTTGGTGCAGGCTTCCCCCTTGAGCTGCGGGTCAGCGGCTCCGAGCTCTTTGAGGGCGGCTACGACCTTGACGAAGGCTGCCGTCTGGCGCACGCGCTCGAGGACCTGGTCGATCTTATCCACGTCTCTGCAGGTTCGTACCAGTATGGGTTCTCGATCATCTCAATGACACAAAAAGAACCGTCCCCCTTGTGTTCCCCAACTGCGGTCTGAACGTACTACAATGACTGGGTGAATCTATTTGAGCAGACAGGGCAACGCCATGACCAAGTTCTTGATTATGACCTCAGAGGCACGGGTGCGGCAGTTCTGCGATGTGGCGGCGCTGCCCAAAGACTGGGAGCTCAGCTTTGTGGGACCCTTCCCAACAGAAGCCGAGGCGCGGGCGCAGGGGGCGGATGCGGAGTTCCTTCTCGCTGACGCGGTTTCGCGCGTGCCCGAGAGTCTCATCGCGAGTATGCCCCGTCTCAGGATGATCCAATCCGAGGGGGTCGGGCACAACGGCTTTGACCTTGCGGCTGCAGCACGGCGCGGTATCGTGGTCTGCAATCAGGCGGCGGTCAACAAGGGTGCCGTTGCCGAGCAGGCCGTCCTGCTCATGTTGGCAAGCCTGCGACGCCTGGTTGAAGGCGACGCGCTCGTGCGCGCTGGAAAGCAGGCGCAGGCAAAGGAGCGCTTCATCCTTGAAGGAGTCCGCGAGCTGAGCGAGCTGAGCGTCGGCCTCATTGGGCTTGGTGCCATCGCCCGTGAGACCGCCCTGCGTCTCAAGCCTTTTAGCTGCGAGCTGTACTACTGGAGCCGCACCCGTACCTCAGCGGCTGACGAGGCGGCATTGGGTGTTTGCTATCGGGACAAGGACGAGCTGCTCGCCACCTGCGATATCCTCAGCCTTCACCTGACCGTTGCTCCGGAAACGGTCGGCTTTCTGGGCGAGAAAGCCTTCCAGCGGGTCAAGCCCGGGGTTATCGTCATCAATACGGCACGCGGTGAACTCATCGATCAAGGAGCACTCGCTGCCGCCCTCCGCGCGGGGCGCGTGGGGGCTGCCGCATTCGATACGCTCTCACCCGAGCCCGTCACGCTCGACAATCCCCTCTTGCGACTGCCCGAAGCCTGCCGATACCGCGTCTTGTTCTCTCCCCACATCGGCGGTACGACGCAAAGGGTCTTCAAGGTCATCCACGAGGCGATTTGGGAGAACTTCCAGACCTTCCTTGCCGGTGGTCGCCCCCGAAACATCGTCAACGGGCTATGATACCTGCCCGCCTGATAAGCCAAAGGCTTGTGGGAGAGAAGCTTGGCGCTCCCCGCGACGTGGCTGCCTGGATGGGGGCTATCCAGGCGCAGGACTTTGGCATGGCGCTGTGGGGCATTGACCAGCGCCTGAGCGACGGTGCCAACCGGGCAGTTCTGGATGCCTTTAACGCGGGTGCCTTTCTGCGGACGCACGTCTTGCGACCGACCTGGCATTTTGTGGCACCCGAGAACATCCGATGGATGCTGACGCTCTCAGCACGGAGAATCAAGGTTTCGGCGCAGGCGTGGGGGCGCCATTTGGGCATTGGCGAAGAACTCTATTGCAAGAGCAACCGTATTATTGAGAAGGCGCTTGAAAACGGGGTGCACCTGACCCGTGAAGCCCTGGGGCAGGAACTTGAGCACAGCGGCATCGTTGTGGACGCATCGCGTCTGGTTCACTTCACGATGTGGGCGGAGCTTGAGGGGATAGTCTGTAGCGGTGCCCTGCAAGGCAAAAAGCAGACCTACGCCCTCCTTGATGAGCGGGCACCGCAGGCAGAGCTCCTTACAAGAGATGAGTCCCTGGCAAAGCTCGCACGCATCTACTTCACGAGTCATGGGCCTGCCACCTTACAGGATTTTGTCTGGTGGTCCGGCTTGTCACAGGCAGAGGCAAGAAGGGGGATGGAGGCTGTCGCTTCCGAGCTTGCATCTGAGGTTATAGGCGGGCAAAGCTATCTATTTGCTTATAATTCTAGCAGTTTTGTGTTGCCGAAGAACACGCTTCATTTGCTCCCCGCCTTTGACGAGTATCTCGTCAGTTACAAAGACCGAAGCGCCGTGCTGTCTCCCGCGCAGCATCATAAGGCTATCTCAAGCAACGGCATCTTCCGCCCGACAGTCGTAGTAGATGGAAGCATCGTCGGTCTGTGGAAGAAGACGAATACCAAGACCAGACCAATCGACTTCGACTTCTTCAAAAAGCCAAGTGCCGCGACCCTGCGCAAAGCAGAAAAAGCAACGGACGGCTATCGGGAGTTCCTGCTCAGGAACAATTGAGTGCCATTGGTGAAGCGCCCTATGCGTACGGCTGTGAGCCAGACATCGAATGAACTACCCTGCAGCAAGCTGCGGAGAATTAGACCCGAAGAGATTAATTCCGTCACCCAGGGCTTGATCCGCAATCTACCCGCACTTTTAAGAACGTCACCCAGGGCTTGACCCGCAATCTCCCTGCACTTTCAAGAGCGTCATTGCGGGTCAAGCCCTGGGTGACGGGGTGGAGATTGTAAGTCAAGCCCGTAAGACGGGGTGTGGAACAATTACTCGGCGCTTCCTCAGGCGCTTACGGGTACTCTGCGCGGTCTGCGGCGCCAACGGGATTTTGGATTGCGTTGCTTGTCTGCCTGACTCTTGTCGGTTGTTGCCGCTTTGTTTGCGGGAGCCTGAGCAGAAACCGCCCTGGTCTGATTCGTCGATTTGTATGCACCAGTTGTTTTGGTCTGGTTCGCAGGTCTCTGGAGGCCGCCTGTATTGGTCTGATTCGTAGGCTTCTGGGAATCGACCGCTTTTGTCTGATTCGCATTCTGGGCGCTGGCTGCCCGAGCCGCTCTGGTTCGATTCGCAGACTTGCGGGCACCGGCTGCTCTGGTCTGACTCGCAGATTTCTGGGGGCTGGTTGCTCGAGCCGCCTTGGTCTGCTTTGCAGGCTCGTAGCTTGCGGGTTTCCTGGCCGTATATACCTGGGCCACCGGGCTGCTTGTGCAGTCTGTGCAATCTATCTGCATGTGGGGTATCTTCTGCTTGATGAGCCGTTCGATGTCTCTCAAAACGTCAGCCTGCTCGGGACTCACGAAAGAGATTGCCGAGCCCGACTCGCCTGCCCGCCCGGTACGACCGATGCGGTGGATATAATCCTCAGCCTGGGTCGGTAGGTCAAAGTTGACCACGTAGGCTACATCGGTGACATCGATACCACGAGCCAGCACGTCAGTGGCCACCAATACGCCGGTTTTCCCGCTGCTGAAATTATCCAGAGCCTTGCGGCGTTGCGACTGGCTGCGGTCAGAGTGGATGCTCTCAGTGGCAAAGCCTGCCCTCTGCAGGCGCTTCATGCACGAATCCGCGCGGCTCCGTGTGCGAGTAAACACCAATACGCGGCTGCTCCCCTTTGCGTGCAATACGTTTGCCAGCAGCGAGGGCTTATCGAGCTGCGGGGTGGGGATGACAAAATGCTCTACCGTGTCAGCAACGTCGCCCTTATGGGCAATCTCCACAAATGCGGGGTCGCGCAGGATCGAACCGACGCTGTCCATGATCGCCCGATCGATTGTTGCCGAGAACAGCAGGGTCTGCCGCATCGTGGGCGTCTTTGCGATGATCTTCTTGACCGAGGGCCAAAAGCCCATATCGAGCATGCGGTCTGCCTCGTCTAACACGACCATGGAGACCTTGCCCAGGAACACGGCGTTTTGATCCATGAGGTCAATAAGACGTCCCGGTGTGGCGATGAGCACGTCTACCCCTGCTCTGAGGTTCTTGATTTGCGGACCGTAGGGCATTCCGCCCACCAAGGTCACGATTTTCTGCCTTGTGACAGCTGCAATGGTGCTGCATACCGCACCAATCTGCTGTGCCAACTCACGCGTAGGGGTAAGCACCAGGAGCGTTGGGGCTCCGGGCATTCGGTTCGTCTGTCCGGGCTTAAGCATGTTGTCCATGCAGGGCAAGGCAAACGCAGCTGTTTTGCCCGTGCCGGTCTTTGCGGCGGCAATCATGTCACGCCCTGCAAGTACCAGAGGAATTGCCTGCTCCTGGACAGGCGTGGGATTGGCATACCCCAGGCGCGTAACAGCTGCAAGCGCTTTAGAGGACAGGCCAAGTGGTGCAAATTCGTTATTCATACTGTTGTTGTTCTTTTCTCTATTCTCAATCAGATTTCTGACTGCTTCAGCATTCTTCGTTTTATGTCACGTGTGCGGTGATTTCATCGACGAAAGCATCGCTTCCGCGAAGCGATAGGAACATTATAAAGCATTCTGCGGAATTGTGCGAATGCCACAAGACCCCTTCTGTCGCTACAAAGCGACCCTCAGAGCGACCGCCGCAGAGCGATCATGTTTCTGTTTTATCCCGACATCGGGATAAACTGTTCACACGGTTGTTCTTGCGGTTGTTTTTGCGGTTGTTCTCGTAGTTGCTTTCCACCCGGTGACTCCTGGATAGCATAATTGCCCATCCTCCCCATTAAACGCCCAATATAATGTATCGGTTATTGTAACGTATTCGATACGAAATGTGATGTATTGAGTAGCATTTGACCCACAACAACAAAGGCCACCCGCTGATGAGGGGCAGCCTTTGCTGTTGCGCTCTGTTCGAGCTGAAAAGAGTTAGAAGCTCGGGGTGAGCGTGTTGATACGAGCCGTCGTTGGCATCTGCTTTGTGATGATCTCGAGATCGGCGATCTCTGCCTCAGCATTGCCGCCTGCAGCATTGATGCCAGCAATGCGACCGAAGGTCAGGCAGCGACCATGGTTGGTGCCTGGGTTGATCGTCGGATAATCGTTGGAGAAATACTCGCCACCGGCTGCCCCACACACATACAGGCCGTCGATTGGCTGGTTCTCCTCGTCAAGAACACGACAATCGGTATCTTGGCGCAGACCGCCAGAAGCCGCGAGCAGTGTCGAGATGAGCTGCCCGGCAAAGAAAGGCGGTGTATCGACCGGCCAGAGGATCTCGGGGCGCTTGCCATAATCCTCATCGTTGCCTGCAGCAGCAAGCTCGTTGTAGCGATCCACGGTCTTCTTGAGGCTATCGGCCGGGATGCCTGCCATCTGAGCCAGTTCGTCAAGTGAATCCGCCTCAAAGAGCAGACCTTGATCGATCTTGGCCTGGCGCAACTTGAGCTCCACATCCATATCAAAGGGTGTACCATAGCGACGATACTGCTGCCCGGAGGATATACCGCCAGCGTAGCCGTCCTCACAGGCTTTGGCGAGTTTCTGCAGGGAGTTTGCATCGTAGATGGTAAAGGCCTTGCCTTCAGGCTGGTAGGACTTGACACAGGATTTGGATTGCGTGTTGACATCCTCGTTCATGAAGCGCTCACCGTTTGCATTCACGTGCAGGAAGTTGTAACTCTGAGCTCCCGACTCAAGGTGGATGGTCGCACAGTGTGGCTCGGACTCCTGCATTGCTCCACCAACCCACAGGGTCTGTTTGTGCACATCCCCCGTGCTGATCAGGCCAGGCATGTACAGACGGCTATCGGCGACCCAGGAGAACGGCTGATAGCGGGAGCGCATCTCATCATCATCAAGGTAGTCTCCTGATGCAACGACAACCGACTTGGCATTGATCTGCGTGTAATTGCCCTCCTCGCCAACTATGGCACCAGTCACAGGACCGCTGCCATCGCGAAGCAGACGAGCGCTGGGAGTGTTGTAGCGGAACTCGACTCCGAGCGCCTCGGCCTTTTCGATAACGGCGGGAACCAGCACGATCATGCCAAGACCGGTTGAGACACCATCGAGGTAGATGAAGTCGGTCGTGTCGTCATAGAAGAAATGCGTAACCGGATCTTCTGCGTAGTTGGGTCCCTTGTAGTAGTCGCACCACATCGTTGCATGCAGACCGGAATCGGCAACAAGATCTACCAGCCAATCCATGCAGGCACCGGATTTCTTGGCGATCGTCCAAAGCAATGGCTCCTTGACGCGACCGGTTGCCCATTCGATAAGACGACGAACCGTATCGGAGTAGTCGGTCTTGGGGATCCAGCCCTCATCCTGGAATTGCTGTACGATCTTCGAACCATAGGCGGTAATGTGTCCGCCCCTGCCCGACCAGGTCTCACCCTTGTCAATTGCCAGTACTTTGGCGCCCTTCTCTGCCGCAGAGGTGGCTGCGACTGCGCCAGCCCAACCAACCCCGATGACCAGCACATCTACTTCTTCGGTTGCGGTGATCTGATCGGCAGGGATGGGATCAGGTGGTACAAGGAACTTCCAGTCAACTGCTGCATTGGCACCAAGCGGGTTACCGCTGAGCGCGGCGGAGCTTGCCTGTCCGCCGCCTCCGGTGCTTCCACCGGAGCTCGGCGCGTCGCCACCCGTTGCAGGGCTTGTGGGCGTACAACCAGCAAGACCTGCGGCAGCCACGCCAACACCAGTCAAACCAGCCCCCACAAGAAACTGCCTCCGTGATAAAGCGCCTTTCTTTTCTTCAGCCATGCTTTCCTCCTTACGTCATAGTGACCACGATAGTGACCACAACCACGATGGTGGCTTCCTCCACCATTCATGCACAAGAGGATATTACCACTTCTTGGAGTCATGCTGTTGCTGTTCCTGATAGCACAATTACCTGGAGTATGGGGACTGGTTCTGGTTGCCCTGAGTTGTTCGATGCAGATAAACCCCTCAGTATCATTGTCTTCAGCAGTCTCGATATGCAGGGGATGTCCATTGTTCGAAGTGGTTATCGGACACATGACTGTAAGGCTTGAGAGAACATTATTGAAGGTGTCGGTACTTATTACTACCGCTGGTCTACGTTTTTGGTTCGCGCCCGCTCGCTGGGTTAAGATCTGGAAAACTGCAATGACGTGAATAAGGGGATTTAGCGCAGTGTCTGCGCTATGCGCTCTTGGCCTGATTGCTCGCTCTGATGGCTCCGCCGGGGGCGCTTATGGCACCGCATTGGGGGCAGGGGGCGGTGACCGATGCTTTCTCAGCGCCGCAGCGCACGCAGATGGGGGGTAGCGCAAAGAGCTTTGACTTTGGCTTGCCGCAAGCGCCACAACCTATGCATACATATCCACACACTTCGCACTCCTTGCAACGAAAAGCTAAACGAAGTATACCCGATTTATCCTCATTCACGCTCAACAAGATCAATAAGTTCCTGCTGCGAATGCACGTCGACAGTTCACGGGGGCTGTGTCACCTGATCCCCCGTGAACTGTGACCATTGGGTCTAGGGCACCTCTAGGGAATCGTCCTCATCTTGCCTCCTCCAGCAGCTCCTCAAGTACCGTTCCGGAGATTTTCTTCAGGAAGATCCTCTTGATCAGTTCGCGATGGGGCAGCAGCCTCATATCGGTCACCTTCTCGCCGTCCAAAAGTCGTGAACTTGCGTTTATGAGGGCGCGGATATCGTAGCAGGAGCCGAATACCTCCGGTACGCCGCGATCGATATTCAGGAGCGTGTAGACCGCCTCCATCGCGGTGCGCACCGAATACTCTGTCGTGAACACGGTATCGCGAGGCGTTTCTGCAAATTGCCCGATAAAGGCACAGTTCGTGCAGCCATCCGGTACGACCTTTGGGCGGTCACCCGCAGCCCTTGGCATGAAGAAGGCGGTGATGTAGGGCATCAGGGTGGGGATGCAGCTTGTACCGCTCATCGCCAGCCCGGGAATCTCGTGCTCCGGCACGCCGATGTGATACAGCCATTCCTCTACGATTTCGGAGCCGGTACATTCCACGATGGGCTTTTTGATAAAGTTACCGGACGTGTTTGAAAACAGCCCATAGACCCAGACGACCAGCTGATCCTTCTGTTGCTTTTTGAAGTGGGGCTGGCGGCTGATGGTATAGCTCATGAGCCAGCCGGAGTCTTTGACGGTGATGATGCCACCCGTGACAACCCTGCCGGTAAAGACACCGCGATGACAGATATTCTCGATATACGATACGATGTTCGGATCCGTCACGGTGATGGTTGCGGATTCCCATTTGGTCGCATCGATGTTCGTGCAGAACTTGTCGGGTCGCCCAAAAGACGCATCCTGCGCCGCGATGTTGCGCCATAGCTCCCAACAACCGCCGCCGCTGGTGTTGAGTACGGGCGCATGGTCATGGTCGCCTTGCGAAGAATTTTCTGTACAGCTGCCGTTTGTGATAAAGACGAGGTCATCCTCGGTCAGGTCGATGGTTTCTGCCTGTGCATCGTGCTGGATGAATAGCTTGCGGGCGATCTTTTTTCCATCCACCATCTCAAAGATAACGTTTGTCACCTGCGTGTCAAAGCGGAAATCGACACCATGCGCTTCCAGGAACCGAATCAGGGGTAGGATGAGCGATTCATACTGGTTAAGCGTCGTAAACTTGAGGGCAGTGAAGTCCGGCAGACCGCCGACGTGGTGGACGAAGCGCTGCAGATAGCGTTTCATCTCAAGCGCGCTGTGCCAATTCTCAAAGGCGAACATGGTGCGCCAGTAGAGCCAGAAATTGGACGAGAGCAGTTCATCGGTAAACACATCGGTGATCTTCTTGTCGTAGAGGTCCCTGTCCTGCGTCATGAAAAGCGTCGAGAGCTCCATGCACGCCTTGTCTGAAAGCGCAAATCTGCCACCCAGACCAGCATCCTCGCCGCGATTCACAGTCGCACGCATGAGTGAGTAATTGGGGTCGTATTTGTTCAGCCAATAAAATTCGTCGAGAACCGACGCTCCGTCCAGCTCCAAAGAGGGAATGGAGCGGTACAGATCCCACAGGCATTCAAAATGATCCTCCATCTCGCGGCCACCGCGGATGATAAAGCCCTTCTCGCTGTCGAGAATCCCGTCGCAGGCACCGCCCGCACGATCCGTCTCTTCGAGAAGATGGATGCGCTCGCCCTTCATCTGACCGTCACGGATAAGGAAGCAGGCTGCCGAGAGAGCTGCCAGACCCGAACCGACGATGTATGCCGATTTCTTGTCCACGTCTTTCGGCTTCAAGGGTCGCGCGAATGCTTCGTAGTTGCCATTGCTGTAATACATTGTGTTGCCTCCTGCTCTGTTGTGTATCATATTGACGTGAAAATGCTGGATGCCCATCCATGGCATGACGTCGTGGGCTTCATGGTACAAAGCCTGCAAAGCGCAGGAAACAGGCAATCGGAGCGCACTGTCAAAGATTTGGACACTGCGCCCCGATTGTATAGACGTGTTGAAAAGGGAGAAGGGTGATCAGCTGTCAGGGGTCAGCGACCGGCGCTGTACCGTTCGAGCGTTGCCTCCATGTTGCCCTGGATCAGGACAGTCAGTTTCTCGACTATATCGACAGGCTTTTGCATCATGCCCGCCCGAATCCATTCTAGGAGGATTCCCACAAACGCGTATTTGTAGAACTGGGCGATGAAGGTCATCTCGTCCTCATGCACAGGCAGACCCTCTGCTTTTTTCCGGACGACGTCCATGAGCAGATGGTGGGTTTCGCGATACAGATACTGCACCAGTTGCTCCCTGCCAGCGGAATGATAGATATTCCCAATCAGCGCCTTGTTGTCCAAGATATAGCCAAAGATGTTCAGAAAGCCTTGCTGCCAGGTCTCATAGGTTTTATCAGCACCAAGCGCACGGGTTGCCTCCTGCAAGAACGTCCATTCGAGAAGGTCGTAGATGTCATGAAAATGGTAATAGAAGGTCTGCCGATTGACCTCGCAGTCCCGGGCAATATCGATCACCGTAATCTTGTCGAGTGTTTTCTGCGTCAACAGATTCTTCAGAGAGGCAGCAAGCGCCTTTTTCGTTATCTGAGTCATAGTGTCCGGCCTCGATCCGTTTCTGCCATCTTTCCACCCCGAAGCATTCAGGTCAGGCACCTCGTTGAGGTACCTGACCTGAATGGTGCGGGTGAAAGGAGTTGAACCTTCACGGGGTTGCCCCCACATGGACCTGAACCATGCGCGTCTGCCATTCCGCCACACCCGCATACGCATTGCGGTATGGTACCATATTAGACTCTCGATACCAAGGAAAATCAGCGCAGGGGCTGCCTGTTGTCGGCAGTGGGAGGAATCGCATGAACATCGTTGACGCGCATTGCCACATCTACCCCGACGCCATTGCGAGCAAGGCGGTTGAGAATGTCGGGAAGTTCTACAACATTGCAATGACCGGGGTTGGGACAGTCGAAAACCTACTCGCCCAGCAGAAGGCGGCGGGTATCTCCCGTTCTATCGTGCATTCAGTCGCCCTGCGCGCGGGCAGTGTCTGTTCCATCAACGATTTTATCGCGGAGCAGACGCGTCTGCATGAGAGCTTCGTCGGTTTTGCTGCCATGCATCAGGATTTCGAGGATATGGAAGCCGAGGTACAGCGGGCGGAGGCACTAGGGCTCAAGGGATTCAAGCTCCACCCGGATTCCCAGTCGGTCAATGCGGACGACCCCCGGCTCATGCGCTTCTACGAGATTATCGAGGGCAGGCTCCCACTCATCCTACACTGCGGTGACTACCGTTGGGACAATTCGCACCCCAGGCGCATCAAAGCCATTCTCCGCGCCTTTCCCAAACTTGTGCTCAATGCCGCACACTTTGGCGGCTGGTCCATCTATGACCTTGCTGTCGAATACCTTGAGGATGAGACCTGCTTTATGGATGTATCGAGCGCGTCGGTCTACCTCGGACCGCGCCGCACAAAGGAGCTCATCGAGATCTATGGTGCTGACCGCATCCTCTTTGGCAGCGATTATCCCATGTGGAATCCTGCCGAGGAAGTCGAGCGCTTCATGAAAAACGACCTCACCGATGAACAGCGTGAACTCATCCTCTGGAAAAATGCCGAGGGCTTCGTCGGAGATGCGCTCTTCTAAGGAGCAGTTCCTTAGAGCGCTTGAGCCTGAAGCCGAGTACGAGAAAGAATACTGAGAGAAAGACGAGTGCGACTACCCAGACGATGCCCATGCCGACCCAGAACTGGGTCGGGTAGGTGCAGATGAGCAGGGAGTCATAGCTGAAGGTCCACGTGCCATCCACGAACAGCAGTTTGTGCAAGGCGCTGAAAAGCGCCCTGAAATTGAGCGCTCCGACGAGGCCGAGAACAAGGGCGAGAACCAGCGGGATAACGCCGCCCACAAAGAAAACGCTCCCTAGTTCCTTTGCCCTGCCGCGACGCACCAGCATGAGCAACCACCCGATAACGACAACTGTGAGAATGAGCGTGACAATCTCCGCACCCAGGAGCACAGCGCGGACATCAAGCATGTGCGACACGACGTCCTCCGACCAGCTGGTGTGTTCGTCGGCTCCGATCGGAACGGAGATCTCCTCATCCCCGAGCACATAGGCACGCCCCTCATCCGCATACTGGACAAGGGTCGCGTGGTCATACACAGAAACCGCGTCGTTAACCGTCGCATTGGCAAGGTTGTGTGTCACGGGCGGCAGGAGCACGACCATGAACGACGCCCCGATGAGCCAGAGCGCGAAAAGCACCGAGAGGATAACCTGAGCTACCTTATGCATAACACTACCTCATGCCCATCAATACCGGACGCGCCAGAAGGTGAGACCATGTGCAGGAGCGGTTTGGCCGGCCACAGCACGATTGCGCGCCGCCAACACCTCGCCGACCCACGCAGGCTCCTTCCGCCCCAGAGCAACTTCGAGCAAGGTTCCAACCATGATGCGTATCATTGAGTGCAGAAAGGCATTGCCGCGCACGAGCAAGACGATGCAGTCCTCACCAAGATGCTGCGTGCCAAAGATCGTGATGTCCTTGACCTCGCGCACAGTGTTCTTATCCTGAGCGGACGCCGCCACGCAAAATGACGTGAAGTCGTGCTCCCCCGTCAGGTAGCTGCCCCCTGCGCGCATGGCGATAATATCCGGCGGTCTCTCAGCTGGCACCCACCAGGCAAGACGCGATACGAACAAGGGCTCAACGGGGTCGAATACCAGCCGGTAGCGATATTCGCGCTCGATGGCTGAGAAGCGCGCCGAAAAGCCCTCGGGCTTCTCTTCCACCTTGCGCACGACAATGCCGTCGGGCGTGAGCGCGTTCAGCGCGTTGCGGAGCTTGTCAAAGGAGCGCGCCGCAAACTCCGTCTCTGAGAGCTTGAAGGAGACGACCTGACCGAGGGCGTGCACGCCGGCATCGGTGCGACCTGCCCCAACGATCTCAACCGGTCTGTGGAGCAAAACGCCCAGCGCCGTCTCCACCTCCCCCTGCACCGTCCGTATGCCCGGCTGCCGAGCGAAGCCGTGGAATCCCTGGCCTTCGTATGCAAGCGTCAGAGCAAGTACTTTCGAGCTGGTCGAACCAGTCACCGCAGCACCAACCGTGCCGGCCTCATCCGCCTCGGCAGCTATCCCGGGGGCTTGCGCAGGGCTTGTTTCTATCGTCTGGTGAAGCATGGGCAAACCTTCCAAAAAAACAGTGAGACGGCAACTTTCTTTACAAAAGGTTTACGAAGATGACGGGCAGCGAACAAGGTAGTCACTGTTCATAATCCCTTGGTGCCTTCCTCTTTCTTCTCTTCGTGAACCTGTCATACTGATATTTGCGAGATACGGACATCCCCTCCTAGATCGCATCTGTGCTCCAGACTCGGTTCTGCGCAGAAGACGCGAAATGCGTCGCATCCCCTCCTTGTAGGAAGACCCGGTCCCTCCACCGGGTCTTCCGCTTTTCTCTCAGAAAGAAACGACGGTTCTCAGATGCTTGGTGAGCCGCTCAAGTGTATCATCGCTAATGGCATGCTCCATCTTGCAGGCCTCTTCTACGGCGACC
Source organism: Coriobacteriales bacterium (assembly GCA_031290175.1). Classification (GTDB taxonomy): domain Bacteria; phylum Actinomycetota; class Coriobacteriia; order Coriobacteriales; family UBA8131; genus JAITOC01. The sequence goes on along the minus strand of JAITOC010000064.1, from coordinate 266 downwards.
TCCGGCGCAACCCCGAGCACGTCCAGAAGAAAATGATAGAGCACATGGTGGCGCTCAAGGATGCTCGCCGCGTAGACGGCACCCTCCTTCGTAAGCGTGATGTCGCCATAGTAGGGCTGCTCGACCAGACCGGCTGTCTTCAGGTTGTTGAGGGCGTTATTGACGCTCGCCTTTGAGACATCCAGTTTGGCTGCCAAGTCAACCGAGCGCACCTCGCCCGTCATGCCACCGAGTTCGAGAATCGCCTCAAGATAGTCCTCGTTTGC
>JAITOC010000011.1 GCA_031290175.1 Coriobacteriales bacterium | reverse complement strand
AGGATCTCGTTGCCACCATACTCCAGCACGATTTGGTCACGCTTGCCGTCAGGCGTCTTGGCGCGATAGGCCTTCATGCCAAACGTGAAGGGCACACAGTCTAAGAAACCCTTCAGAACCTCGTCGTTGGTGAACAGGTCAGTTGGTAGATAGTGCATGTTGCCGTCAATTACTTTTTGTGCCATGTTTCCTCCTTACCTCGTGTGTCAAAATGTACGCATATAACAACCCTATTCGGGTTTGGTTCCCTCGGGCAGACGGTCTGCTTTACCTGGACGCACCAGGAAAGCCACAAAGACGAATACCACCGCAACAGGCAAACCGACGATCAGGCTGGCCGCGCCAAAACCGCTGCTGTCAGCTACGGCACCAAAAATCGGGCCGAAGAGCTGTCCGACAAACTCCAGGAATGTAATAGCTGCCAAGCCCAATGAGATGGCACTGAAGCCGCCTTTGTGTACCAGGGAAGGCAACATGGGGCGCACGCTGGCGACAATAGAGGCATTGCCGATGACCATAAAGACGATGTAAGCAACCAGGTACGGAATGCCCCAGTCCTTGAAGCCGCAAATATTGGCAAAGATATAGGAAACGGCAGCAACGACAATCATGATGTATTTGCGGTTGGGAGTAATCTTGTCGTAGACAACGCCAAACAACGGCGCGATTATGCCGCAAGCCGAGGCCACAACAGCCACCAAACCAGCCGTGGTCTGATCAAAACCGAGACCGCCTGCGATTTCGGGAGCCGTAAAGAACGCCACGTTAAAGGAGGTAAAGTTATTGTTGCAGAAGGTAAAGAGGAGCATGCAGAGCAACAAAGCGATGACGCGACGCTTACCAATCCACTTGAGGGCAGCACCAAAGGATCCCTTCTCAACGTGCACGCTGCCTGAACCTTTTGCCGGATCTTTGTAGATGACGAGCAGCAAGATAAAGGCGATGATTGAAACGACCAATCCCACCCAGAAGAGGATATGGATATTGGGAGCTGCCGTCGAGGTGGCCGCGAAGTCCGGAGCTCCGATGCTGGTGTTGATGAACAACCCACTCTCATCATCATGAACAATCATGCCATTCAGGGCAAACGGGCGGATGATCACGTAGTTGATGATCATGGCAACTGGCACCCAGGTGCCCCAGATGCCGATGGCCAGGCCGCGACGTTTTTCACTGAACCAGACTGAGATGGCCGTGGTAGCAGCTGTAGCAGCACAACCAATGCCAAAGCCCCCCACAAAGCGCGAGGCCACCAGCAGGTTCCAATCGCTGCCAGAAAGCGCTGCGATAAGACCGCCGCCGATCAGGAACAGTGCGCCGATAACCATGGTTATTTTGATACCAATCCTGTCCTGGAATAAAAAGCAGAACAGGGCACCGACAAATGCCGTAATACAGACATCGGTCATCAAGAGGCCAAGGTTCATGTTCGGATTACTGACAAGATCTGGGTTAGGTATGATGTATTGCATGATAAATCCGTCAGCTACGGATGTCGAGGTGAACCAGAACATCGCGGCTGCCACACTGAAGAGATAGGTTACTGCGAGTACAACCCACTGAAACGATGAGGACTTTGCTTCTGCCATGCGAATGTACCTCCCTGATTGCGCGTGAATAAAGACAAACACGTCGCCCCACGCTCGGTACGTGGGGCGACGTTGAAACCTATTCGTCTACCAGTGCGTAGAGCACCTGCTTCTCACGAAAGACTTTCTTTGCAAGGTCTTCGATACTGCCAAACTCCAGTGAGCGTGATTGGCAGTGCTGTGCGCACGCAGGCTGCTTGCCAGCTGCTACGCGGTCGGCGCAGAGGTCACACCACTTGGTGAACTGCGGGATAAAATCGTACTGATAGTCCTTCTCCCCCAACTTCAGCGGTCCAAGTTTGGTGACACGCATACCGTATTCTTTCTCGCTGAAACCTTTCTCCTGCTGACAGGCCAGCACGCAGGCTTCGCAACCCGTGCAATACTCAACGTCAACAAGAAATCCCTTGAATGCCATGGTTTAGCCTCTCTTAATCGAATTTCCGGACTTCGGGCTTATCCGGGACGTTGGATACGGGTGGTTCATCCTTCCCGATCTGACAGATCATTGCTTTGTAGTTCGCGCCAAAACCAGAGACACCGGCAGGCAACGGAATAAGGTTGTTGCAGTTTGATTCAAAGACACCAAAGGGACCAGCCTCTACATCCGGGTCGGCGATACCGCGCTCGGGGAACCACCAGGCATGCTCACACTGCAACACGCGGGGGTCATAGGTGTCGTTGAACGAGGCCTTGTAATAGCACTTGCCGTGGTTGTTCCAAATCCAGAACCACTCGCCATCGGCGATGTTGTGCTTGGCAGCCGTCTCAGAATGGATGAACGCCAGAGGATCAGGATGCAAGGCGCGCAATTTGGCAATCTGGCGATGTTCCGAATGAAAGAAATGCGGGATGCGAGCGCCAGTCGTGAGGATATAGGGGTACTCTTTGGCGAGTTCGGGCTCGGAATAGGGGCTCTCGATAGGCTCGACATAGGCAGGCAGAGGATCAAGCCCACCACCAGCAAACTGGAAGACCATGGAATATATCTCGGCTCGACCAGAAGGCGTCTGAAAGCCCAGGCCACCATCATCACGTAGATCGCCGGTTTCGTATTTGCGATACTTGAATTCGGGCATCTTCCAGACGGAGTGCTGGAGCTCCTTCCAGGTAAACCCACCCTGCTTGAGGGCGTAATCCCACATCTCCTCAACGGTGTCCCAAGGATAGGCGATATCCTGATAGTTGACGCCCTTGGTCGTATCAACCGTAATGCCATACTGACGTTCGAGCTTCTCAATCATCGCCTGATCAAGCTCGTCGCCCTCGCCTTTGGTACCCGGGACGATACCGTCACGTGCGACACGCTTGCCCAGCTCCATAAAGATGGTCTGGTCGGGACGGGTGTCATAGAGGGGCTCAATGCACTTGTTGATGCAGCTGATGGAGTAGGGGTTCAGACCGCCGAAGCCGATGCGCTCCGCCCAGGTAACGACGGGCAAAACGATGTCTGCGAGTGCGTACATCGAGGGGTTCATGAAGATGTCGGACCAGACGATGAATTCGAGCTGCTTGCGGTACCAGCGCTCAAGCTGCATCTTGGTCTGTGCGCCCATGCAGGCGAGGAAGTTATTGGTCACGAAGTAGGCCGCCTTGAACTTATAGGGGCCATACAGACCGTCATCGACGCCCGGCTCGTGCTCCCAGGACTCAAAGGTTGCATTCGAGCTCAGGTTCTTGAAACCAACGCCGAACAACGGATAGCGATCAGCGCCCATACGCTTGCCGGGCTCTTCTGCAGGGGTGAGCAGCTCATCGTAACCCCAGGTTCCCGTCCAGTTTGGCTGAGCGATACCCCAGCACGGACGACCGATGACGTTGCCGCCCGGTACGTCCAGGTTGCCCGTGATGGTCCAGAGGGCAACCACGGCGTGGGCGGCCTGCTGGCCGCCGGTAGACTGGTCGAGCGCCACGCCCCATTGGATGGCCGCAGGCTTGGCAGCAGCATACTGGCGAGCCAGGCGGACGATGTCCTCCTTGGGAACCCAGCTCCGCTCCGCAAGCTCGTCGAGGTCGTACTCCTTAACGCGCTCGGCAACCTGCTCGAGACCATAGACCCAATAATCGCAGAACTCTGCGTCGTAGAGCTCTTCTTCGATGACAACTTTCAGCATGGCCATGGCCAGTGCGCCGTCGCCGCCGGGGCGGACACGCAGCCAGTTCTCACCGGCGCGAGCGGCAACCCAGGTCAACTGCGGGTCAATGACGGCGACCTTCATGCCGCGCTGCATCAGGTCGGTGATCCAATGACCAAAGAAACCGTCAGCATTGGAGTAAAACGGCTGATGCCCCCAGATGATGCAAAGTTCCGGCACCACATACTGAGGGTCATCGTAACGAAGCGGCAGGAACTGTGAGCAGTCCATAACGGCAGCATCGCCCAGCATACATGCCATGCTGGCGATACGAGGCAGATAGCAGGAATTGCCGGCAAAATACGGAACGCCCTCGTTGGGCGAGCCTAACGATGCCGTCAGACGCGTGACCTGGTGGATGTCACGACCGGTGCCCTGGCAGCTCATGATGGTCTCCGGACCAAACTCAGCCGAGATGCGCTTGAACTCACTCTCGATGATGTCGTAAGCCTCATCCCAGGTGATGCGCTCGAACTTATCCTTACCGCGGTCTTCACGGGCGCGCTTCATGGGGTATTGCAGACGGTCTTTGTGATAGACAACATCGGTCATCGCCAGACAGCGACTACACAGACGCCCCTGGTTGTAGGGGTTCTCAGGGTCACCCTCGACCTTTTCAAGCTTGCCATCCTTGACATACATCAGCACGCCACAGGCGTTGTGGCAGCCGGGAGCGCTTCGTGCGTGCCCGCGCATGACGGTATAGCCGTCCTCTTCCCACTGAATCGGCCGTTCGTTTGCCATGACATCGGTACGCTCGGGGATGAGACCCCCGAAGATATCCGATAACACCTGAATAGGTGTCCCCGTACCAACGGTCTTCTCTGCAGCATTCTCTGCGCCCATATGTCGCCTCCTTCCAAATCCGTGCTCACATCTCCCGATGCTGGCTCTCTACTTTGCACAAACTAACATGGTGAACAGCATAAAGAGCTGCGTAGCACGCCTATCCCCCACACGTTATTAAGCCTTTGAAATCAGTCTTTCAGCCATAGAAAAACAGGCTCTCATACCGAGAGCCTGAATCTAGCTGGATATTAGGGATTGAACCGTCCCTATGCGATTGCGTATCCTCCTTGTTATGCTGCGCTCTCGAACTGACTGTTGTAAAGACTGGCGTAGAAGCCCTTGGCTGCGAGAAGTTCGTCATGCGTGCCCTGCTCAACGATATCGCCGTCGTCCATGACGAGGATGAGGTCCGCGTTGCGGATCGTCGAGAGGCGGTGCGCGATGATGAAGCTCGTGCGTCCGACCATGAGGCTGTCCATCGCCTTTTGTATGAGCAGCTCAGTGCGCGTGTCCACCGATGAGGTGGCCTCGTCGAGGATGAGTATCTTCGGGTCATGGAGCACGGCGCGGGCAATGGTGAGGAGCTGCTTTTGCCCCTGCGAGACGTTGCTTGCCTCCTCGTTGAGCTCCATCTGATAGCCATCGGGCAAGGTCGAGATGAAGTGATCCGCCTGCGCAAGGCGGGCTGCTGCACGCACCTCTTCATCGGTTGCATCGAGTTTTCCAAAGCGGATGTTCTCGGCGATGCTCGCGTTGTAGAGCCAGGTGTCTTGCAGCACCATTCCAAAGAGTGAGCGCAGGTCGTCGCGCTTGAAATCGCGGATGTCGCGGTCATCGAGCTTGATGGCGCCCGTGTCAACATCGTAGAAGCGCATGAGCAGCTTCACGATGGTGGTCTTGCCTGCACCGGTATGACCGACGATGGCTATCTTCTGTCCAGGTTCCACGCGTGCCGAGAAGTCATTGATTACCGGCTTGTCCGCCTCGTAGCCAAAATGCACGTTCTCAAAGCTGACGCTGCCGGTGACAGCTGCCGGGTCGGCCTTCTCCGCATCGCTTACCTCAGCAGCAAGCTCCGGCTCCTCTATAAAGGTGAAAATGCGCTCGGCGGCAGC
>JAITOC010000084.1 GCA_031290175.1 Coriobacteriales bacterium | reverse complement strand
GGACAAGCCCGGCGACCTCATCAAACCTGTTGTCAAGCTGGTGTAAGCACCGAAGACAGTACGGTATCAACAACGGTCTTGAGCGCCTCGGCATCAACACCTAAGACGATTACAGCGACCTCTGCATGGCAGGGGTCGCTTGTTTGTGTGCCCGGAGTTAACGCGGGAGCAGGCTCGGGGCTGGGGTTGGGAAAGGCTGTGATGGAGACTGCACCGCCGGTGGTTGAGAGCGTTGCGATAGTGGTTCCATCCGTGAGTGAAGCCTTTATGTGACCGACTGCTCCCCCGTTCTCCGAGACCCAATCGGCAAGCTTGGCAAGACTTTTTGCCAAGCTTGTTTTTATATCGTCAAAGGAGCCCGCCACGTCACGGACAAGTGATGCGACGAGCGCGCCTTCATGTTCGGTGAGTTGCACTTCACCTTCGGGGTTGGAGTGATCATGGTCAGCGTGGGAATGCTCTGAGTGATTGTGCTCAGAGTGGGTGTGACCTGCGTGGGAGTGGTCTGCATGAGAATGCTCATGTGCATGCAGGTGATCGTGCCCATCGTGCCCATGATCGTGCTCGGGCACTTCTCCCCTTTCAGGGGTTTGCTTGTGCTCATGCATGGTGAGTCATCTCCTCAAAGACCTCCACAGCGAGTGGTTGCGATGCAGATATCTCTATGATTGTTGCCGTCGGGTTAATCTTCTCAAGCCGTTGCCTTACAGCATTCCTCTGCTCATCATCCACCAGATCGACCTTATTGAGTAAGATGATGTCAGCGTGTTTGGGTTGTCCCGCTATTAGCGGACTTATGCGTTCAAGCTGCAGGAACCGTTCTGCATCAATAAGGACTACAACCGTGCATGTCCCGAGCCGCACTGCTCCCTCGCGCACCGAATCAGCTGCTTTTTCAGGATATGCAAGTCCGGTTGCCTCAACGACGAGCCAGTCAGGGTCAAACTGCCACTGCATGACCCGAATCGAGGTTGCAAGCTCTCCGGCAAGCGAGCAGCACACACAGCCACTCATAATCTCGCGGACTTCTACGCCCTGCCCCTTAAGCGTTGTGCCGTCAACGCTCACGCTGCCGATCTCGTTTTCAATGACCGCGACCTTTACCTCTTTGTCGCCCGGCGTCGTGGCCGTGAGGTAAGCAGCCAACTGAAGCAGAAGGCTCGTCTTGCCAGCTCCAAGAAATCCACTGAGGATAATTGCGTTCATAGGCACCTTTCTGTTGCACACGAAATAAAAGTTTTTGTTGTGTAGTTACAGTATAACGTGAAAGGATCGCTGCGCTGGTAGAGGGGTTTGGCGAGAGACAACCAGGCTTCTCCTGAGAGAGCTAAGAAACCTGCTCCCCACCCCGTCATTGCGGGCTTGACCCGCAATCTACCTGCTCTTTAAAAACTAGATTGCGGGTCAAGCCCGCAATGACGAATTAATCTTCGGTTCTCTAATCCACACAATCAAGGGTGCGCATGGCTGCTATGGTACGGGTTATGAGTTCGTCGAGCTCCCAGCCGAGCAGGTCAGCGCCTGTCTGGATAACCTCACGCGAGCATCCTGCCGCAAACGTCGGTGTCTTGAACTTCTTCTTGACCGACTTGAGCTCAAGATCCTGCACGCTTCTTGAAGGTCGCATGAGGGCGACCGCGCCAATCAATCCGGTAAGCTCGTCGGTCGCGAACAGGATCTTCTCCATGAAATGCTCAGGTTCAGGTGCACCCGGCACTATGCCATAACCATGGCTCATGGTCGCATGGACTATAGTCTCATCCACATCGGCTTCGCGTAGCAGCTCGAAGCCCTTAACGCAATGCTCCTCGGGATACTGCTCAAAGTCGATATCATGGAGCAGCCCGACAACGCGCCAGAACTCGACACGCTCAGGTTCGTACTCTGCGGCAAAGAAACCCAGCACCCCCGCAACTATCTGCGCGTGCCTGATATGGAACTCTTCCTTATTGTATCGTTTGAGCAACTCGAAAGCCTCTTCATAATCCGGCAACCACGCCATATCCACTCCTGTCCTCTTTCAAAACCATCAGTACACCAGAGAGTACTATAGCACCTTCCCACTCTTTGACCTACCTGCCAGACACAATCCCCGCGAACTGCAACGCATACAGCCCCTGCATATCCCCTTCTTCCGAACCATCCATACAACGAAAGCGCAATCGGCGAATGCTACCTACAGTCTAATAGAGGTTAAGGCATTCTGCTGACACTCAGCCCTTCCTGCTAATTGTAGAAGAACCCCTCGCGAAGCATGATGAAACAGAACGAGTCTGAGCCACAGGTGTGACGAGCTGTGTGTCTGTGCGTTTCAGGTTATTACACAATAAGGAGGTTCTGTTATGGCAATGGGCAGCAAGTTCAGTGAGTACACGCTTACGTCCCCGGTCTATTTTGGCGTAGGGGCGGTTGCGGATATAGCTGAAAAGGTAAAACGCTTCGGTGCCGAGAAGGTTCTGCTCGTCTTTGATGCTGGCGTCAAGGCTTCGGGTGCAGCTGAACGTGTCATAGCTTACCTGGAAGCTGGCGGCATAGGCGTCAGTACCTTTGACGATGTCAAGCCTGACCCCACCGATACCTCCATCGACGCGCTCGGCGCCATCGTAGCGCGCGACGGCATCGAACTGGTCATCGGCCTCGGCGGCGGCAGCGTGCTCGATACCGCCAAGATGGCGGGCATTACCGTCAAGACCCCTGGCCCCATGAACCAGCACTTCCTGAGCAAGGGCTTCAATCCCCCACCGGCAATCGCACCGGTCATCCTCATCCCCACGACCTCCGGCTCCGGCAGCGAGGTCAGCTGTGTTGCCGTTGTCTCCCATGGTGATGAGCATATCAAGGACGCCATTTTTGCGACCGCAGCCTATGTGATCCTCGATCCGGAACTGACCGTTACTGCCCCACCGCACGTCACGGGCTTCAGCGGACTCGATGCCATGGCTCATGCCCTTGAGTCCTACACCTCTGCTTCAGCGGACCCCTTCTCCATGATGGCATCCATCGAAGCCATACGACTCGTTGCAGAAAACCTCAAGACCGCGGTGGATACCGGCACGGATCTGGAGGCGCGCTCCAATCTCGCATTCGCAAGCAACCTCGCCGGTATCGCCTTCAACAACACCGGTCTTCATTTTGGTCATGCCTTTGGACACGAGCTGGGCGGATTCTTTGGTCTGCCGCATGGCATGGCGAGCTCCTATGCCATCCCTGTTGTCATCAGGTTCGCAGCCAAGCATGCGCCCGAGCGTGCCGCTGCCATCGCGCAGGCAATCGGTGCCCCCGATGCAGACGCCGCCGCGCAGAAGATGCTCGACCTCATGCATTATTGCGGTGTCAAGCGCTTCAGCGAGTTGGGCATCTCCGTCGAGCAGGCTCAGGGTATCGCCCAGGGCGCCATCGATCACAATGTATTCTTCCACAACACCCTTGTCCCGCTCGACCTGGACGACTTCAAGGCTCTCATCGCCGAGATTGTGGAGACCTACGAAGCATAAACAACAGACAGGACAGGCAGCACGCACAACGCATGACCCGCACGACCAGCACACATACAACGCCAGTACCAGCAGAAACCTTTCGAGTACAGGAGTGAGCACATGAACCAAACAGGAGTTTTCGAGAACGTTAACGACGCAATCGACGCAGCCTATGAAGCGCAGGCAATCCTGATGCGTGATTTCACTACGGAGGATCGCGACCGCTTTATCGAGGCCATCAAGCAGGCCTTCCTCGGAATCGTCGAGCAGGAGACCCGGGCGGAGTTCGAAGAGACCGGCTACGGCCGTCTCGACCAGAAGATCGTTAAGAACATCGGCACAATCTCCACAACAGAGAACACCTCCAGCGTAGACTCTGTTGTCATGGCTTCGAGCAAGGGTCTGACGGTTGAGTACTATGCCCCCTATGGTCTGTGCGGCGCCCTGACGCCGGTCACCAACGGGTTGGTCACGGTAGCGAGCAACACGATGACCATGCTTGCAGCCGGCAATTCCATCATCTTCAACTGCCATCCCGCCGCCAAGCTGGCAGGGGCAAAAGCGGTTGCACTCGTCAACAGAGCCGTTATCGACGCCGGAGGTCCTGCAAACATAGCCACCATGCCCAAGGAACCCACCAAGGAAACACTCGACGCGATCCTCGAATCCCCCAAGGTCTCGCTGATCATCGGCACCGGCAGCGAAGAAATGGTGCGGATTATCATGGGTTGCAGCAAGAAGGTTATCGCAGCCGGCCCCGGCAATCCACCGACCATCATCGACGAGTCGGCGGACATCGAGAAGGCGGCATTCTGGCTCTCGTTTGCCGTGCCCTTTGAGAACAACATGCTCTGCATAACTGAAAAGGAGATCTTCGTCCTCGCAGGAGCCTATGATGCGTTCTTGGCTGCAATGGTCGAGAAAGGTGTCCGTATTCTCACTGCTGAAGAAGCCGAGAAGGTCACCGCAACCGCACTGATCGCGCTGGATGGCGGCAAGCATGTGGCAAACAAGAAGTTCGTGGGTAAGGATGCCAACTTCATCCTCGAAGCGGCCGGCGTGACACCCAGCGACTATGACTTGCAGCTTGCCTTCGTAGAGGTTGCCGCAGATCACCCCTTTGTCGTCACCGAGCAGATGATGCCGATTGTCCCCCTCGTCAAATGTGCGACCTTTGAAGAAGCTGTGGAGGGCGCAATCGTGGCAGAAGGCGGCTGCAGGCACTCCGCCGCCATTTGGACCAACGACTGGAAGCACGCCAACGAGTTTGGCAGGCGCATCCAGACGACCGTCTTTGTGCAGAACGGTGCCACCATCGCCGCGACAGGCTTGGGTGGGACGGGCAACGGCTCAGCCACCATTGCAACCTTCACGGGTGAGGGCATCACTACCGCCAAGACCTTTACAAGGGTTCGTCGCTTCGCCATGGGCGATGGCGGCGGCTACATCGTCTAGCCACGCGGAGCTGAGATGAAGATCACCGATCTCGAAACTCTCATATCTGTTGCCAAAGCGGCTGGCGTCAGGAAGCGCGCGGCTTTGGTTGCGGCGCATGAGGAGCACGCCCTTGAGGCGGTACTGGTAGCCCAGCGTGAAGGGCTCATCGACGCCACGCTCATCGGTGATGCCGCCCGCATCGAAGAACTGCTGCGCGAAGCAGGAGAGACGGTCGCCAATTATCGGATAGTCGGAACCCCTGACAACGAGACCTCCGTCCAGGCTGCCATCGAGCTCGTCAATGAGGGCACGGTCGACTTCCTCATCAAAGGCATCCTTGAGACCGCAGAGCTGATGAAAGGCCTGGTCAACAAGGAGACGGGCATCGTCAAAGAGGGCGCCATCGTCTGCCCTGTAGCACTGCTGCAATCACCCCTCTATCACAAGATATTCGCCCTTGCTGATGTGGGTATCACCCTATATCCCGACGTCGACAAGAAGGTCAGGATACTGAAGAACTGCGTCTGGATGATGCAGCGCATCGGTGTTGCAACCCCCAAGGTCGCCCTGTTGGGCGCGGTCGAGAAGGTCAACCCCAAGATGCCGGACACCGTGGATGCGGATGCCATCAAACAGATGTATCTCAATGGAGAGATTACTGACTGCATCGTCGAGGGGCCGATATCGCTTGACCTCGCCATCGACAAGCAGGCATCAGCAATCAAGCAGTATGACAGCCCGGTAGCCGGGGATGCCGATGTGCTTATTGTGCCCGATGTTGTTTCAGGGAACCTGCTCATCAAAGGTGTGGGATTCTTTGGTGAGATGCAGAATGCCGACCTTGTGGTCGGACTCAAGGTGCCCCTTGTATTTGGGAGTCGTGGAGGTCCGGCTGAGGGCAAGCTGCGTTCTATAGCACTTGCCGTCCTGGTTTCAGAGTAAGGCATGTAACGCGTTTTGAAGGGGAGATTTTGCATGACGAGCACGAATGCACCATTGCTACTGATCATCAACTTCGGATCGACATCGACGAAGATCGCTGTCTTTACGGGTGAAGAACCTGCGCTCACCCGGAGTTTCGACCACGGCAGCGATGCATACCCCAAAAAGTTCTCGAACCTTGCAGAGCATCGCGCCTTTGCCGAGCAGCTCATTGAGGAACTGTTGGCGGAGAACGGCTACAAGCTCGAGGACTTCGACGTCTTTGTCGCACGTGGCGGTGCACAGGTGTTCATCGAGTCAGGTGCTTATCTCATCAACGACATCATGTATGAGGATGCCCTCAGAATCGGCGGCGAACATCACCCCGGTAAACTCGGCACCCTCATCAGCTATGGCTACTCCCGGAAGTACGGAAAGCCCGCCTATATCGTCAACGGTCCGAGTGTTGATGAGTTCGACGATCTCGCGCGCCCGACGGGGCTTCACGACATCTGGCGCCAGAGCCGCATCCACACGCTTAACCAGAAGGAAGTCGCCCACCGCTATGCACGTGAGAACGGACTCGCGTACAAAAAACTCAACCTCATCATCTGCCACATCGGCGGCGGCATCTCTGTCACGGCGCACAAGCAGGGGCGCATGGTTGACTCCAATGACATCATCGAGGGTGAGGGTCCGATGGCTCCAACCCGCGCTGGTGCCCTGCCCACGCTGCCCCTGCTCCGTCTCGCCTTCAGTGGGCAATACACCCAAGACGAGCTCATTTTCCGCACCATCAAGACCGGCGGACTGATGGATCACCTCGGCACGGCAGACCTCCGCGAGGCGGAGCTGCGCATTGCGGACGGCGACCATTACGCAGAGACAATCGTCGATTCCATGATTTACCAGATAGCCAAGCACGTAGGCTCAATGGCGGTCGTCCTCGACGGAAGGGTCGATGCGATCATAGTAACAGGAGGCATGGCCAAGTCCTCACGACTCGTAGACGCGCTCTCTAAAAGGGTAGACTGGATTGCTCCACTCACCATCTATCCCGGCGAATTCGAGATGCAGGGTCTTGCCTCGGGGATAATGCGCGTTTTGCGAGCAGAGGAGGAGGTGCGTGACTACACAGGAGTAGATGTTTGGACTGGCTTTGTGCGTTAGTTCGGCGTCATCTGGGTTGCGGCTTGAGATTCAATGCTGCTCCCCGGTTCCAGCAGTGCTCTATTAGTAAGGAGGGAAACATGTCAGACTCGAAAGAAATCAGTTATGGTTTCGGCGTCAAGGTCGCAGTGTTGATGTTGATCATCGTGCAGTACACGATGACCATCACAACACAGATCACCAGCTACATCATGAACTACTCATTGAGTTTGGGTGAGCAGTTCGGGTACCTCTACAACCAGACAGATGCCATCGTCTATTCGTTGGCTTTGGTCTCCGGCTTGGCTTGCACATACCTTTTGAAGAAGTTCCCCAAGAAATACGTTGCTATCTCCGGTGCCGTGATAATGGGGTTTTTCGGATTCCTGCCATTCTTTACGGGCACTATGGGTTACCTGGGCACACTTATTCCGCGCGCATTCGTCGGTCTCGGCGTCGGCATCATCTTCCCCTTTGCTGCATCTTATGCGGTCGACCTGTTCAAAGGCGGCAAAGAAAGCTGGATGCTTGGCATGCGCTCCGTGGTTGGTGCTTGTGCGGGCTTCTTCTTCATGAACGCCTCCGCGTTTATCGCGAATCTCTATTACCCTATTAATGCCGACGGAACATACCCCTTCCCCTCAGGAGCTTTTCTGTTGCCGCTCATTGCTTTTATCTGCATACTCATCATGATTATCAAGCTACCCAATGAAGGCATTATCTATTCTGAGGAAAACCAGAGCAAAGAGGAAGCTGTTTCAGTAAAGCCAGCCAGCTCTGGGCTGATTTATGCGTCTATTGCGATTATGCTAGTTGGGGTGGCTCTTGCAATTGCTTATTTTGTTTACAATGCCCTGACCAACAATCCACCGCTTTCAATTCCTGATCCGGCGATTGCCAATCCCATGTCTTGGGCAATTGCTGTTGTCTTCTTACTGTTTGCGGTCGTCTTCATCATCACGATGTTTAAGATTTCTGGCACCAAGAATCCTGGCGAAGGAATCGGTACCAAGATTAAGAGCAATACGTGGGTCTTCATTTTGGCAAACGTTTTGATAATTGGTGCCTGCAACTGCATGATGTCCAACGTCGCTCAAGTTGTTGGTGGTCCCGTCATCGCTGGAGTTGCTGACTGGGCGCCTGGTATCGTTGCCGAACAAGCCTCAAATACAGCCATCTACCTAGGCTCGGACGAAGCACTTGCCGGAACTGTCATCAACACATTGACCAGCTGGAGCATGACAGCAGACGGCCCCGTACCTGCTGTTAACATCGGCAACGTCATGAATGCCTTTACCATTGCTATGTTGGTGTCTGGCTTCATCTTCAAACCGGTTTGGGTCGGTCTGTTTAAGCGCCATGCCTATACGGTTGGTATCACCATGTGCGGCATTGGTCTCCTGCTTCTCTATGTTTCCGTCATAGCCATGGCCAACCTGCCCTTGGCATTGGTGGCTGCTGTCATCTTTGGTCTCGGGTTCCAAACCTATAACGGAGCAGTTATCCTGCGAATCGCCCAGAGCAACGATAACAAGCATGTCGCTCTCAGCACAACGTATCTGATGGCTTTTAACGGTGTTGGGCAGACCTTTGGTCCCGTTTGGATCCCTGGTTTCATTATGCTCATCACAGGTGCAGCATTCTCCGATTTTATGCTGTTCTCCAGATCTTGGCTCTTTGCCGGCATAATCCTGTGCGTATTGGCAGTCTTGATGGGAATCTATACTACGCGGGAAAAAATCTACCGTCCAAGTGCAACTTTCTAGAAGAAGCTCGTATCGAGAAAGGAGTCATTATGCTATACGTGATATTATTGTTCATTCCGATTGTTGTTGCGGCCATCGGTGGCGGTTACATTACTGACGAAGTTAAGAGCAAGCGCACCTTGGGCTTTGCCCTTGTTGCCTTGGCGACTCTCGGAGTTATTTTGCAAATCGCCTGGCAGATAGCCGATCCGACGTATTATTTGACTTAGCAAGTCACTTGACAACGGGATATGAACCAAGCCCTGAGACTTGGTTCATATCCCTGGGGTGGTTTGAAGAAAGCGTGACATGGCTGACAAGCACGATAAAATCCGCTACGAAAATGGCATGGCTGCCGTACGCGCCCATGTTGATGATGCAATCCTCGGTGTCGAGGATGGGCAGAAGGCACGGGCACAGGCACGCGAAGCGCTGGAAGCCTACAAGAAACAGAAAAGCGATGAACTTGAACTGGCAGCGAAGCGTTTTTCATTCCTGCAGCGTTTCGAGTTCGTCGTAGGCGCCTTGGCTATAGTTCAGGTTGCTGTTTGGATGCTGATTCTCAAGTCAGAGCTCTCGCCACTTATCCTCACAATAGGTATTTGTCTGGTTCTCTATCTTATTGTCGCAATCATGGACTCCAGGGCAAAAGGTGCCCGAGAAGACATCCGTTATCAAATCCAAGCTGCCAAAAAAGCCAAGCTCAAGACCGGCGGTGATGTCAAGGGCGTTGTCGTGTTGTTCGAATAATGCTTCAATCGAATAGCGAAGCAGGTTACTCGTTCGTGGTATACAACTCCTTTTTCAGCTTCTTCCAGAAATCCAGTTTACCCACAACAGCATCAACAGAGTCAACCGTCTGGCTCTCCGCCAGAGCAGTGGCTGTCTTATCGCCAATCCCAAAGACCACTGCATATTCCAGGAGGAGCTCGAGGGACGCCTCGTCCGTGGGTACGTCATCGCGATGGGTCTCCAACGAATCCAACCAGCGTGCCAGTTCGCGGGTCTTGTTTCTTTCAGGGTAGATGGTGCGTCGCATCACCAGACTCAAGGTGATAACGATGCCGCCAGCAATCAAAAGGGGCAAAGAGGTCATCAGCGTAAGCAGATAGGCTGCCAGTGCCGCACAGATGGCCAGAATGTAACCGACATAGAGCAGGGCTTTTTGTGTCTGCATGGCTTGTTTGCCAGCAGAAACACTCCTGGCAGCTTCATTGTTGACCAGGTTCTTCCAGGCTTTATAGCTGTTGGTGACGGCATCTTTGCGTTCTTCTCCAATCTGCTTGGCAGAACTCAGGTAGACGACACCATCAACCTCAGCAAAACAGGTAAGGAGTTCCATCGCGCTTGCATCAACAACATCGAGTTCGGGGTTCAAAACCTTGCCTGCACGTATGAGACCAACCGCTTCCTGCTGATCGTTTTGCACCGTTTTGAGAAAGCCGCGCTCAGCAAGTGACATCAAGGTGGCAATGAACTCGTTTGCTCCTGCCGGCTTGTAGTCTCGGGAAATCGATCCCATAACGGCCCTGTTAAAGTGCTTGAGATACTCCCATGCGGGCACTGGCCAATCACTTTCCTGCGCAGGTGCCTTGCCATAGCGCCAAAACAGCAATGCGGCAACCAGTATAACTACAAGGCAGGCAACCGTTGCGATGGTAGTTGCCGTTGTCCAGTAAAAGCCCGTACTCATCACATTGAACATCAATTCTCCTCAGATAGACAATTAGCGCTTATGTTTGAACCACCTGCTTGCCTGGATTCAGGATACCTCAGTTCACAGGTAACCATGTCGTCGGGGTTCCTAGGGTTCGTCGAGGGTGAGGGGCGCGACTGCTTTTTTGGCAGCTTGCTGAGACTGGTGTTCGTTGTGAGCCCCGGAGCCGTATTTGCTGGGCGTAATCGCAAACGGCTCGCCAGCCAGAGCCTTATCGAGCATGTCCTGCAAAGTGCTCTCCAAAGAGGCCTCATCGGCGAGCAGATCGATATAGACCATGAGGTCATCAAGGGCAACCGGTGCATTCAGGCCGTTACGCTTATCCAGCATCAGCGGATCACCGGACGTCTTGACCACATACGTATAGTGCGTGCCAACAGTGAGGATGACCCACCCCCACACACCACCATACGATCCAGCGTGATCGAAATAACCGGGGATGAGCTCCTGTTGTTTGGCGGCAGCTGGGAAGGCGTCCAGCTTCTGTATGACCATATCTTTGAAG
Organism: Coriobacteriales bacterium; assembly: GCA_031290175.1. GTDB lineage: Bacteria > Actinomycetota > Coriobacteriia > Coriobacteriales > UBA8131 > JAITOC01. Next base: position 1,418 of record JAITOC010000084.1, on the reverse strand, counting down.
GATTTACGAGCCTGAACGGAATACTTCTTCTTAAATTGTGATTGCAGCCTGAAGCTTGCGCCTCCTCGTTCTGCATGGAGAAAAGCGACTGCTGTGACCAGGATAATGAAGAGACCTATGGCACCAGTGATGAGAATAGGGTTCGTCCAGTCAAAGGATAATGCAAGCGCGGCCATCATATCCGCCCCTTCTGGTCTTTGGGGAGACGGCCTGCGTCTTTCAGCGCTTTGCGGAGCAGGAACTCCACCTGGGCGTTGACGCTGCGCAGTTCATCGCCTGACCACTTCTCCAAAGCCTTCCATATCTGCGGGTCAATCCGCAGAGGGTATTGTTTCTTCTCAGCCACGCCCATCTCCTCGATTACCTGATATCAAGCTGTTTTGAGACTTACTGGTAGAGCGTGCCCGCGTTGACCACAGGTTGAGCGTCAGACTCGCTGCAGAGCACGACAAGGAGGTTGGAGACCATCGTCGCTTTGCGCTCGTCGTCAAGATCCACCACGTGCCGCTCGGCAAGTTGTGCCAGAGCCATCTCCACCATTGTGACCGCTCCATAGACGATACGCGTGCGTGCGGCGATGACCGCATCAGCCTGCTGGCGACGCAGCATGGCCTGAGCGATTTCCGGCGAATAGGCAAGATGTGTGAGACGGGCATCGTCGATGACCACACCAGCCGGTTCGAGTCGGGTTGCCAGTTCAAGCTTCAACGCCTGGGAGACTTCCTCGATGTTGCTTCGTAGTGTTATCTCTTCTGCGGTCTGGTTGCTATCGTGGTCGTAGGCATAGGTAGTAGCCACGTGGCGGAGCGCCGTCTCGCTCTGGGTTTGCACATATTTGCGATAGTTATCAACGTCAAAGACGGCTTTGGCAGTGTTTGCCACCCGCCAGACGACGACATCGGCTATCTCTATGGGATTGCCATTCTTGTCGTTGACTTTCAGCGGCTCACCGTTGTAGGTACGCGCCCGCAATGAAATCTTGTTGCCCCGCGCATAGAAGGGGTTCGCCCACTTGAACCCGTCGGTCCTGACGGTGCCACTATACTTGCCAAAGAGAATGAGCACTCTGGCTTCATTTGGCTCCAGCGTAAAGAATCCCATCGCAATAATCAAGATTGCGAAAAAGCAAAGGACGCTCACAAACAGGGTTAGCCACATCAGCGGTCCGTCGAAGCTGACACCCAGCACAAGCAACGCCAAGGCTATAATCAGAAACACTACTTCCAGCGCTATAGCCGTCCAACCATTGCCTGCACGCACGTTCCTCTCAACAATCATCGCCCTCACCCTCTCACAACTTCGAACTCTGAAATCAATATCAATATGATATCACTTTGAAATCGAAATCACAATATGATAAAGACGCCTATACTGGGAGGGACTCTATACTACTCGCCCTACGAACTGCAACCAAATGT
>JAITOC010000082.1 GCA_031290175.1 Coriobacteriales bacterium | reverse complement strand
TATTCACATACGGTCATGCCCATCGGTGCCCGCAACACCGCTCTGTGGTTCAGGGGCATAGCCGCTTTGGTGGGCAAGGAGGCCGAAGCGGAGGAATATATTGAGCGCGAGTACGAGCGGGTGCGCCCGCAGATAGAGCGTGTCCGCGAGCGCCTGCAGGGCAAGCGGGTCTTTCTCTGTGGCGGCACCGGGCGCTCATTTGCCGCCGCCGCCCTTATCGACGACTTTGGCATGAAGCTCATCGGTATGCAGACTCCTACCTATGACGAGGACGCGCAGTTCGACATTGAGCACCTCAACGGCATCCACGGTGACTTCGTTATTGACATCGCCAATATGCAGCCCTTTGAGCAGGTCAATCTGGTAAACCGCCTGAAGCCGGACGTGTTTATCGGGCAACCCGGCTGGACTGCCCGTTTCGGCATCCCAACGACGCACGTACTCGACATAAAGCGACCTACCATGGGCTATAACGGCTTGGTGTACTTGGGTGACAAGATCGCCGCGCAGATTGAGAACCCCAGTTTCAATGTCAAGCTTTCCCGCTATGCGCGCCACCCCTACAAGGCAAGCTGGTTTGAGAGCGACCCGTTCAAGTTCATCAAGGTCGAAGGCGAGGGGAGCGGCAGCGCGGTTGGGGTGGCGGATGCTGTTGGCGCTGTTGGCGTTGGCACGGGAACCGGCGCAGGTGCGGCTGGCGTTGTCGGCGGCGGCGCTGCCGCCGTCGCCGACAACGCTGCCACCGGAGTTGGCGCCCGACCCAAGATACGCGAAGTCCTTCATAAGACCGCATGAGAAAAAGGAGATAATCAATTATGTCAGCCATCACTGAACTGCCTCGGGGGAGCTGTGCTCTGGGCGGCGCAAACAATGTCGTGTCGTCGATCTACCGGGTAATCCCCATATTCCATTCGGGGCCAGGCTGTCCCATGCAGACCTCTGCGGGAGAGTATTATCAGGCAGGTCTGCGCGGTCCCGCTGCCGCCGCTGCGGTCTCTATCCCCTTAAGCAACATGCTTGAGCGCGAAGTGGTCTTTGGTGGTATCGACCGCCTGCGTGGTACCGTGGACGGTGCCCTGGAGATTTACGACGCCGATGCCTTCTTCATCCTCACGGGCTGCACCTCAGGCATCATCGGGGATGATGTGGCGCTCCTTGCCAACGAATACCGCAGCCAGGGCTCCCCGGTCTACGCGCTCGAGACGCCGGGCTTTCTTGGTGACAACTATCGGGGTTATGAGATTGCCCTGGACGGCCTGCTCGAACAGGTCATTGAGCCAGCTCCGCGCCAGAACAATCTCGTCAACCTCCTGGGAATCGTGCCCTATCACGATCCTTTCTGGGAGGGCACCTTTGAGGAATATACCCGCATCCTGGAGAAGCTTGGCCTTGAGGTCAATACCTTCTTCCACCGCGAACAGGACATCGACGTTTTGCGTACCTCATCGGCAGCGGCGCTGAATATCGTGTTCTCGCCCTGGCTGCTCCAACCCTTCAGCAGGCGCTTCGAAGAGCGCTTTGGCACACCTACGCTACGCTGGTGGGGGGTACCCATCGGAGCCAGCGACACCTCGACCTTCCTGCGTGCCGTGGGTGAAGCGCTCAGCCTTGACAAGGACTTGGTGGAGAAGGTGATCTATGAAGAGGAATACTATGTGTACCGCTACCTCGAGACCACCATCGGTGCCCTCAGCTGGAAGCGCTATGCGGTGATTGGTAACACCCAGAGTGTCACCGCCATCTCGCGCTTCCTTGCCAATGATTGCAGCCTGACCCCCGTGCTGGTCATCATCACCGATCCGATATTCCGCGATGAGGACAAGGAGGTGATACGCGCTGCGGTCAGCGACCTGGATTTTGCCGAGCCGCCCGAGATACACTATCTCAGCGATCTCTTTGAGATAGAAAGCCTTTTGAGGGCACACCCAGAGATCAGCCTTATCGTGGGGAGCAGTGCCGAGCGCTCCATCGCCAATGAGCTTGGCGCGCAGATTCTGCCTGCCGTCTTCCCGATACAGGACAGGCTTGTCATAAACCGCAGCTATTTTGGCTATCGAGGCAGCCTGACCTTCATCGAGGATCTATTCGACGATCTGTAGACTCTTTGGATAACGCCAACTAATTGCTTCCCTGATCGCTGTCCCTCAAGGCTTGTTGTCGCAGCTCGCTGAGTATCAGGGGCAGCGCGATAAAGAAGGTGACGACCTCCGCAACGGGAACCGCCAGGATAACTGCCGTTACCGCGTCTATACCGGGCAGCAGGGCAGGGAGCAGTACCGGCATGAAGAGCAGAAGTGGTACGAGCAGCAAGCCTTGCTTGAACATCGAGAGCAAAGACGAAAGCAGAGCCTTGCCAACGGCCTGGTAGTAGCACATGGCAATGATGACAAAGCCACTCAAGGGCAGAGGAAGTAGATAGATGGTCAGCAGCCGCACCGTACTGCTCGCAAGCCCTGAACTCAAGCCGAAAGCCGAAACGATCTGTGGGGCAAACAACAACAGGATCGCAAGGAAGATCAGGCTGCTTACCGTGGTCCAGAGCACGGCTACCCAGAACATCCTGCGTAATCGGTGGTACTTCCGGGCACCGAAATTAAAGCCCAGAAGCGGCTGGGCACCTATGCTGATGCCAAAAAGGACAAAGGTTGAGAACAAGGCGATACGCGCTATCAGCCCAACACTTGCCAAAGCGCCCTCGGCACCCAGCTCATTGTGTGCTCCATAGAGGACGAATTGATAGTTGAGCAGAAAGCTCGCCGCCGAGAACACGAACTGTGAAAGCGACTGAGGTATACCCAGAATCAGGGTGGGCTTGCTTGCCTGTGCAGCCAGCTTGAGGGCAGAGAGACGCAGGGTGAGCGTCGACTTTTTGCCGACCAGATAGGCAACGATCAGAACCGCGGAGATACTCTGTCCGATAATTGTGGCGGATGCCGATCCCGCAACCCCCCAGCCCGCAAGCGTGACGAAGAAGAAGTTGAGCACGATGCAGATGAGCATTCCGGAGCCGTTATAGAGCAACGCCCGTTTGGGAGAGCCAGCTGCACGAATGAAGTTGTTCAGGTTGAGAAACAACGCCTGAGGAATGGTTCCAGCCAAAATGATGCTCATGAATATGCTGGCATTGGGCATAATCTCCGGGGTTGCTCCCCCTAAAGCCAGCAAGGGTTTGAGGAACACCAGGCCTGCGATCATGCAGAGTATCCCAAAGACGATCGAGAGGGTAGTGGTGTTGCCCAGCACCTGCTCAGCCTGCTCGTGCTTGTTGGCACCCAGATGCAAGGAGACCACCGTGACCCCGCCAAAGCCAGGCAGACACACAAGGGTCATGATAACCATGGTCAGCGGAAACGCCGCCTGCGTGGCAGCCAAGCCAGCATCTCCCATCGCCCGCCCCAGAAAGAGGGCATCAATAATGTTGTAGATGGCTGAAAGGGAGATCGACAGGATCGAAGGCGCAACAAACTCAAGCATCAGCCGATTGATTCGACCCGTGCCCAACCGTTGCAGACCTTTTGCATCGTCGCCCAAAGGCATCGCATCTCGATTCCTGGAGACTTCTCTGTCTTGATCCCCGTCAATTTCGACAACCAGTCTTCCCGCGAAGCGATTGACCATGAGCGCGTGGATTCATAAACCTTATAATCCTATAAGTTTACTAGAAATTGAATCCCTCGTCATTGAAAGAAACTGATTCCTCCGATTGGAGACTCCGATTGGTTCACAGGGTCAGTGGGCTTGCAAGGAAGCCCCGATTAACCTCGTCATTGCGGGCTTGACCCGCAATCTCGTTCTTAAAAGTGAGGTAGATTGCGGGTCAAGCCCGCAATGGCGGGTTAAGAGTGCAGGTAGATTGCGGGTCAAGCCCGCAATGACGGAGCGGGGAGCAATTGATCGGTGTTTCCTTAGATATTTCCCTTCAGACGCTCGATACTGAACGCCTGGAGCGCATCGCCGAACTTTGCCGCCTGCTTGACGCAAACCTTCGCCTTCTCGGGATCAACAACGATACGACCTGCAAGCACATTGATGCCCCAGGAGAAGAGGAACTCGCTTGCAGGAACAGAGGGTCCAACCATCACGACCGTCGCGTTTTGTGCAAGGTCGAGCAGGCGCGGTGCTGTCTTGTTGATGAGGGTGACGCCGGTCATGAAGACGAAGTCCTGTTTGGGCAACAGGTATTCGCACGCGGGGTCGGGCGTGTCGTTGCTCTGTGTGCAGTTGCGCTCAAGGATGGTGAGCTCTGCTATCTCAGCCACCGAATCCAGGTCGGGGAAGTGTCCGATAACCGTGACCTGCTTGCCCCGGTAGTTCTCTCTGAGCGTCCTGAAAGGGTTTTGTCCAAGCTGTGTCGCGCTGACATCGGCGAGTGCGCCACCCAAGGTGCGCACCGCATCTTCGTTGGTATACCAGGCGTTCAGCGCCGCCACGCCGAGACAGGCTTCAAGCCAGTTCCAGGACTTGGACAACTCAGCAACACTCTTCAGCGGCAGTCCGTCCAAACGTCCGCCGTAGCTCGCCGCGCCGCCACCCTTCAGGGTGTAGCTCAGACCCATGCCGCATTCTGCTTCCACATAGGTCCACCCAGGCCCAACGCAGCAATCCGTGACAAGCACATCCTCGGGAATCTGCCCAATAAGATGGTTGTAGAACTTCCAGGGAGTGTCGTGGTCGTAGGTTCCCGGTAAGGTTATCGCGCCACCCTCGTCTTCCCGTCCACAGCAGTCGCCGCTCATTCGTCGGTTCACGTCTCCTCCTTGTCAGGTACCGAACTTTTCTATGACACCAGTATACCGCTCTCGACTCATTGCTGGGCTGTTGCTCCAGAGGACTCAGGAGACACAGCCCCTGTGAACCGCAACTTTTCTCATCCCCATTGTGAGTCCTTGTAGTACAATTCCTCCTTGTACCTGTTCAGGCTCATAGGAAGCTTGGCACCGGCGTGTTGCGCCGGGACAGAATGGCTCAGACGAGCCCGACCCAGAAGAGTAGGTGATGGTTATGAGCGACACTACTATCGGCCGTAAGATAACGGAACTAAGGGAGGCTCTGCTGCTGTCACCTGA
>JAITOC010000089.1 GCA_031290175.1 Coriobacteriales bacterium | reverse complement strand
TAGGATTCATGTGCGGCGATCCCGGCTTTCTGCAAGGCGATGGCGACCTGCTGGGCTGGTGTATCAACGCCTTCAAGGTCGGGGAGAAGCAGACCGCGACGCCAGCCGCTGGTCACGATGACGCCATAGCGTTTAACGTCGAGGTCGCCCTCGCTTTGGATGGACTCGGCGTCGCCAAGGATATCGACGCTACAGCTGAGGTCGGGAAGCTCCCTGACTTCGATGGGTGGGAAGCGCGGGTCACGAGTGGCGGCGCTCAGGGTGTTCTGGATGATTTCCTCGATGATGCTGTTGGCGGTGGGCGCGATGGTTCCGATGCAGCCACGCAGCTCGCCCCGCTTCTTGAACGAGACAAAGACCCCGGCAGCCCTGTCACGCAGCTCTGCCTCCTGGGCGTTACGCAGAAGCTCCGCCACGGCGGGAGTGTTGATAAGCTCGTCCTCCGGGCACCCCCCAAGGTATGCCTTAAGCGTGGTAAGTGCGAGCCGTACCGGAAGGCTTGTTGTGTCGCGGAGTGTTGTCGTTACTGTAGCCACTGTCATTACCGTCATACCTCCAAGTCAGAATCACTGAAGCTCTGGATAGGATATCTCCCCGGCATTTTATCCGGCACTCCCCAGGAAACGCCGACTCTCGTCCGGCATACCGCGCTCGAATCGTGCGATGCCGTAGCCTACGCCCCAAGGACCCTCATATGAGAGCAGCTCACTTTGCACTGCGTATCCATCAAACACACCTGCCATCATGAGAAAGGAGTTGAGTCCGCATTCACCTGCACGGTCTCTGAAGGCTTGCCCAAAGGCAAAGAACTCGCCAAAGGCTCCCGTCCTGAACGCCTCGGTAATCTGCGCATCGAAGTCCGGTCCCTCCGGGGCAAACCCATAGGATCCGTCCTTCTTGAGCCGATGCGAGAGGTCGCCGCTTGCGATAAAGACCACCCGCCGCCCCAGCGCATCGGCAACGCGCTCAACACACACACCCAGTGCGTAATGCTCCCCCTCGCCCAAGAACGAGATGGAGATACGCACCAGCTTATAGGGTGCGCTGAGCTGCTGGTTTATGAAGTAGAGCGGCAGCATGGTGCCGTGGTCAAGCCGGTCGCCGTGGTGGAGGGTGGCATCAAGGGGGATACCTGCTCGCCCGGCTTCGTCAGCGAGCGCTTCTGCGAACGCGGTGTCAAAGGTGGCGTGCAGGGCATCGCCGCTGTAGCCGAAGTCTTTCCAGTCGCCATCCTGCCCCGCGCCGGGCGACACATACATCGTGTCACGGTAGAGCCGTCCGTGCGGCGTCGCCAGCACCAGCAACTCAGGCTCAAGCTCCGCAATCTCGCGCGCCACCTGCTGATAAGCGTCAACCGTCCGCTGCGCGCCACGTTCCTCGCCCTTGCCGATGCCAGCGACGAGTATAGGAGGATGCGGCACCGCATAAGCCCGGAGGATTCCCATAACGACCCCCTGCCCTCGAGAAGCTCGATTGTGTTCCTGTCTGGTTCATTCTACTACCGTCAGAGGGGAACCTCCAGAAAGACTTGGGGGCGCAAAGGTAGATTGCCAAGTGGAGTGCAACACACTTTCTGCGCAATGCGACAACAATTAGTTACCCATGTGTGTTCAGGGGTGCTGAGCGTGGTATGATTTGGAGAAAGAGCCAGAGGTTTGGAGGTAAATGATGACTTCAGTAACTGCATACTATGACGGTTTAGCATTTGTTCCGGTTGAGCCTGTTGATGTTGAGGTTGGCACTGTTATACAACTGTCGGTAATTAATGGCGGTATTTTGAATGACAGAAAGCTCGAAAAGGCGGCGGCGTTCAAGCGACTCACCAGTGAACTTCATGAGTTAAATCTGAGCGACCCATTGACAGACGAATTCGATCAAATACTTGCAGACAGGGTTAGCTTCTCACGGGAACTTAGTCGCAATCGATTCAATTAAACGGCAGGACAAGTTCAATGAGTTCTGTGTCTTGTTTCCTGTTGGTCAGGCAGATGTCGCTGTCTATGATATAGCTGCTCAAATATATAAGCAGCTAAAAGATGACAAAGCATTGATTGAAGATGCTGACATCCTGATCGCTGCCTTTTGCAAGCGATATGGACTCACTTTCGTTACTCATAATGCAAAGCACTTTGGGAGAGTCAGTGATCTGAGCATCGTTGATTGGGTTACTGACTGAGCGGCTGTTTGGGCTGTTGGAAGAACTCGGCAGATATCCCGCGCATGCTAGTTCCATGTCATGGAAAAGATGTCTCGAACAAAACGACAAGACGACAGACACAAGGCGTCTCCCCCATCCGCTGGGCTTCCCCTTGTTATACTGTATGGTCATACGTTTTATGACTAAGGAGGCGTGCGCTCTTGACTGAGTTGCCCAGGAATTATGACCCCAAGGAGCTGGAGGCTCCGCTGTTTGTGAGCTGGTTTGCAAGCAGGTATTTTGAGCGGGGAGCCGCTGGCTTTGCCGACGCCGCCAAGACGCCGTATACGGTGGTCATCCCGCCGCCGAATGTGACGGGGATGCTCCATATGGGGCATGCGCTCAACAATACGCTGCAGGACATCCTTATCCGCAAGGCGCGTATGCAGGGGCATCCGACCCGGTGGATCGTGGGCACGGATCATGCGGGTATCGCCACGCAGAACAAGGTGGAGCAGAAACTCGCCTCTGAGGGGCTGACGCGCTTTGATCTGGGACGGGAGAAGTTCGTCGATGCGTGCTGGGAGTGGCGCGAAAAGTACGGCTCCACTATCATCGAGCAGCTCAAAGCCATGGGTTGCAGCTGCGACTTCTCCGATACGCAATTCACGATGGATCCGGGCTACGCCGATGCCATCCGCCGCGTCTTTGTGGATTGGTACCGCGCCGGACTCGTCTACCGCGGTTATCGTATCATCAACTGGTGCCCACGCTGCACGACTGCGCTGGCAGACGACGAGGTCAACCATCAGGACGAGGCGGGGCACCTCTGGCATCTCCGGTATCCGCTGGTCGAGCCGATTGGCGGCGTCGAGTACCTCATCGTGGCGACCACGCGCCCTGAGACCATGCTCGGCGATACCGGCGTTGCGGTGAACCCCGACGACGAGCGCTACCGTGCGTTGGTGGCTGCGGGTGCACGCGTGAAACTGCCGCTTATGGGGCGCGAGATACCCATCTTCGCAGATGATTACGTGGACGCGTCCTTTGGCACGGGTGCCGTCAAGGTCACCCCGGCGCATGACCCCAACGACTTTGACATGGGGCAGCGCCACGCCCTTGAGCAGATCAACATCTTCAACGAAGAGGCCATCGTCAACGAGAACGGCGGTATCTTTGCTGGTATGCCGCGTGAAGAAGCCCGCAATGCCGTGCTTGCAGCCCTTGAAGAGCAGGGTCTGCTCGACCATGTCGAGGAGCACGATCACGCGGTGGGGCATTGCTACCGTTGCGATACGACCATCGAGCCCTGGGCTTCAGAGCAGTGGTTCGTCAAGATGCAGCAGCTTGC
>JAITOC010000069.1 GCA_031290175.1 Coriobacteriales bacterium | reverse complement strand
AGCAAAGAGCAGGTGAGTATCCCGACCAGCAAGAAGCTTGTCGAGATTGCCCGCATCCTCAAGGAAGAGGGCTACATAGTGGACTACGAAGTGATCGAGAAGGCGCCCGTCGGCGAGCTCCTCGTCACCTTGAAGTACGGCCCCAAGAAGGAGAAGACCCTCCGCGGTCTCAAGCGTATCTCCAAGCCCGGCTTGCGCGTCTATGCAAAGAAGGACGAGCTGCCGCGTGTGCTCGGAGGTTTAGGAACCGCTGTTATATCCACATCTAAGGGCATGATGGTCGACCGCGATGCGCGCAAAGCGGGCGTCGGTGGCGAAGTCATCGCCTACATCTGGTAGGAAAGGAAGGGGTTGAAGCATGTCACGTATCGGTAAACAGCCCATCCCGGTTCCCGCCGGAGTGGAAGTGACCATAGACGGTCTTACCGTCAAGGTCAAAGGCCCCAAGGGAGAGCTCTCTCAGACCGTCGCTGCCAATGTGTCCGTCAAGCAGGAGGGCGACCAACTGCTTGTTGAGCGTATTGACGATTCACGTGAGTCACGCTCTTATCACGGGCTGTATCGCACGCTCGTCTCCAATATGGTGGTTGGTGTGAGTGAAGGTTTTTCCAAGGGTCTTGAGATAATCGGCGTTGGCTATCGTGCGGCGCTCAAGGGCAACGACCTTGAGCTGCAGCTCGGTTATTCGCACCCGGTGCTCGTCAAGGCTGACGAGGGCATCAGTTTCGAGGTTCCCGTGCCAACCCAGATCAAGGTTCGGGGCATCGATAAGCAGAGGGTCGGTCAGGTTGCAGCGGACATCCGCAAGTGGCGCAAGCCGGAGCCCTACAAGGGCAAAGGTATTCGCTATGAAGGCGAGTATGTACGTAGGAAGCTCGGCAAAGCTGCCGGTAACTAGTAGGAGTAGATCATGGATAAACTCAAGGCAAAGGCAGCAGGCCTCAAGCGTCGTCAGAAGCGGATACGCGGTAAGATCAGCGGAACCGCCGAGGTGCCGCGCCTGCGTGTGACGCGCTCGAACGGCAATATCTACGCCCAGGTCGTTGATGATGTCGCGGGCAAGACGCTCGTGTCGGCATCCTCTCTCGATCCTGAGTTCAAGAAATCCGACAAGAACGGTGCCACAGTTGAGGGCGCTGGGGTTGTGGGCGAGCTCGTGGGCAAGCGTGCAAAGGACAAGAAAATCGAGTCGGTCGTCTTCGACCGCGGTGGCTATATCTATCATGGCCGCATCAAGGCTCTGGCAGACGGTGCCCGCACTGCGGGCTTGAAGTTCTAGGAAGGTAGTGGCTGATGGCAAGAGTAAAAGCACCCGTAACTGAGCTGCAGGAGAAGGTCGTCTACATCAACCGCGTGTCAAAGGTTGTCAAGGGTGGTCGGCGCTTTGCTCTGACCGCACTCGTGGTAGTGGGCGATGGCGAAGGTCGGGTCGGCGTGGGTATGGGCAAAAGTGCCGAGGTGCCTATCGCCATCAAGAAGGGTGTCGAGGACGCCAAGAAGAACCTCTTCACGGTTCCGCTGACACCAGAGGGCACGCTCCCGCATCAGGTCATCGGCAACTTTGGCGCAGGCAAGGTTCTGCTCAAGCCGGCAACCCCTGGTACTGGTGTTATCGCCGGTGGACCAGTGCGCGCTCTCCTTGAGCTTGCAGGCGTGAAGAACGTGCTTTCAAAGTCACTCGGTACCAACAACGCGATGAACATTGTGAAGGCTGCAGCTGAGGGGCTTAAGGCGCTATCCAGCCCGCAGGAAGTAGCGGCTCGTCGTGGTACCACCGTAGCAAAGATCTACGGCTGGAAGGAGAAGGACAATGTCGGAGGTTAAGAAGACGCTCAAGGTCACGCAAATCAAGTCGGCAATCGGCTTCAATGCGGATCAGGGCAAGACACTGAAGGCACTCGGTTTGGGCAAGATCAGCCGCTCTGTGGAGCAGGTCGACAACCCAGCCGTGCGTGGTATGATTTTCAAGGTTAAACATCTGGTGAAGGTGGAGGAATTATAATGCAGCTTCACGATCTGGCTCCGGCTCCCGGTTCAACTAAGGAGCGCAAGCGCAAGGGGCGTGGCCCCGGCTCTGGTCTTGGTAAGACGGCAGGGCGCGGCTATAATGGACAAAAATCCCGTGCTGGTGGGGGCAAGGGCGCAGGTTTTGAAGGCGGTCAGACACCGCTTGCCCGTCGTCTCCCCAAGCTTCCGGGCTTCAGGAACATCAATCGTGTCGAGTTTGTGCCTGTGAACGTGAGCAGGCTTGAGCTTGCCTATGCAGATGGCGATGTGGTGGACGGCGACTCACTGGCCGCCAAGGGTATCATCAAGAAGGCCGATGCTCTCGTAAAGGTGCTCGGCGATGGTGAGCTGAGCCGGAAGCTCACGGTAAGGGTCGATAAAGTATCCGCAAGCGCGGCCGCTAAGATTGAGGCTGCTGGTGGAAAGGTTGAATCGCCTTGCTAAGTGCAATCCTGAATGCCTTCCGTGTCCCTGAACTGCGGAGGAAGATCCTCTTCACGCTTTCGATCATCGCATTGTATCGACTCGGCAGCTTTGTGACCGTGCCTGGCGTTAACGCCAATGCACTCGCGGAGGCCATGCAGGCCGGTATGGCAGAGCAGGGTGGTGCCGCGATGACGATGCTGAACCTGTTCTCCGGCAACGCACTTTCGAACTTCTCCGTGTTGGCGCTCGGCATCATGCCGTATATCACCGCGTCGATTATCATGCAGTTGATGCAGGGAGTCATCCCCGCGCTCCAGCGCTGGCAGCGTGAGGGTGAGAGCGGTCAGAAGAAGGTCACACAGATCACCCGTTACGTTACCCTTGGTCTGGGTGTTATCAACGCCATCGGCTATCTGCTGATGTTTAGAAACCAATATGGCGTGCAGTTTTCGCCCGAGGTTCCGTACGTGCTCACGAGTGTCATCATCGTCTTTACCCTTGTCGCAGGTACCGCCTTTATCATGTGGATGGGCGAGCTTATCACCCAACGTGGCGTGGGCAACGGTATGTCGCTTATAATCTTCTCGAACATCGTCGCGGGCTTTCCGTCTGCTATCTTCCAGTCAGAGCAAACCGCTGGTAACTGGGCATGGACGGCGCTCGTACTCATCATTGTTATCATGGTCATCCCCGGTATCGTGCTCATCGAGCGCGGGCAGCGCCGTATCCCCATCAACTACGCCAAACGCATACAGGGGCGTCGTGTCATGGGCGGAACCTCGACCTACATCCCGCTTAAGGTCAACGGCGCTGGTGTTATCCCCATCATCTTTGCAAGCGCACTCCTGTATTTTCCCGCACAGCTTGCCGTGTTCTTCAACGTGGGCTGGCTTCAGACCGTCTCCAACCTGCTGGCGAGCGGCGGGTTGAATTGGGCTCTGAATTTCGTGCTCATCGTGTTCTTCTGCTTCTTTTATACCTCCATGGTGTTCAATCCTGAGAATACGGCCGATAACCTCCGCAAGCAGGGCGGCTTTATCCCGGGCGTCCGTCCGGGCACCAACACAGTTCAATACATCAAGAACGTGCTCAACCGCATTACCTTACCAGGGGCGTTCTACATAGGTGCCATTGCGGTTGTGCCGAGCATCCTGTTCTCATTCACAGGCGATAGCCTCATCACGGCATTCGGCGGAACGTCCATCCTCATCATGGTGGGAGTCGCGCTTGATACGATGAGCAAGGTGGAAAGCCAACTCAAGATGCATCACTATGAAGGCTTCTTCAAGTAAACAGGGAGGTCGATATGAATATCGTTTTACTTGGTGCCCCCGGCGCAGGCAAGGGTACACAGGCGGCAAAGCTGGTTGCTGAATATGATATCGCACACATTTCAACAGGTGACATCCTGCGTGCTGCTGTCAAGGCGGGCACGCCGTTAGGGCTTGAGGCCAAGTCCTTCATGGATTCCGGTGCACTTGTCCCAGATTCCGTGGTTATCGGTCTCGTGAAGGAGCGCCTGCAGGAAGAGGACACCAAAAGAGGCTTCATTTTGGATGGGTTCCCTCGCACGACAACGCAGGCCGTTGCACTGGATGCCGAACTTTCTGGCCTCGACCGAGACATCGATGCCGCTATTGCCGTCATCGTCGATCCTGAGATTATCGTCGAACGCCTGACCTCGCGCCGCCTCTGCAAGAGCTGCGGTTACATCGGATCGACCGCAGATACCAACTGTCCGCAGTGCGGCGGCGAGATGTACCAGCGTGACGACGATAAAGCCGAGACAGTGCGCAACCGCCTTGAGGTGTATGAAACCGCGACTGCACCGCTCATCGAATACTATCGCGGCAGCGAGCTGCTCGTTGAGGTGGAGGGTGACCGTCCCGTCGATGAGGTCTTTGCCGCCATCAAGCGCGCGATCAACTAATGATTCACCTCAAGACACCAGCACAGATTGAGGCAATGCGTGAAGCTGGTCGCGTCAGCGCCAAGGCGCTGCGCAGAACCGGCGAGCTCGTGCGCCCCGGTATTTCCACTTATGAGCTCGATAGATTTGCTGAAAACCTCATCCGCATGGAGGGTGGCACACCTGCCTTCCTCGGCTATGGAGGATTCAGGGGCTCCATTTGCGCATCGATCAATGACCAGATCGTCCACGGCATCCCGTCAAAGGATGTCATCCTCAAAGAGGGCGACATCATCTCCATCGATGTTGGAGCTGTTGTTGGCGGCTGGGTGGGAGACAATGCCGCCACCTACGCCGTGGGAGAGATAGCGCCCAAGACGCAGCGCTTGCTTGAGGTCACCCAACAGTGCCTCCGCAATGCCATCGAGGTCTGCCACGAGGGCAACCATCTGGGCGACATCGGGCATGCGATACAGTCCCTGGCCGAGGCCTCGGGCTATGGAGTGGTGCGCGAATACATCGGGCACGGGATAGGGCACGACATGCACGAGGATCCCAATGTTCCGAATTTCGGCAAGAAGGGTCGCGGCATCAAGCTTAAAAACGGTATGGTAATCGCCATCGAACCGATGATTAACCTCGGCACCCACCTGACACAAGGCCCTTTTGAGGATCGCTGGACTGTCTTTACCGCCGACGGCTCCCCCTCAGCGCATTTTGAGAACACCATCGCCCTCACCCCCAATGGCCCAGTTGTGCTCACGGCGGAGTAAGCCGAGTAAGCCACACGAGCACCCTGCTATGCCCACCAACAAACTCCGGCACAATCTATCCAGCCAAAACGCGATATTCTTGTTGTTTTGGCTGGATAGGATACACCAAAGAAGGCGTCGAAGAACAGAAACCTACATCTCCCCATTAGACTTGAAGAGCGAAACGGTAGTAGTTATCCGTTATTCACTGGCGGGGATATCTTCGGATTCAAGGATTCTCTCCAACTCGCCCAGCAAGTATAAAGGGATATTCAACAGCCAATCGTCGCGGTGCAGATTGCGGAGCGAGGCACGTAGGGAGACGTGAGGGGAGAAGTGGTCGCGATAGGCTCGGAGACTTTTGCCGTGCCGACTCGTTCCGGACTTGACCTCCAAGGGCAATGCTCTACCACGATGTTCAATCAAGAAATCTATCTCAGCGCTGTTGCGCTCATTGGTCCAATACCATGGTTTGAACCCCGAGCCAGCTACCAATTCATTCAAGGCAAACTGTTCTGCCAAAGCCCCTTTATGCTCTATGAACATCTCGTCGCCGTCCAAGATGGTGGAAGCCTCCAAACCACTCATGCATCCAAGCAATCCTACATCATGAATAAACAGCTTGAAAGCTCTTATGTCTTCGTAGGCTGCTAGCGGTAACTTGGGCGTACTGACTCGTTTAACCGTCCGCGCGATTCCGGCATCGACCAGCCATTGCAAAGCCGTGTCGTAGTTGCTCGAACGGGCACCCGGCTCGATGTTGCTATAGACGAAACGCTTTTTCTCGCGCCCCAGCTGAGCAGGAACGGTGGCAAAAAGCTTTCTAATGCGCGGCACAATCTCGTGAGGGGCATGTTTGGAAAAGTCCAAATCGTAGGAACGGAGAATCTGTTTTTGTATTTGACGAGCCCCCTGGTAATTGCAGTTTTGCACAAATGTGCTCACAACTTCTGGCATACCGCCGATGAATAGATAGGATTTGAGCTGCTCAATCAGGGTGTCATGGAAAGAAGCCAGCATCTGCCAATCGCTGCTCGATGCCAGTAAGTCGGCGAGCTTGTCTCTACCAATCGCACGCAGGAATTCAATGAAAGTCATTGGATAGACATCGAGGAACTCCACCTTGCCTACGGGAAATGAATGTTGAGCGTGCAAGGATATTCCCAGCAAGGATCCTGCGCAGATAATCTGATACTCCGGCTTGCGCTCACAGAAGGACTTTAGAGAGGCAAGCGCCTTTGGTGCCTCTTGGATTTCGTCAAAAATCAACAAAGTAGATTGAGGCTCGATTGTTGTTTCCTGGTCGATTTCCAGCCGCTCGATGATTCGAGAGGCGTTTTCATCTACGAAAATGCGTTGCTCAAGGGAGTCATCTTCATTAAAGGAAAGCCTGATACTGCGCTCGTAGTTGCCCTTGGCAAACTCTTCCATCAACCAGGTCTTCCCTACTTGTCGAGCGCCCTGGAGAATCAGCGGTTTACGGTTTGCGCGACTTTTCCATTCCTGCAATGCTTGCATGGCATCTCGCTGCACGGCGTATCCTTTCTTGATGCTGTAGTGCTGTTTGCTCTGCAATAATAGCACTAAACACAAAAACTGCAATGCAAAATTTGTGTTATCGTGCAAAAACTGCATTGAAGATTTTGTATTATACTGCAAAAACTGCTATGTAAATTTTGTCAGGCTCCGCTATAGTGTCGGGAAAAGCGAACCCCGATGCTTATCAGGGTTGCAAGAAACGCGACTATGCTAGCTGCTGCCAACACCTCGACGCCGAGAAGGGCACTATCGGCGCTGGCAACGACGACCGAGACGGGCGCGATGAAAGCAAAGGCTGGCGACAGCGTGACTTGGCCCCAAAGGCCGCCGCCGATAGTTGTGTTGAGGATGAACAGCGGCAGAAAAACCCATGTGGCTACAACGCGATCGAACAGCTGTGAGAACAGAGCTGCCAGCAAAGCGCTGAAGACCACGATGGCACAAAAGCCGACACAGAGCGTTATGCTTGGGGTGAAGCCCACCAGCACATGCAGCAGCAAGAAATAGAGCACAACCATGAGCAGCCAGACGAGCAGCACCGAGAACAGGGCGGCCGTCCATTGACGCAGATAGGCTCGTCTGCCCAGGGCGACGATGCGTCTGTCAGAAGGTGCCGGTAAGATAAAAGCTGCATGCAGGTAGGCAAGTAACAGCAGCAGACCTGCGACTCCAAAGACGGGAGCTGCGTCCAAAGGGTTGTCCTGCGAAGGGGCTTCTTGCGAGGAGTTGCCCTGCAATGCCGGCCCCTCATAGACCGTATCCAGCAAGTCAATGCTCTCGAACTTCTCCCCATACTGATAATCTATGCCCAGATCAGCGAGAGCCTCATCAAGGGCGTGTTGTGACTGGAGCTGCACGACAGCGTCTGCTACCTGCTCGCGGCCAAAGCTGCTGTTGGTGATGCCTGGAGCAGACAGATAGAGCACCTGTACCCGGCTGCCCTGACTGATGCGTTCTCCAAAGTCGTCCGGCAGTACAACCAGCCCCTGTACCTTATAGCGAGAGAAGACCGCATCTTCATCCAGAGCAGGATCAACCTCGATGACTTCGATTTCAGGAAGACTGCTCAGTTTGTCTACCATTGTGGCGCTGTAGTCGTCTGAGGCCTTGCTTTGCACAGCGAGCGCAAGAGGTGGCTGATGTCCCCCCAACACCGCCGAGCTGGTCTGCCCCAATACTATCTGAAAGAGCACCACCAACAGCAGCAAAGGCAACAGATAACGCTGTGCCTTGAAGGATAAGAGGAGCAGCCCTACCGTGCTCCTCATGACGCCCGCCTCCATTCAAGCCAGCAAACGACGCTAGCCAAAACGAGCGGGAGCAGGAACAGCGCGACCTTATCCCAGGCCAGAGAGACGCCCAAGCTCCAATGTGCCGCTACATCGGCGAGCCAGGTGGGGTTGAAGACGCGCAAGCTGGACTGCATCAAGAACGTGGGATAAAACCCCCCACCGGCAAAAAGCAGAAAGAACAGGAGCGCGATACAGCCAAACAGGGTGCGTGTGGTAGCCCAGGTGGGGCCGCGCTGCGCAAAACCAGCAAACATCAGACAGACAGGCGTGAGCACGAGCGCCAACAGAACAGCCGAAGCTGCCAGGGCGAGCGGGTTGATGGACAGGCCGACGACGGACAGCGCCAGACCGAGCAACAGGCCAAGCACGAGCGCGATACTGCACGCACACGCTACCTGTACGGCAAAGAATCCGAGAAAGCCCACGCCTCGCCAGCGCAGATGACGCACATAGCCCTGCGCATAGAGGCGAGCGCAACCGATAGCCACGAAGATTGCGGCAACTGAGACGGTCAAAAACAACAGCAGGGTCACCACCTGAACCAGGTAGGGTGAGACCGGCGTAGGGGAGTCCACGGTGCCGAGGCGTCCGAGAGCCATACGTAGCAGTTTCATATCAAAGTCCATGATGGCGTCGTAGCGTTCTTCCTGCGAGCCAAAGGAGGGGGCGACGGCTTCTTGATAGACGAGCGCATAATTCTGCACCGTGTCGAGCGTCTCAACCGCCTGACTGGTGGCGGAGAAGACCAGCGCACCCATGAAGGGATCTGTTGCTTTGACGATGATCGTGGCGTGTTCGCCGTAGACGAGTGCGTCGAGTATATCATCGGGGATGTATATGATGGCGTCGACCGCGCCCTCAGCCAGAAGCTGCTCGGCCTCATCCGGAGCGCAGAAGAGAGCCTCGTCGATAACCTCCACCTGACTCAGTGCGGTGTCGAGGTTGCGTGAAAAAGTGTTCTCGGCCTCGCCGCTGACGATGGCGAGTGACAACTTGGGAACATCGCCATCAGTGAAGAGCCGCTCAGGCAGACTGACCAATATCAGCGCCACCAGCGCGAACACCACAACGAGGAGCACTGCGAGGTAGCGTAGGGCTCCTCGTAGACTCGACAGGTAGAGCGCCCAGAGCCTCACGGTGCCTGCGTCCCAATTGTTAGCTCAGCGGTAGGAAGCAGGAGCACGCGCTCGCAGAGTCCGGCAAAGTCCTCATACGCATGGGAGACCATGACCAGGGCAGCGCCTCGCTCCTTCTCAGCACGGAGAACATGAAAGGTCTGTTCAACAGAATGCTGGTCAAGGAAGTTATAGGCTTCATCCAACAAGAGCAGCTGGGGGGAGGCAATCAGTGCTGCGGCGATTGCCAACCGTCCCTTCATGCCCGAGCTGGCTTTGCCATAGCGCGTGTTCCAGAACGGGAGGATGTCGAGACGCGCCGCCAACTTTTGAGCCCGCCCACGTGCCTCGCTGCCCGCAAAACCGCAGAGATGAGCTTCGAGCAGCAGGTTGTCTTTGAGGCTCAGCGCCTCCTGAAAACCTGCGTGCTGCATGGCATACCCCACACTACCTGTCAGGACAAGCTGTCCGGCAGAGGCCTTCTCAAGACCTGAGATGATGTCGAGCAGGGTCGTTTTGCCGCTGCCATTGAAGCCATAGACGCCAAGCCCCTCTCCCGGGTTGAGCGTGAAGCTCACAGGGCTGAAGAGTTCCGTCGCGCGGCGCTTCTGGATGCCCTCAAGCGTCAGGATGGGTTGTGGTACAGAATGTCCCCCCAGCGGTTGCATCGGCTTTGGAAAAGAGGCACTCATACTGCTGCTGTAAGCTGAATCCATGAGATTGTTGCGTTGTTTGCCAGGTCGGTGGCGTTGATGTCCGTTATGGCGATTTTTGCCGCAAAGCTACCGGTTTGTGAATCAACTGCTATATCAGTAGCAATCGATATCCCAATCAGTGTTTTATCCTGGATACTGAAATCAACGGCAACCTCACCGATGTAGCTGTTGAGGTTCAGACCCTGCAGTGTGTCGTTGGCTTCGATGATCAGGTCGGCAGCTTCTGCATACTTCGAATCTTTGCTGCGCTCCTCAGCGTAGTCGCTGAGCGCCTGGAAGAACCCCAGTGGATTGCAGCTGAAACTATAGGTCGTAACGTCTCCGTTCGAGCTTTTTTCGACCTCACTCATGAATTGCGAAGAGACGTTCTTCCTGCCCGTCTCCGTAATGAGAAAGTCATACAGCAATTCCCCCGTCATGTCGGTATCGATCTCATAGCCATACTCACTTATGGCAGCCTCGCTAATCTGCGTGTTAAGTTTCTCTACGTAGGTTTTGTCAATTTTGCCATTTTTGACAAGGTTGTTCAGGTCAACGTCAACCCCATATGCGTCAGCAAGGCCATCATTCATCTGGCTGACCACGTTGTTTTCAGTAAAAAGAATATCGATATCGTTACCGCTTCTCTCATAGTAGTAAAGGGTATCGTCTTTGAGGAGGAAGCCTACGATATCCGCAGAAGATGACCCGCCCAAAAGTTCTTGCGGATATTCCATTTCACCCCAGACAATGGATGAGCGCAGATCCTTGCCATATTCCCAGCTTAGAGTCATGGAAGAATCAAAGGAAGAGCTGGAGCCTTGTGCCTTTGCTTCGACTGAATACGTCAGGTTGACCGTGGCGCTGCTCGTATTGTAGGTGAGGTTCTCCATGCCCTCAGAATAAACGGCAGCAGCAGAGACGGACTTGAAGAGATTGGGGATAATACCGAGCGCAAGCGCAAGCCCTCCGCCGATGACGAGGATGGCAACAACGGCGAGGACGATGATGAGCGGCAGCTTACTCTTCTTCTTGACAGGCGCCGCCTGAGGGGCAAAACCCATTGGGGGCTGCCCCTGCGGCTGGTAGGCGCCAGCGGCGGGCTGCTGACCCTGCGGCTGGTAGGTGCCGTCGGGCTGGAGCTGGGGTGCCCAGGGCTGAGATGTCGGAGGCTGGTAGGCGCCAGCGGCGGGCTGCTGCCCCTGCGGCTGGTAGGCTCCAGCGGCGGGCGGCTGCCCCTGGGGCTGGTAGGTGCCGTCAGGCTGGGGTGCAGGGGGCGGGTAGGTGCCCGCGACAGGGGATTGTGCCTGTGGCTCGGGGGTATCTGCGGTTAAGGGCTCAGGTGCCGGGGGCTGAGGTGTTGTGCTCGAAGCGTCATCAGGCGGCAGATCCGGGGTAGCCGCAGCGGGGGCTACCGCTTGGCTTGCAGCGCAATAGGGGCAGAACTTCGAGCTCTCGGGAATTTGTTTCCCGCACTGTCCACAAAACATCATGTTCTCTTTTCAATCGTCAGTTCAGGTTATTGTCAATTCTTTTCAGGAGAATACCCCGCAACAGTATTATACCGATTCTCTCTAGGCGATGAAGTGGATGTTCATATCAACTGGTTTGCTAATGCCGGCTACGGTGCCGTTGTTTGCGTACTGCCAGATGGTGAAGTCGAACCGGCCTTTTGGTGACGGGACACCATACTCGGCGTACCAGACGTCATAGCCCTCAAGCGCAGCGAGGTCATAGCGTCCAATATCGCGCTTGTTGCCATAGAGCATCGGGGTGTAGCCTCCCGCCTCGATACGCTCGCAGAATACCTGGGCGTTTTGGGTCCGCTGCGTGGAGCTGAGAGTATTCGCGCGGCCAGCGGCGTCACTCACCGGTTCAAAATCATAGACGACCGGATAATCGAGAGCAATGCCATCGAGCTGCTCAAGTACGAAGTCCGCCTCTGCAAGCGCTTCTTCCTCGTCGATTGCCTGCGAGAAGAAGTACACGCCCACAAGGATACCGTGACTCCGAGCCCCGGCAAGGTTTGCCTCAAACTGCTCGTCCACCGAGATCTGACCTTCTGTGTACCCACGGTTGCCTATGCGGATAATCACGAAGTCGATACCATCATCTGCAACCGCCGCCCAGTCGATGCTGCCCTGGTGCTCAGATACATCGATACCGGTACGTGATACCTGCGCGTTATCCTGCCAATACGTGTAGCGCCCGTTCTCAGAGGAGAGGTTCTCCCAATCATAGGGGCTGATGTAGCCGAAATCCGGTAAGCTTAGATCTCCGAATCGAGGGGAAGCGCAGGCTATGGATTGCGTAGCGAGAAGAACAACGCAAAGCAGGCAGAGCACTATCCTGGTTATTCGAGATCTCAAGCGTATTGCCTTTCAGGTCGAAGAGTAAGGATTTGCCCTTGAAGATACACGCATAATAGTATGGCAGTTCCTGAGGCTTCATGATACCGGATAGTGCCGAGAAATGCCGGACAACCTTCGTGAGCGCAAGGGGAGAGCAGGCCGGGGAGCACACGTTGCGGCAAGGAGGGTATGGGCAGCTTGCGGCAATGGGCAGCAACAAGCATCAACATACGGGATTGCAGGGCGGTGAGCATGCGTTATACTGTTGTTTGTTGCTGATAGCCGTACAATGAGGGGATAGATATGGTCACAAGGAAGCATGCGCTTCTGTTCTTTTCCAAGCCACCGATACCCGGCTCCGTCAAACTGCGTCTCACCAAAGAGGGGGGTGGGCCTTTCACGCAGACCGAGACAGCCGAGCTTTATCGACGTTCGATGTTTGATGTCGCTGAGTTATGTTGTCTTGCGATGCATGATCTCGAGCAGGAGAACAGTGCCGAGCGAGCCGCAAACGCAAACGCCCCTGTTCAGACCTACGATTTCTTCGTATCCACTACGCCTGCAAGCAACATCGATGTCATGCGGCAGGCCTTTGAGGAGATCGGTGCGTGGCCGCGCCCGTTCACCTATATTTCTGACCGGGGTCGTACGGTTGGGGCTCATCTTGACGATGCCTTCCAGCAGCTATTCGACCTCGGCTATGACAGCGTGCTCTGTGTTGTGCCCGATGTGCCGCTTTTACCGCGCGAGCATGTCCTGAACGGGTTTCGCTGGCTGCAACACCTCCTTGAGGCAAGTGAGAAGGGCGGCATCGTCCAAGCTCCCAATCAAAACGGCTTTGCAGGCCTCATCGGGTGGACGCGAACAGCTGAGATCGATCATTATGGTGTGCCGGATGATGAGGCGGGGCGCCCAGCACTCGACAGGTATCTTGAGAGAGCCGTACGCAAGAAAATCCCCTTCATCACACTGCCGCCGGTCAATAGCTGGGGTGATAGCAACGAGTTTGCACAGACGACCTCATTGGCGCGTGCCGTGCAATACAGCCAACAGTTCCAGCCCGACCTCTACGTGCCCATACGTTTTCTCGCTTGGGTCGATTGGCGCGGCATCCGCGTAGGCGCCCAGCTTGAGAACTAAGGAACTGTAAAGGAAGCACCGAGTTAAACCCTTTGTGTGAAATCCTTTGTACGCAGGGTTGCTTGAGCGGGTGGCTTTTACGGAAGGAAGATAACGGGATCGACGGCCTGACCGTCTATCTCCACCTGAAAATGCAGGTGGGGGCCGGTCGAGTTGCCCGTGCTTCCCACGTAGGCGATGACTGTGCCCTGTGCCACATAGTTACCCGGTACAGCAACGGGGTCAAAGGCGGATGCGTGCATATACTTGGTGCGCACACCGTTGCCATGCTCGATCCAGACCCAGTTGCCACCAGAACTGTTGAAAGCAGCCACGACGATTGTGCCCGCCGCCGCCGCAAGTATGGGCGTCCCGGTGGAAATCGCGATGTCAAGGCCGAGATGTACCGTGCCCCAGCGCTCGCCGAACCCCGAGGAGATCACACCTGCGCGAGAGAGGGGATAGATGAATGCAGGCACTTTGCCCAGCTGCTCCGGTGAGATTGGTAGGGTTCCGCCATTGGCAGCCTGCTTACGAGCGTATTCCTCCGCCCACAGACGAGCCTGTTCTGCCGCGAGCTCTTCCTGCGCCTGCAGCTCCTCGGCCTCGGCCGTGAGCTTGTTGACCTCATCCTGCATCTCGGCCTGACGGACTTCCAGCTCTTCTTTGAGCTCAGCTATCTCAGTTTCTTTCTCTGCAGCTATGGCTTCCTGCTCCATGTACTCAGAGCGCGCCTCTTCTGCCGTCTGTTTTGCCGTCTTTGCATCCGCTATGAGCTGGGCATCCCGCGCGTTGAGGCGGTTGATCATATCCATGGAGCTGACGAATTCAGAGAACGAGGTTGAGCCAAAGAGCACATCCAGGTAGGAGCTCTTGCCGTTGCGATACTGGCTGTTGGCGCGAGAGCCGAGTTCACTCTGCACCTCGGTCAGGCGCGCTTCAGCCTCAACTTCTCTTTGCTCGGCTGTTTGCATAAGAGAAATTGCATTGTTATGCGTACTGACCGCTTCGTCATACTGCGCATAAATCACGTTCAATTCAGTTTGCAGCGCATCGAGACGTTTTGCCGCCTCTTCGGCCTCAGCGCGCTTCTCAGCGGATGTGACCGCAAAAGCACTTTTAGAGGAGAAGGGAAGCGTCAGACCCGCGAGGGAACCAACAAGAGCGGTGCCCGAAAGAAGTGCGAACTGACGGCGAGAAAGATTCTGCTTGGTAGTCATCTGCATCAAACTAGGGACTCCTGATGATTAGGGACACGTTTATGGCATGTTTTTAAGATGCAAAAGGGTATTTTACCAAGAAAAGGCTCTACGGCTTGCTTTGGTGCGGAAATGCAACCTTGCCGTAACCTGTTGCCCAGAGGTCACACGGAGCTCAAAAGGGCGAAATTGTTCCGCCTGACCACCACCCGACAAGAGTACTGATTGTATAATAGGCAGTCCATCGCACCCAAAGTCTGGAGAAACCCGTGGCTGATGTGAAGCCCTTTGTCTGCTCTCGCCCCTGCGCCGAGCTTGCCCGTGAGGTGGCGGCTCTGCCCTATGATGTTTTCAGCCGCGCTGAAGCTGCGGCGGAGATCGCAACTCACCCCCACTCGTTCCTGCGCATCGACAAGAGCTGTGCGCTGCTGCCTGACGTGGAGGAGTACGATCCACGCGTGTATGCCTTGGCGGCGGAACTGCTTGCGGCGGATACTGCTGCTGGCATCTATGAACAGGAAGCCGAACCGTATTTCTTCCTGTATCGGCTCGTGAAGGACGGTCGCGCTCAGACGGGCATCGTGGCGCGGGTTTCGATCGACGACTATCGACGGGGCGTCATCAAGCGGCACGAGAATACACGTGCGCATAAACGGGGAGACCGCATCAAGCACCTACAGGCCTTGGGGGCACAGACCGGGCCAGTCTTCATCGCCTATCAGGCGCATAAGGCACTCGACGATGTCGTTGCAGCTCGTATCGCCGATGAGCGCCCGCACCCGGACTCTTTGCCCCTGTACGACTTTACTGCCCCCGATGGCGTGCGCCATACGGTTTGGCGGGTTGACGACCCAAAATGTGCGACCTCCATTGAAGAGAGTTTTGCACAGCTCGATGCCCTTTATATCGCAGACGGACATCATCGCGCGGCGGCAGCGGTCGAATTGGATCGCTCGGGATACTTTTTGGCGGTGCTCTTTCCGGCCAATCAGCTCAACATCCTCGGGTACAACCGTGTTGTCTCGGATCTCTTTGGACAAACGGTGGAGCAACTGCTTGCTCGTATCGGGGAGCACTTCGAGCTTTCGCATGTGGGCGGAGGAGACGAGCCGTACACCCCACGCCACAGCTATGAGTTTGGCATGTACCTTGATGGAGGCTGGTACCGCCTGGAGGCAAAGCCAGAGCTCAGGGGTGAGGTCGCAGGTGATCCGGTTGCAGCACTCGGCGTGTCGGTTCTGCACGACAGCCTTCTCCAGCCGCTTTTGGGGATTGACGACCCGCGCTCAAGTGCACGTATCAGCTATGTGGGCGGCGTACGCGGTCTTGATGAACTCGCACGACGGGTGGAGGCGCTTCCCGCGCCGGGCGGTGTTGCCTTCTCGCTGTTTCCCACAACACTCGATGAGCTGTTTGCCGTAGCAGACGCAGGCATGCTCATGCCCCCGAAGTCCACCTGGTTTGAGCCCAAGCCCCGTAGTGGCCTGTTCATCAACCGGATTTAAAGCGGGGTTACGTCCCCCTTGGCTTGAGTTTGTTATACTGCAAGGTATGAAAAGAAGGCGAGAACAGAGAAGGCTGTCAACATGAGTGATGACTCGTTTAAGGAACTGACGGGAAAATGGGAGAGGTCGGCGAACAATAGACCCAAAAAGCCCAAAAAAACAGTCAAGCGCGTTTTGATCGTCATCGGAGCGATTCTCCTGGTCGCTCTTATCGCCACGGTTATTGCAGTCGCGCTCTTCATACAGCAAATAGACAAGAATATCTCCCTGCCTACGGATCAGCGAGAGGAGTTGTTATCGGTTCTCGCAGCGCCCCCCCAGCCCGAAGCGCCCGAAGCGTCTGAAAAACAACAGGTGCCCTACTACGTGCTCATCATCGGCTCAGATTCACGTGATCCCGAGAAAATCGGTGCAGGTCGCTCCGACACCATCATGCTGGCGCGCGTTGATCCCGGCACGCCGCAGGTCACCATTCTCTCCATACCTCGAGATGTCGAGATACAGCTTGCGGGTTATGGGACACAGAAAATCAATGCAGCCTATGCCTATGGCGGTCCCGCAGGCATCGTCAGGGAGGTTTCCAGCCTCTGTGGCGTGCCTATCACCCATTATGCGGAGATAGACTTCCAGGGCGTTGTTGAGATGGTCGATACCCTGGGCGGCGTGACGGTAAAGGTGCCAGTTGACATCGAGCTCGATGGCGTACACATTTCTGCGGGCACACAACACATCAATGGAGAACAGGCGCTCGTCATGAGCAGGTGCAGGAACTTTCCAACGGGAGACCTCCAGCGCGTTGTGAACCAGCGTATCCTGGTGCAGGCGGTCGCAAAAGCAGTATTCGCGGCGCCTGTGACCGAAATGCCCGGGCTCATAACCGACCTCTCAAAATGCGTGGGTACCGACTTGCCTGCTACTGACAGCATCGCTCTTGTCATGAATCTTCGGGGCATGGACGCCGACGCCATGTATATGGATACGGTTCCCGTCTATTCGAGCAGCCGGAACATCAATGGGACGTATTGGTCGCTGCTGGCAATCGATGAACCAGCCTTTGATGCGATGATGATCCGCGTTGAGCAGGGCTTACCTCCCACCGACCCGAGCACGGTGCCGTAAGAAAGTTTGTTGAGGTGTATCCCACAGTACAAATCGGAAGCGTGGCTTTTCCCACCTATGGGCTGCTGGCGGTACTTGGTGCCTTGGTCATGGTCGTCATACTTGTGTGCTTTCCCTACAAGAAGGCGCCATCACGCGAGGATCCTCTCTACTGCCTGATATTTGCTTTGGTTGGTGCCATCGTTGGGGCAAAGCTGCTCTTTCTTATCTCGGTAGCGCCGCAGCTGTTTGAGTTCTTCAAGGCTGAAGGCATCTCGTTGCAGAACCTCGGAGTTTTCTTCAGTGGTGGTATCGTCTTCTATGGCGGACTTCTCGGGGGCATCCTCGGCGTCTACGTCTATGCGCGGCACTATGAGGTTCCCCGGCTCCGGCTCTTTGACTCGCTTGCCTTTGCGATTCCTCTGTTTCATGTGTTCGGGCGTCTCGGTTGCTTCTTTGCTGGTTGTTGCTATGGCATGCATGTCGATCCACCCCTTGGTTTGTACTTCCCGGACAGCCCGTATGGCGTGGAGGGCTCCGTGCTGCCCACCCAGCTTATTGAAGCCGCTTTTAACCTGCTGCTCTTTGCGTTTTTGTTCATCTATATGCGTAAGCCACGGCAAGACGGCCTGCCAACTTTTCTTTACCTCAGCATCTATGCGCTCGGACGCTTTGTCCTCGAGTTCTTCCGTGGAGACGAGGTGCGCGGTATCTTTGGCCTCTTCTCAACCTCACAATGGATTTCTCTTGCGATCCTTGCGGTATCTGCCTGGTGGTTCTACCGGCATGTCTTCACAAAGCGCT
This sequence comes from Coriobacteriales bacterium, assembly GCA_031290175.1. GTDB lineage: Bacteria > Actinomycetota > Coriobacteriia > Coriobacteriales > UBA8131 > JAITOC01. The sequence goes on along the minus strand of JAITOC010000069.1, from coordinate 13,513 downwards.
CCGCGCAGGAGGAGGGCATCGATTGTTGCTGAGTATCGGGGCGGCATTTGGGCTGGTCGACGCCTTTGCCGTTTGCGTACACGCTGAGGCTTGCAGGATGCACGTTCAGGCGGGTGCTGCGTGTTGTGCGCGTGAAGCCCATTCATTTGGGGTACAATGGCAACATCTATCATCGAAAGGGGAGTAAAAATGACAAATGGACAGATTCCTGCTGGTTGGTACCCCGATCCCTCGGGAGACACCACAAAGATACGCTATTGGAGCGGATCTGACTGGACAGACCAGTTCTTGGACGCGGCCACATCCAATGCTGAAGCATCGGTGTCGCCTGCATCCTTTGGCACGAACGCCGCACAGACTCCTGTCGTGCAGATAGGCGATGGGCAGCAGGGGCAGTATGACGCTGCGACTCAACAGGGGCAACCACAGTCCGGCGATTATGCACAGCAACAACAGTACGGAAGTGCTTCACAGCCGTTTGCGCCCACGCCGTCCTATTCTTACCAGACTCCCGCGCCGACCACCCCGCAGAGTAATCCGCGGAAGGGTCTTGCGATTGCGGGTCTTATCTGTGCGCTTGTCGGGTTTGGCTTTCTTGTTGTCCTTCCTTGGATTGGCTTCATATTCAGCCTTCTGGGTTTCATTTTCGGTCTGGTAGCGCGCAAAGGAGCCTTGAAGGGCGTGGCTGTTGCTGCGATTATTCTGGGAATCCTCGGCTTCATTCTCAATTTGATATACGCGATCTTCCTGATAATGCTTGTTATGTATGTTTGGGATCAAATTGTGGCAAACCCCGATCTACTAAATGATCCTCAGTGGTTGGCCGATGAGCTTTATAACTTCCTAGGCAGGTAGGGGGCGCACGCATGCTTCACCCTGCAATCAAGAGGATTGCAGGTTTCCGTTTTCTCAAGTGAAGGGGAGTTTTATGACAGACGCACAGATTCTAGCTGGTTGGTATCCCGATCCAGAGGGCGATACAAGCAAGGAGCGCTATTGGGATGGAATCCAATGGACCGATCAATATCGGGGCGCTGTGGTTGGGGGATCTACGAGTCAGAGTGTGGAGGCGTCCGAAGGCGTGACAACCCCGGTTGTTCAGATTGGTTCGCCTGTTTCACCCGTGGAGTATGGTGTGCAACAGCAACCATACGTATCCCAGGCTCCCGTGCAACAGAACGTGCAAAACTACGGTGCTCCCTATAACGCTCAGGGCGGTGCCCCCGGCTACAACGGAGCGCCCTATGGCGCTCAAGGCGGGGCTCCCGGCTATGGAGGCGGATCAGACGACAAGGGCAAAACGGTGCTCGTGTTGGGTATCGTCTCTCTGTCTGCGGCGGTATTGGGTTTCATCCTGCTTTTTGGATCGATTACCGCGGTTCTCTCTGCTATCCTCAATATCGGTGGACTGGTCTGCGGTATCGTTGGCGCGGTCATGGGTGTTGCTGTCAACAAGAAGGCAAAGACACAGAACTCGTCAACCGGGTTCATTCTTTCAGCTGTCGGCATCGGCGTGAACGCGTTGCTTATGGTCTCCTGCCTGGCCTGCACTGCTTGCCTCGTGTGCTTTGCGAGTGATATCTTGAGCTACTACTAGGATAAGAGGTTTATGGCTGAGCATGAGACATTCCTGCGACAGGAGTACCCGGCCGATCCCGTTGGTGGACCGTCCGTTCTTACTGCGCCGGAACTCATACTCAACAAGGAGAGCCTCGATATCCTGACGGCTTCTCTGGTTGCTATCCGCGGCCAGGTTTCCCGGAATCCGCACACCGCTGCGGTCATTCTCGCTGGTGGCGAGGGTGACCGCTTCGGTCGTTCAGGGGGGAAACAACTGCTCGAGGTTCTGGGCAAGCCCATACTGACGTGGAGCGCTGAAGCGTTCGATGCCGTATCTGACGTGGGGCTCATCGTTATCGTCTGCCCCGAGGAGCGTATGGAGGAGTATTGTCGTACGGCGATTGATGCCTTTCCCTTTGTGACGCCGGTGATCATGGCGCCCGCAGGTGAGATCAGGCAGGAATCCTCGCTTTCCGGCATCAATCGGGTACCGGATACCTATGAGTTTATCGCGGTTCATGATGGCGCACGTCCGCTTATTACCCCTGAGCTCGTCTCGCATGCCATCTCGGCCGTGCGCGGCAATCTTGATGCTGATGGAGCGGTTGTTGGCTTTCCGGCCATCGATACACTCAAGCTCGTCAATGAGAACACTATCATCGGGACGCCGGAGCGTTCCGCATTCTGGACAGCGCAGACGCCTCAGGTATTCCGTGCCGGCATGATCCGTGAGGCGCACATGACCGCTTTGGCGGAGGGATTCGTGGGCACCGATGACTCCTCGCTCGTTGAGCGCCTGGGGGGAAAGGTCGTGCTCGTGCAAGGCCCGCGCGACAACATCAAGATCACGGTTCCAGAAGACCGCGCCGGTGCAGAGGCAGGGCTACGGATACGCCTGCAGGAACAGCGATAATGCGTATCGGCCTGGGTATCGATGCACATGCTTTTGCGCCTGCTGACGCTAGGAGGCACCTCGTGCTCGGCGGCGTGCAGGTGCCTTACGAGCGTGGGTTGGCTGGTCATTCGGATGCAGACGTGCTCACTCACGCGATTGCCGATGCCGTGCTGGGAGCATTGCGTGCTGGGGACATTGGAAAGCACTTTCCTGACACCGACCCGGTTTATAAAGATGTCGTCTCGCTCACTCTGCTGCGCCAGGTGGGGGAGCTTGCCCAGGCGCAGGGCTTCACGGTCAAGGATGTCGATAGTGTGATTATCGCCCAAGAGCCAAAGCTCGCTCCGTATCGCGAGGAGATGCGCGCCAATCTGGCCGCTGCGCTTGGCATCAGCGTTGAGCAGGTAGGCGTGAAGGCCACAACGACCGAGTGGCTTGGGTTTGAAGGGCGTAGAGAGGGGATAAGCGCCCATGCGGTAGCCCTCCTGGAAAAAACAGAGCAGACGGGCGGACGAGAGCTCAGGGGAGCGATAAGCACCCCTGAGGTAGCCCTCGTGGAGCGCTCGGAACAGGCAGGCTGAGATGTGCAAACGATTACGTGAAGATATACGTGCGGTAAAGGAGCGCGACCCCGCTGCAACCTCGTCTATCGCGATACTGCTCTGCTACCCCGGTGTTCAGGCTGCTGCCGCTCATCGTATAGAGAGCTGGTTTTGGCGGCACGGACGGCGTGGTTTTGCACGCTTCCTCAGCCAGGTGACCCGCTTTTTCACGGGCATAGAGATACACCCCGGCGCCACGTTGGGGCACCGGGTCTTCATCGACCACGGTATGGGCGTTATCATCGGCGAGACCGCCGTGGTTGGTGACGACGTAACCCTCTTCCAGGGCGTGACGCTCGGCGGAACCGGCAAGGAGCACGGTAAGCGCCACCCAAACATCGACAAAGGTGCGGTCGTTGGCGTGGGGGCTTCGGTTCTCGGTAATATCACCATCGGCGCGCGGTCGAAAGTTGGAGGTGGCGCTGTCGTTGTGGATAACGTCCCACCTGACTGCACGGTTGTAGGTATACCGGGGCGCATCGTGGCACAGGACGGTATCCGCCTCTGCCCGGCTGACCCGTATCGCCGTGAACTTTTGCCTGACCCTGTGGAGGCGCAGATAGAGCTGCTCCACCAACGCTTGTTGCAACTCGAGGATCAACTTGAGGTGCCAAGCCCACCCTGGCAGGGGCGCGATACGGAGGTATTCGATTTTTCTGAGGATCTTTTCATCTATGGCGGAGGCATCTGATGCGGCTTTATAACACGCTAACCAGGCGCAAGGAGGAGTTCGTGCCCCGTGAGGAGGGCAAAATCTCCTTCTATATCTGTGGGCCAACGGTGTATAACCATATCCATATCGGCAATGCGCGAACCTTTCTCTCCTTTGATGTCATCCGGCGTTATCTCGAGTTTTCCGGCTACGAAGTGACCTTTGTCCAAAACATCACCGACGTGGATGACAAGATCATCAATCGGGCAAACGAGGAGGGGCGCAGCGCTTCTGCGGTTGCTCAGGAATATGCCGATGCGTTTATCGAGGTCATGCGTGCGCTGGGTGTGAAAGATCCAACCATCCGCCCCCGCGCGACCGAGGAGATCCCGGCGATGATTGAGCTCATCAACTGCCTTGTCGAGGGGGGGCATGCCTATGAAGTCGAGGGCGATGTCTACTTTTCTGTGCGCTCGTTTCCTGATTACGGGAGGCTGAGTGGACGCGACATCGAGCAGATGCAGAGCGGTGCCCGTGTTGAGATTGACCAGCGCAAGCACGACCCTCTCGACTTTGCTCTCTGGAAAGCCGCCAAGCCGGGTGAACCCTCGTGGTCATCCCCCTGGAGTCAAGGTCGTCCCGGTTGGCACATCGAGTGCTCGGCCATGAGCGGGCGCTACCTGGGCAGCCCCTTTGACATCCATGCAGGTGGGGATGACCTCGTGTTTCCGCATCATGAAAATGAGAGAGCCCAGAGCGAGGCCTGCCATCACACGACCTTTGCGCAGTATTGGCTCCACGGCGGGATGCTCACGATCGACCGCGAGAAGATGTCCAAGTCAGAGGGCAACTTTCTCCTGCTCAAAGACGTGTTGGAGCACGTGCGCCCACAGGCGCTGCGCCTGCTGATGCTCCAGACGCATTACCGCTCCCCCTTTGATTACTCCGTAGAGCGCCTTGCTGAGGCCGCTGCCGCCCTCGACCGCATAGAAGGCGCAACCCGCAACCTCAGCTGGTTTTTGGAGACCGCTGCGAGTGATACTGCGAGCGCTGGGGTTGGTGGTGCGGCGCTTCTCGCCCAGATTACCGCCACGCGAGCGCAGTTCTCCGCATCGATGGATGACGACTTCAACGCCGCCGGTGCGGTGGCGGCAGTCTTCGAGCTCGTCACAGCAGGCAATGCGAGTGTTGCGGGCGGCATCACGGATGAGGAGCATAAACAGGCGATAACCGAGGCGCTTGCCACGATCATCGAGTTGCTCTCTGTGCTCGGCGTTGCGATAGGCACGGAGGGCGCGGATGCGGCAGAGCCCTTGCCCGCGGGGCTCGTCCCTCTTGCCGCAGCACTTGCCAACTATGCGGGGGATATCCCTGCAGAAGCCGTTGACCTGCTGCTCGAGGCTCGGGCGTGCGCGCGGGCGCAGAAGGATTGGGCGCTGGCAGACGCAGTGCGCGATGGGCTGGCGCAGCTCGGATTCACCATCGAAGACACCGCCAGCGGTACGCGCGTGGTGAGAAAGTAGCAGACGGGCGTGAGCGAGCGCTATGAGCGGTAGGCATGAGTGGTGGTATAAATGACGGACGCGAGTGATGGGCGTGAGCGATATGAGTGAATGGCGCGAAAAGAGCAATGAGTCTGAGGGACCCTCGGCGCTCTATAACTATGCGTACGCGACCTTGTACGACCTCATACAGTCCTCCAAGGGCAAGAAGGACGCACTTATCGTTGCGCTCGACCACATCACCGACGCGGGTAATATGGGCGCGATTATCCGTAGCGCCGAGGTTGTGGGAGCGGTGGGCTTGCTGATTCCGAGCAAGCGAGCAGCACCCGTCAACGACGGCGTCTATCGGGCCTCAGCGGGCGCGATCGAGCACCTCAAGGTGGCGCGCGAGGCAAACCTTGTCAGTGGCCTGAAGCGCCTCAAGGAAGAAGGTTTCTGGGTTTGCGGTGCCACCGAGCACGCACGCGATGACATCTGGCACACGCCGCTTGAGGGCAGGATTGTGCTCGTCATGGGTGCTGAAGACACCGGGCTCTCACGTCTCGTGCGCGAGACCTGCGATTTCGAGGTCAAGCTGCCCGTGCGCGGCGTCACCCCCTCACTCAATGTAGCGCAGGCCTTCACCGCCATCGCCTACGAATGGCTCCGCAGGGGCGAAGGGGCTATTTTCCAAGAAGGTGTTGTGTGAAGAGGGCACTGATCGTTGATGGCTATAACGTGTTGCGGAGCGGTGCCTACTATGCGCACCTGCTTGAGGGTGCCCCTGACCACACACACGACCCCTTCAATCTGGCGCGACAGACGCTCGTATCGGATGTGGCCACCTTCGCGGGGAGCGACTATGAGGCCACCCTCGTCTTCGATGGCGCTGGCAACCCCTCTTCAACAGGCGCATCGCGTGGCGTGGCAGGAGTTGAGGTCATCTTCTCGCCAGCCGGTGTCTCGGCAGACACCGTCATCGAGGCACGCGCACGCGAAGCAGCCGAGCAGGGCAGGGAGGTGCTCGTCATCACCTCGGATGCCGCAACCCAGTGGACTGTTCTTGGGAGACGCGTAACGCGCATGTCTGCCGCAGGCTTTTGTGAGGAGATGCACGGCATCCACCAAGAGGTTCTTGAGGTGGCAGAGCGTCCCAAGCCAAAGAACACGCTGGGAGGACGCCTTGATGGAGTCACCCGCGAGGCGCTCGAGCGCATGGCGCGCGGCACGGACGCCGCGGTCAGACCCAAGCAAGACAATGGAGAAAACCGATGAGGTTGAAAAAAGCATTCTACTTCTGTGCCGCCTGGGTCTGTCTCGTTTTAGGGCTTATCGGTATACCTATCCCCGTGCTTCCCACAACACCGTTTATCCTGCTCTCAGCCTTTCTATTTGCTCAGAGCTCCGAACGCTATCATACCTGGCTTAAGACGACCAAGGTCTACAAGGCCTACGTTCTCTCTTACAAGGAGCGCGGTGGCATTACACTCAAACGAAAACTCCAGATCATTGGCATCACTTATGTCTTCATGGGGCTCAGTGGCTTTCTCGTACAGAAAGTCTACGTGTGGATAATCCTTGTGGTGTGTGCCGCCTGCCAGTTCTACGCCTTAATGCTGCGGATACCCACCATCCCTGAACTTGACGAGGAGCCTTCTCCCCCTGCAGAGAGCCTCCCCCTCACCGCACAAACAGAGGATCCAACCGAATAAGGCTGCCGTATCGCTGCTTGACATCGAACAGGTGTTCGTTTAGGATGAATACGAACACCTGTTCTATTGCTGTTGTGCAGGGAGGATCCTTGGAGCTGCTCGATAAACTTACTATTCTGGCGGATGCGGCCAAATACGATGTCGCCTGTACGTCGTGTGGGGTGGATCGCAAGGCGCAGAAAGGGCAGCTTGGAGAGACGACCTCTGCGGGTATCTGCCATGCCTTCTCGGCTGATGGGCGCTGCATAACCTTGCTCAAGGTGCTGCTCTCCAATGTCTGTAGTTACGACTGTGCCTACTGCGTCAATCGGCGTGGGAACGACATCCCGCGGGCGACATTTACGGCGCGGGAGCTTGCGGAGCTCACCATCGGTTTCTATCGGCGGAACTACATCGAGGGCTTGTTCCTCTCGTCGGGCGTGCTGCGCAACCCCGATTATACGACCGAGCAGATGTGCGAGGTCATCCACATCCTGCGCGATGAATATCATTTCAGAGGCTATATCCACGCCAAGGCGGTACCGGGCACCTCGGATGAGCTTCTGGTGCGTCTTGGCGTGCTTGTTGATCGCATGAGCCTCAACATCGAGTTTCCTTCAGAAAAGAGCCTCAAGCTGCTTGCCCCACAGAAGGCAGGGGATGCGATTATCAAGCCGATGGGCTTTATCCGTGATGGCATCAAGGCTAACTATCAGGACAAGCGGCTGAGCACTGTGCGGCGCACGCGCTTCGTGCCGGCAGGGCAGAGCACGCAGATGATCGTCGGCGCGTCGCCAGAGAGCGATTATCAGATTCTGAACCTCTCGGCGAGCCTCTACCGCTCCTTTGAACTCAGGCGCGTATTCTTCAGCGCGTACATTCCCGTCAACAGCAACCCGCTGCTTCCAACGACGAGCGAGGTGCCCTTGCTGCGTGAACACCGGCTCTATCAGGCCGATTGGCTCATGCGCTTCTACCAGTTTGACGTTTCTGAGATCATCGATGAAGAGCATCCCTTTCTCGACCCGCTCATCGACCCCAAATGCAACTGGGCACTCAATCACATCGATCAGTTTCCTGCGGAGGTAAACCGTGTGCCCTATGAGATGCTGCTCCGCATCCCGGGGGTAGGGGTGCGCAGCGCCAAACGCATCATGCTCGCACGGCGCGAGCGTGCCCTGCGCTTTGAGGACCTCAAGAAGCTGAACGTGACCATGAAGCGTGCCCAGTATTTCATCACCTGCAATGGCTCCTATGCGCAAGGGGTGCTCTTTGACCCCGTGGGCATCTATGACAAGTTGACGCATAACGCCCAGCAACGCCGATTTAAGGGCGTCCTTGAAGGGCAGCTGGGGCTTTTCGAGCAAGAGCCACAGCGTGCTTTGGTGCGCGTATGACAGGCTTCTCCTACCTCTATGATGGCACGCTCGAGGGGATGCTCTCGGCAGTGTTTGTTGCATTCCAACGCAAGGAATATCCCGAGAACATCATCGTTGAACAGGATTTGCAGGAGAGCCTGTTTTGCGGATATATCCCAACGCTGACCAACCTTGAGCACGCTGAACGGGTGCAGTCCGGTATCCTGAACACGCTTGGCGTCAGAGCCTACGACGACGTGAAGCACGCTTTTCTCTCAGACGAGCCTTCCAAGGGTGGCGTCATCCTGCGTTACCTGCAATACACGATGAAGCGGGGGAGCAGGGCATGCACGCACCTGGCGGCTCCAGCGGTGCACGATTTTGAGGAGCTGTGCAGCCGAGTGAGTAAGGAGGCTCACTATATGTTGCAGTTCGTGCGCTTTGCCCAGCTCAGCAACGGTGTGTTCTTCTCGCAAATTGCGCCAAAAGCCAATGTTGTGCCCCTCATCATGGATCACTTTGCGGCGCGCTTCAACATCCAGCCCTTCATGATCTATGATGCAGTCCACGGTCTCACGGGGGTCTTTGACACGGAGCGCTGGTGGCTCGTCGATGCGAGGGAGCTTCAACTGCCCGCTCACTCCCTGCAGGAGGATGAGTTCCAGGCACTCTGGCAGACCTTCTTTGACACCATCGCCATCGAGGAGCGCAAGAACCCAACCTGCCAACGCAACTTCATGCCCAAGCGCTTCTGGAACAATATGTGTGAGCAGGTGCCACCGCAATTGCGCAACCTGCGCCCAAAAACAAAGACGCCCACGCAAGCCATTCAGGTAAAGAACCGCCTTTTGGCGTAAGGGTGCCTGAGCCGTGTGCTTCTTTAGCGCAGCTGCTGCATGTTTGCATAGATCTTTCCCATCGTCTCATTGGGGAAGAGGCGGTCGATCCATCCGTCAACGAGTGACAGCGCGGGCATGCCCTCCAGTCGCATGGTCCAACGGGCGACCGCAGCGGCAGAGAGTGTGGCATCGAGTACGAGCAGGGTGAGCAGGATGAGCGTGAGTGGTCGCATGATGTGCAGCGGTATGGCACTGAGACCGGTCTCGCATGCAGGGAGCGCTACGCGCGTAAAGAGCACCGCAAGAAAGCCCCAGCCGAGAGAGAAGAGCAGGCAGACGCGACCGTTGAGATTGAAAGGTGCCCAGGAGTAATCCCAGGAGGTGCTCCCAAAAACCAGTTCTTGCAAAACGGAACAGACGAGTTCAACAACGGTACAGACAAGAGCTCCGAGCACGAATATCTGTGCTGTGCTCCTTCGGTCGATTCTGCTCAGGCCGGCGTAGAGCACGACAGTGCCTGCTCCATAGATGATGTTAAAGGGGCCGAATACTAGACTCGAACGTATCTCATACTGCCCCGTCACTGCCAGGATGAAGATTGTCTCAACGGCGTATCCAATCATCGCTCCGATCACAAACATCCAAAATGCAAGGTAAGGATTGAAAAATCTCTTTGCGGCACCCGCTGTAGCCCGAGCCTCCCGAGAATTTCCATGAGTAGCAGAAGCCGATGTTATCTGGGTATTCCCCCGAGTAGCAGCAGCCAAAGCCTTATGGATATTCCCCCTGACGGGTGCCGGCAACTTCTGTAGAACAATTGGGTGTTTCATCATGCACCTACCCCCTGAGCTGTTTTCCTCTCACATACGTGTCTTGATATCCACACTGCCGAGATTGGCGGAAACATCAAGCTCCAGTGAAGGTGACGAGGCACTCAGCCTTACGTTACCAGTATACCCCTTGCCGTTGATGTTGGTGCTTCCCATGTTAGTGCTGATGTCAAAGGAGATGTTCTTTTCGTCAGTGTCGAGGTTCATATCAATTGAACCCATATCGACCGCCAGCACGGCCTTGCCTGAGAGCGTGCCCGTATACGTCATGCTGCCCATAGCGCACTCAGCCTCCAGGTTTTTAATCTGTGAGCTGCTGATATCCAGAGCGCCCATCGCGAGTTGCAGTTCTGCAAAACTCTTCACAACGAGGTTATTGGCGGTAAAGCTGCCCATGGCAAGGTCTGCCGTAAGCGTGTCAGCAGTGATAGCACTGCCCGAAAAGGAACCTACTGCCAGATTGATTGCGAGAGCAGAGACATTCAGGTTGTTTACTGTAAGGCTGCCAACATCATTGTTCAGTTTGACGGTATTAAAGTGTGTGCCCGCAGGATATATAAGGGTCAGGTGTGTCGGATCAGGCTCCATAAAGCCAAAGCCAATGAACCCACTCATCTCATCAGAAGAAATCTTTACCGTGAGCTTCCCGTTGCTATCATCCATGTAGTAGGTCGAATAGGAGGCGTTATAGGTTCCGATGAGTTGGAAGCCGCCACCTGATGGACCTTCGACCAAATTAAGGTCAAGGACATCCACATCGATATCAACATCAGTCAGCGTTTCCCAAGCAGAATCAACTTGGATGTATTGGCTATAACCCGGTCTGATAACCACAGGGCCTCGGGTGGTAAAACTTACCGAGTTGAACCCCCCGAGGGAATACCCCGCCCCGCCAAGGATGCTTCCAACAAGTATGAAGACACAAGCGACGATGAGGAGGTTTCTCATTCCCTTGCTCATTTTGCACCCCTCTCCTTCTTTGAGAGTTTGAGTCGTATCCAGTTGAAGAACTTTGCAACACCCTTGACGCACACGCCGCCGAGTTTATAGAACAGGGCTCCGAACAAAAGACTTACGCCGAGCAGCGCGAAACCGCCGCCAAGGTAGAATAGACCCGTAGCAAAGTCACTGAAGAGCAGGACAAGGCCGATAACAACAGCAACGACACCGGTCGCCAACAATGAGAACACCACCGCTGCAAAGCCAATGAGCACGCTTGCAAGGCCTGCCAGCATGGCAATAATCACGGCGACGGCGGAGACGAGCAGCGGTACACCGACTGGCAGCGCAAAGATTGCGAGGATGACAATCAGGATGACCTTTGGTGTGGAATTCTTCTTTGGAGCCTCCTGCTGAGGCGCAGGGTAATACTGAGGCGACTGAGTACCGGTGGGTGTACCGTAGGGAGACCCACCAACTGCACCATTGGGCGCGCCTACCGCTCCCGCTGGCACCGCCTGATAATAGAGTGGCGGTGGTGTTAGCGGGGTCTCAAGACCCTTGACCGCGCAGTCTGCCTTTACCTGTCGTGCGAGTTCTTTTGGGGTGCCTAGCGAGGTTTTTGCCTCGTCGAAACTTATTGCGCCCAGATCATCGAGATACTCGGTATAGTAGGCAATCGCGTTTGAGCGGTCTGCCTCCGTCAGGCTCGCGAGAGCGGTCTCCAGCTCGCTGAGATAGGTTTCCTTGGTTGCCTTGTCCATCTAGCCCTCCTTTCCCAGCAACGAATTAAGCTGGTCTCTGAACTGTGACCAATCCTGTTTGAACTGCACAAGCTGTGCTGTGCCCTGCTCCGTAATGGAGTAATACCGGCGATTGCGCCCTTGATGCGGCATGTCATAGGTGCGGAGCAGCAATCCCGCCTGAAGCCTTCGTAGCACCGGGTACAGCGTTGATTCGGACACCTGTAGGCGTTCTCGCAGGTTCTGGGTCAGCTCGTAGCCGTAGGTGTCTCCTCGTGCAAGAATGGAGAGCACGCAGGCATCGAGCAGAGCCGCTGTTATCTGAAATCCCATAAGCACTCCAATACTCTGAATGTAACAATATTATATACCGTATAATATTGTAGCTGTCAAGTATGAAAGTCAATATAAGTGGAAGTAATTTGGGAACTCGGATAGACTATCTGCTCGCTCGCTCGTATCTGATTCAAGCTGGTGTGGCGCAACGGTAGCGCATCTGATTTCTTGTAATCAGACGGTTGTAGGTTCGATTCCTATCACCAGCTCCATCATTATGAGAGGTGCCCATAAGCAAGAATGTTTAAGCGTGTCACGGCGCACAGCGTGTCACGGGGTCGCCGTCTGTTTGAACACCCACAATGATCAAGTAAGCAGCCAATCCAGAGCATTTTTGCATATGATCCCTGCAAAGTTGACCTCAGGATCCTCATCGAGAGTCAAGAGATACTTGGGGTAGTTGTCGGAAATCCTCTGGAGTGGCTCCAGCTCTCTGGCAAGTGTCCTGGGGTCTCGTAGCGTAGCGGCAACCTGAAGGTAAAGCGTTGTGGTTTGATCCATCGCAACGAAGTCAACCTCCTGCTCATTGACTTTGCCGATATAAACCCGATACCCACGCCTCAGTAACTCCAAGTAGATTACATTCTCAAGAATATGACCAGTGTCAGCGGCGCTATTCCCCAATAATAAATACCGCATACCAATATCCACGACGTAGTATTTGTCCAGAGTTTTGAGGTACTCTTTGCCCTTGATATCATAGCGTTTCGCTTGATAGATTATGTAGCTATGAACCAGTGCATTGAGATACTTCTCCACAGTCTTGACATCAATCTTTCTGTAGTTTGCATTCATGGCATCACTGATCTTCTTGGTGGAAATCTGGCTACCAATATTGTCAAAGACAAATCGGATAAGGCTTTCCATCATCATGGGATCGGTGATTCTATTCCTGGTTAAAACGTCTTTCAGTAAGACCGTGCTGTAGATATCCCGCAAATAAATCTGTATCAACTTCTGGTTTCCAGCCAGCGTGGTGGTAAAAGGAAAGGAGCTATTGGTTAAGTATGTAGTATATTTGCGCGCCAGTTCTCTGGTGTCACCCGTAGTTGCTACGTATTCTTTGAATGAGAAGGGCAGCATCTCAATCTCCACATATCGCCCCGAAAGCAAGGTTGCCAGATCTCCAGAAAGCAGGTGTGCATTGGAGCCAGTAAGATAGAGATCGACATTCTTCTTGATAAAGAAGCTATCAACGACCTTTTGGTATTCTTCAACCTCCTGCACTTCGTCCAAAAACAGGTAGTTCATTTTGTCTTGCAGCAAATGCTGTTTGATATAGTCGTGCAACTGATGGGGGTTTCGTAGCGACTCATTCTCAAAGTCCTCAAAGTTGATTGAGAGTATCTGCTCTGGCGATACACCTTGTTTAAGAAGGTGTTCTTGAAAGTTTGCAAGCAAGGTTGACTTTCCACACCTTCTTATTCCTGTGATAATCTTGATAATCTGCTTGTCTCTGAATCCAATGAGCAGATTCATGTATTCACTTCTCTCAATCATTGCTTCACCTCCCTGGGTTATAGATGAGATACTATCCAAAAACTATAAAAAAAGCAATACTTTTTGGATTTAATTCCAAAGTCA
>JAITOC010000003.1 GCA_031290175.1 Coriobacteriales bacterium | reverse complement strand
CTCCACCATCTATAGCATCAATGAGAGCGGGGATACGTATGGGTCGGGGCTTGATGCCGCTTCCCCTGAACTTGAGCCTGACCTAATCAGCGCCTATGCGACAAATGGCTCCATCGGCTATGTCTATAGCGAAGATTTGTGGCGCGCCCAACAGCCCTACCAACCAAAGAACCCAGAAGAAGCAACAAAGTTGATGGACGACAGATTCAGTTCCTTCTCTTTTGTCTTCATCGATTCGGTGCAAAAACAAACCGGGCTGAATGCGTCTATCGATGTTGACGCAGCTAATAAAGCTTTACGCACCGTTATTGAGGCACACGGTGGTGAGGCTCCCTTCGATTATCTGACAGTGGAAGAACAGAACTTGCTTGCCCAACTTATTCCTCTTGATGACAATACGATTGAGATTGCCGCCAGCGCCTATGCTGCCGCCTGCGCTGCAAACGATAAGTCAATCCCTGTGTATGAGTCCGATGGAACGACAGTTATTGGTGAGTTTATCGTTAGTTAGCTTGCTCGTGGTAACCAGGTAATCTTAACGATTGCAAGCATTTTGCTATAAGATTTGCAATAAATCTGCTGTGAAGATTGCAACCGTTGATTGCCCTCGCCATTGTAGCGTTGATTGCCATTTGTGCGGGATATGTGCCTGTGTGCGGGATATGTGGTAGAACGTTCTCTCTGTGAATCTTCACGTTTAAGCAAATCGACAACTCGGCAAACAACCGTTGTTACCAACGCAGCTCTCGCGTGAACTGCGCTATACTTATCCGCGCTGGGTCAAGGGCACCTTTGAGGTGCCCTTGAAATGAAATAACGGCTGAAACAACTACTGAGAGGAACGATGACAGCTTTGGAAACGAGCAGTAGGAGACTTGAGGATAATAAGGTTGAAGTTAAGGTGGTCATCTCTGCCGCTGAGGTAGATAAAGGCATCGCCGCAGCCTACAAGGAAGCGGCACGAGTGCGTATCCCCGGGTTCCGCCCCGGCAAGGCGCCCCGGCACGTGCTCGACAACAATTATGGTGGCAAGGAGTATTTTCTCGGCAAGACGACCGATGATCTGGTGAAGGAAACCTTCCCGCTCGCCATCGATTCTGAGGGCTTTGTGCCGCTCGATTCGCCTGATTTTCCTGAACTCGATATCGTGAAGGAAGGCGAGGAGTACCAGTACACGACAACATTTACGGTCTCACCGGTCTATGAGCTCTCATCCTATGAGCCGGTTCAGATCGAGCTTCCGTCTGAGGAGGCGACCCCCGAGGAGATACAGAGCCAGGTTGACTCCCTTCTTGAGTACTACGTCGATTTCGAGGAAGTCGATGGCGAGCAGGTTAAGAAGCTTCCTGAGCTGACGGACGAGTGGGTGAAGGAAAAACTTGAGTACGAGAGCGTCGAGGAGTTCAAGAATCGAGTTGCCGAGTCCATCAAGGCGCAGAAGAGCTACGAGATTCCGGGGCTCAAGAACCGTCTCGTCACCACAGAGTTGGCCTCACGCCTTGAGGGCGAGCCGACTGAGCTTCTCGTCAACCAGGCTGAGCAGAGCATCTATCGTGACTTCTTCTCAACGCTCCAGAAGAATCAGCTGACACTTGATGCCTACCTTGCTCAGACGGGACTCACTTCAGAAGGGTTCCGGGCGGACGTGAAGCAGCAGGCGGCGGCTGAGGTTGCGCAGGAACTCGCACTTGGTGCTCTGGCGCGCCATCTCGCGCTTGAGATTTCCGATGACGAGATTCACGAAGAATTCGCGAACAGTGGGGCTCAAAACCCTGAAGAGCTGTATGCGGATTGGAAGGCAAACGGGCGTCTCTCCGAGATCCGCGAAGGGCTACTCCGCATGAAAGCGGCGCGTCATCTGGTAGACACCGCCGAGGTGTTCGAGCTTGGCAAAAAACCGGCGGCAAAGAAAGCTGCAAAGAAGGCCGCGGGGAAGAAGCCCGCCACAGAGGAGGAAAGCGCAGGGGAGAAGGGCGCAGAGAAGAAGGCCACAGCCACAAAGAAGTCTGCTGCTGAAAAGAAACCAACAAGCAAGAAAGCCGGTGAGTAGTAATGTCTGTTCAACCCCATCGTTCCGCACTGATTCCGTATGTCATCGAGCAGTCGCCACGTGGCGAGCGCTCCTTTGACATCTATTCACGTCTCCTAAACGACCGCATCGTCTTTCTGGGCGAGGCGATTGACGACCATGTGGCAAACGTCGTGGTCGCGCAGCTGCTCCACCTTGAGAGCGACGACCCGGAAAAGGACATCTCGCTGTATATCAACTCACCCGGCGGCGTCATCACCGCAGGTCTCGCGATTTATGACACGATGCAGTTCATCAAGTGCGACGTGTCCACCATCTGCATCGGGCAGGCTGCCTCCATGGCTGCCGTGCTGCTCGCCTCTGGTGCCAAGGGCAAGCGCTATGCACTGCCCAACTCGCGCGTCATGATCCATCAGCCGAGCGGCGGCGCGCAGGGTCAGCAGACCGAAATCGAGATTGCTGCGCGTGAGATACTCTATGCCCGCGAGCGTCTCAACCAGATACTCGCCGACCACACCTCCCAGAAACTCGAGAAGATCCACGAAGACACCGAGCGCGACAACTTCATGAGCGCCGAGGCAGCCAAGGAGTATGGACTCGTTGACGAGATCTTCTACGCGCGCGACATCAAGAAAGACAAGAAAGAGAACAAGTAAGATAAGTAGCGGGCGAGTAAATAGTCCAACCCTAAGCGCACGTGACGAACAACGCGACAAAGGACGATGCATAAATGGCTAAAAGGCATGGCAATTTTGGATTTGACGGCGGCGGCAGTGACGGACCCTACGATGGGGATGGCTACGATGGATTCGACGGCGGCTTTGGTGAGTTGCGGTGCAGCTTCTGCGGCAAACCCCAGGAGATGGTGCGCAAGCTCATCGCTGGCCCAAACGTGTTCATCTGTGATGAGTGCGTACATCTCTGCGAAGAGATAGTCGAGCACGACCTCACTGGCAGAGAAGACGAGGCGTCTGAGGACGAAAAAGGCCCCCTGCTTGAGCATCTGCCCATACCCTCTGAGATACACGGGCAGCTCTCCAACTACGTTGTCGGGCAGGAGCTTGCAAAGAAGGCTCTTTCGGTTGCCGTCTATAACCACTACAAGCGCATAGCGCTTGGCGAGGACACGGTGGAGGGCGACGTTGAGCTTGCCAAGAGCAACATCTTGCTGCTCGGTCCCACCGGCTGCGGCAAGACCCTGCTCGCGCAGACACTCGCCCGTATCCTGCAGGTGCCCTTTGCCATCGCCGATGCGACCGCACTCACCGAGGCAGGCTATGTGGGTGAGGATGTGGAGAATATCCTGCTCAAGCTCATAACCGCTGCCGAGATGGATGTCGATTCGGCGCAGATAGGCATCATCTACATCGACGAGATCGACAAGGTCGCGCGCAAGGCGGAGAACCTCTCCATCACACGCGACGTTTCTGGTGAGGGCGTGCAGCAGGCGCTCCTGAAGATCATCGAGGGCACGGAAGCCTCGGTGCCTCCGCAGGGTGGGCGCAAGCATCCCCATCAGGAGCTCATCAAGATCGATACGACCAACATCCTGTTCATCCTGGGCGGTGCTTTTGTCGGGCTCGACAAGATCATCTCCGAGCGCATCGGTAAGAAGGGCATCGGCTTTGCCGCCGAGATCAAGAAGCCGCACAGCCACCAGTCATCCGAAATACTCAACAAGACCCTGCCTGAGGATCTCAATCGCTTTGGCATGATACCCGAGTTCGTCGGACGCATCCCGGTTATCTGCAGCGTCGAGGAGCTTTCAGAAGAGGATCTCATCCGCATCCTGACGCAACCCAAGAATGCGCTGGTCAAGCAATATGTGCGCCTCTTCGAGTTTGAAGACGTAAAGCTGACCTTTACCGACGGTGCCTTAAAGGCGATAGCCAACGAGGCAACCGAGCACGGCACCGGCGCTCGCGGGCTCCGCTCCATCTGTGAGCGCACCCTGATGGAGACGATGTACGACCTCCCTGGCAACGACTCAATCGCCGAGGTAGTCGTCACTGCCGAAGCCGTCCGCGGCGACCAACAACCCACCATCGTCTACCGCTCCGCCAGCAAGCACGCCAAGCAAAAGGTGAGTGCGTAGAGCGGGTGGCACCCATCCAGCCCAGCAGTCTGCCGCGCCATCACCTCTCTGGAGGCGTAAAATGTACCTTGGACAGGAGGTATCCTCAATTGGAAATCGATAATCTACTGGTGCGGATTGACGCCCTCAAACAGACGATTGATCGACGACGACCTCTTTCGCCAATGGAGGCTCGGGAACTCAGAGAGTATTTCAGGGTTGACCTCACCTATTCCTCCAACGCGCTGGAGGGCAATTCCCTTACCCTGAGTGAGACTAAGGTGTTACTGGAGGACGGACTGACTGTGGGGGGCAAGCCCATCCGTGACAGCTATGAAGCAGTGGGTCACGCCGATGCCTATGACTTCATGCTCACAGCGGCACAATCGCAGAATCTTACTGTGACTCAAACCCTCATACTCGAGCTTCACCGGCTTTTCTATGCCCGCGTTGATGGGGATAAGGCCGGGCGTTATCGCGATCATCGAGTATTCATTTCAGGTACGACCTATCTGCCTCCGGCACCAAGAGACCTGCCCGCATTGATGGAGCGGTTCATTGATGAGGTGGCCATCCGAGCAGAGGCGCTTCATCCCGTGTTACTGGCGGCCTTCGCACATCGGCGGCTTGTTGACATTCATCCGTTCTCAGACGGTAACGGACGCACCGCTCGTCTCCTGATGAATCTCATCCTGTTGAACAGGGGCTACTTCATCGTTTCGATTCCACCTGTGCTCAGACACGATTACATCGAGGCTTTGCGGACAGCCCAACGAAACACAGACCCAACCGATGAACCTTTCAATCGTCTCATCGCAGAATGCGAGATTGAGACCGAGAAGGATTATGCCCGTCTGCTGCAAATCCCCCTCGATCAGGCTTGAGGCACCCTTGAACCAATTGGAGATCGCGACACTTGCAATGGTTGCATAGAGGTTGCAGCCATATGACCCCACGCTCAGAATCATGCTCCCCGGGTGAAAACGCGCAAGCGGCTTCTTCTCATGTGTAGCGCACTACTTCAAAACGTTCGAGACCATAGGATTCATGTGCGGCGATCCCGGCTTTCTGCAAGGCGATGGCGACCTGCTGGGCTGGTGTATCAACGCCTTCAAGGTCGGGGAGAAGCAGACCGCGACGCCAGCCGCTGGTCACGAT
>JAITOC010000042.1 GCA_031290175.1 Coriobacteriales bacterium | reverse complement strand
CTGATACGGCGGATGAGCTTATGGCCTTGCTTAACTTTATCGACGGTCACATCCCATTGGCTGTTTTGAGAGTGCTTGGCAATAGCCTCTACGAGCAGGCAGGCACAGTCATGCAGGCTCTACCATGGCTCAAACCAGACAGTCAGTGAGCCTGATCCGTTTCATGGCTCAGATCAATTATATACCGTACAATGCGGGCTTTATACCAGACACCACTTCCAAGCAGGAATTACCTCGATGCGAGCCAGGTGCCCGTTTTGAAGAACCAGGTCGATAGTCTCCTCATCATCAAGCGTGATGATGGTGCCTGTGCCTATCCCTTTCTCCCCCATCGCTTCAGAGATGGCGCGCAGCTCTCGCTTCCGCACGCGCCCATCGCCTAACGACTCGCATACTTGGTAGAACGCAAAACCCGTTTGGGAAAGCATGTCACCAACGATGAAATCGACCTCGTAGCCGCTGTTTGTCCGATATGACGCAACGGCACCTGAGTGCATGGGGCTGCAGCGCCTCCTCAGCTCTGCATAGACGACGCACTCCAACCGTTGCCCGACATCGGTGGCAGACGATGGCGAGACTGCCCTCACGATCCCGGGGTCGACCGCATATACCTTGACTGCAGAACGCGCATTGTCTGCCAAGGCTCGGGAGAAGGGCAGCACGGTCTGGATAAGGAAGGAGTCTGCAAGGTAATCCAGCAAATCTGCCAGAAAAGCTCGACTTACCGCAATGCCAAGAGACTTGAATACGTTCTCGGACTTCCTGATGGAGAGTTCGCGGGCGTTGTTCGAGACGGCTCTCTGAGCAAACAGGTCGGCAGCCTTCAGATTCCCAATCCCATGGCGCTCCACCACATCGGTTGCCACGACCCTACTCACATAGTCTTGCAGAAGTGAGGTTGCCTGTTTTGCGGAGAGAGCTTGCACAGCAGGAAAACCGCCCTTGTCAAGATAGCCCAAGAAAAGGCTCGCGAGCAAAGAGTGCTCTTTTTGAGAGAACGCACGATTTGAAGCTGAATCTTCCAGCAAACCAGCCCCATCTTTGCATGGAACCCCCTCATGGGGCAGCCGCGCAAACTCGCTAAAGCTGAGGGGCGTCATCTCGTAGCTGAGAGCGCGACCGCGGAATGCCGTTGCGATGTCTTTTGAGAGCAGTTTTGCCGATGACCCTGTGACGCAGACCGTAACCTTCTCAGTATCGACAACGCGCCTCAGCCAGATGTCCCACTCAGGCACAACCTGTATCTCGTCCAAAAAGAGGTAAGCTCCCGTTATTCTGGCGCTGGGGTTAAGGAGATAAAACGTCTCCAGTACACGATTTCCAAGGTCAGGGGTGAAAGGCTTGAGACGATCATCCTCGAAGTTGAAGTAGAGAACTGACGGTCTCGCGTTGGCCTTGTCAATGAGTTGGTCGATTTCCTGGAAGAGTCGGTAGGTCTTGCCGGACCGCCTGATACCCGTAACAACCGTTACGAGGTTTCCCCGCCGCGGCTCGGACAGATTGCCAAGAGAGAGATCGCGCTTGAAGATTGGACGGTAGTCTTCAAGGGAGAATGAGCTGATTATCTCTGCAATCGTCTTATCCATCGCACAATCTCCCTTCAGATACAGAGCAAAATGGACATTGGTCATGATAGCGCAGGGAAACAAGAAAGGCAAATCTGGAGAATTTAGGTAGCCAGATACTCTATAAACTGGTTAAACAAACTATCCAGATTTGCATATTTTGTTTCTTTGGAAAAGCGCCCTAGGGAGGCGTCTTTCCCTGTCACGCTCTTACGAACCTGAGTTCGACCTTCTTTCCCAAGCTGGTGGCAATCTCATTGAGCACCTTCATTGAAGTGTTCATGCTGCCGTTCTCAATGCGAGCAATGGTGGACTGCGGCTTGCCGGAGAGTTCCGCAAGTTGCCTTTGAGTCAGACCCTCTTCTTCGCGAAGTTGCATCAGCGCAACGGCGACTTCCAGCCGTTCACATTCCCGCTTGTACCCTTCAGCGAACTTTGGGTTGTCCTTACTCCTTTTTTCAATCAGCTCATCGATTTTACTCATAATCCTTTGCCTCCAAATATCGTCTACGTAACTCCTGCGCATGTTGGATTTCCTGTTTTGGAGTCTTTTGCGATTTCTTGCTAAATCCGTGTGTAATCAAAAACTTGGTGCCTATCTCCTGAAAGTAGATTGCTCGCTGGATGTCGGGTCCCTGCCTTGACCTCAGTTCGTATAAATTATCTTCCAACTTCTTAACCCATTGCATCTTGATTGCCACTCGAAGCCCATGATCTTCGGTCTTTTTGATAACTGCAAACAGCTTCTCGGCATCTTTGTCGGGCAACGAGTTAAGGAACTCCTCAAACTCACTCGTTCCGTCCTTGCGCTTCATCCAGTTGAACTCAAGTTTCTTCATGTTGCACAATAGCAGATTCGCTATCAAAAATCAATATGTATGTCGATATGACTCACGACTGTGTCGTGTATTGAGGAAAACAAATGGGTGTCAAGGGAAGCTCACGAGGAAAGGTCAAGGAAACCCTCAAGAAAAGCCCATCAAGCGCCCCACGCACCCTTGGCGCTCCCCTGTGCTACACTATGCTCATCTGTTTCAGGGCGAGGTGAAATTCCTCACCGGTGGTAAGCGGTTGTTGAGCCGCAAGTCCACGAACTCCGCGCGAGCGGAGCCGACCCAGTGTGAGTCTGGGACCGACGGTCAGAGTCCGGATGGAAGATGCAGAGGTGTCTCCTGTGCCAATAGTCGAGTTCGACATAGTAAATTATGTGTATCCAGCGCACGCCACTGTGCCGCAGACAGCTACGAGCGCAGACGCCATCCCCGCGCAACAAGCGGCACTTGACGCTATCAGCTTTACCGTCGAGCCGGGCGAGTTTCTGGCGGTCATCGGAGCAAACGGCTCGGGCAAGTCAACCCTCGCCAAACACATAAATGCCTTGCTTAAACCCCAAAGCGGCCGCGTGCTCACCGTTGGGCTTGATACCTCTGAGCCTGAGCTCGCCTTTGAGATCCGCTCCCATGCGGGGATGGTCTTCCAGAACCCCGACAACCAGATGGTCACCAGCATTGTAGCGGATGACGTAGCGTTTGGTCCCGAGAACCTCGCCGTCCCCCACGATGAAATCGCGAGCCGCGTGGACGACGCCCTCGATGCCGTAAAAATGACCGACTTTGCCCTGCGCAACCCCGCACACCTGAGCGGTGGGCAGAAGCAGCGAATATGCATCGCGGGCGTGCTTGCCATGAGACCCGACGTCCTCATTTTGGACGAGCCGGGTGCGATGCTTGACGCCCGCGGCCGCCGCGGCATCAGGCGCATCGTGCGTGAGCTCAACAAGGGCGGAATGACCGTCATCCTCATCACGCACTTCATGGAGGAGGCCATGCTCGCAGGGCGCGTGCTGGTCATCTCTGAGGGACGCAACATGCTTGAAGGAGCGCCGATCGAGGTCTTCGCACACAAGGAGCTGCTGCGGGCATGCAGACTCGATGTGCCCTTCTCACTCCTGCTCGCCGAGGAGCTTTGCGCACGCGGCATCAAGGTGCCGGAGCTCGTGAGCCCCAAGGAGCTGCGGGAGGTGCTACTGTGCTTGCACTCGAAGGCGTAAGTTACACCTACCGCTCCCATGAAGGCGATGTCACCGCGCTCAAGCCGCTTGACCTGACGATTGAGGACGGCACCTTTCTCGGGATTATCGGGCACACGGGAAGCGGCAAATCGACGCTGCTCCAGCTGATGTGCGGGCTACTCAGCCCCAGCTCGGGGCGAGTTGTTGTGGATGGCGAGAACATCGCGGATAAACGTGTGCGCAACCGTCTCCACTTGAAGATTGGGATGGCCTTCCAGTACCCCGAGTACCAACTCTTCGCGCCCACCGTTGCCGAAGACATCGCCTTTGGGCCGCGCAACGCCGGCCTTTCCGCCACCGAGGTGGACAAACGCGTGCGCCTTGCCATGGAGCGCCTGCGCCTTGGATACGAACGCTTTGCCCACGCGTCGCCCTTCGAGCTTTCTGGTGGAGAGAAGCGTCGCGCAGCACTTGCGGGCGTCATTGCCACCGACCCGAAGCTGCTCATACTCGACGAACCGACGGCTGGGCTCGACCCGGCGGGTCGGAGCGAGCTGCTCGGAATCATTGAGGAATTCAACCGTTCGGGGATGACGCTCGTGATGGTCTCGCACAGCATGGACGACATCGCCCGGCTTGCCAATCGGGTGCTTGTGCTCAAAGATGGCGCGGCTGTCATGCAAGGTACGCCCACCGAGGT
This sequence comes from Coriobacteriales bacterium, assembly GCA_031290175.1. Lineage (GTDB taxonomy): Bacteria > Actinomycetota > Coriobacteriia > Coriobacteriales > UBA8131 > JAITOC01. The sequence goes on along the minus strand of JAITOC010000042.1, from coordinate 1,906 downwards.
GTTCGGGCGTGGCGACTTTTTGCGCTCAATCAACCTGGGCGTGCCGCAGGCAACCGAGTTTGCCGCCGAGCTGCGTGCCCAGGGCTTTCCGCTGCCTGAGGGCCTGCTCACGCTTGAGACTTTGGCGAGCGCGATTGCCCACGAGCTGGAGTCTGGGAGCGTAAGCCGTGGCATTTGATATCGCCATAGGGCAGTACCATCATGCGGAGTCGGTCATCCACCGCCTCGACGTGCGCGCCAAGCTCACACTGCTCTTCGGGCTGATAGCGACGGTCTTTCTCGCAGACGGCTTCATCGGGCTTGGGGTTGTTGCTTTATTTGTGCTTATTGTAATAGCACTTTCACGCGTACCCGTTATAACGATTCTCAAGGCATTGGCGCCGGTGAGTATCTTCCTGCTCTTTCCGCTGCTCTTTAACACCTTTCTTGCCCGGGAGGGAATCGAGGTGTTCCGAGTTGGGTTCATCCTCATTACCGAAGAAGGGCTCTACAAAGCCGGATTCATGACACTCCGGCTCTTGCTGCTCTTCTTGACCGCCGCCCTGCTCACACTTACGACCTCGCCCATCGCACTGTGCGACGGGATGGCAAAGATGCTTGAACCCTTTGAGCGCTTTGGGGTACCCGCATTTGAAATCTCGCTGATGGCGAGCATCGCCTTGCGCTTCATACCAACGCTTCTGGAGGATTTTGACCGCATCCGCAAAGCGCAGCAGGCACGTGGAGCGGTCTTTGATAGCGGAGGCGTTCTTGCGCGCCTGCGAACGCTTGTGCCCTGCCTGGTGCCCCTGTTTGCTCAGTCATTCAGAAAAGCAGAAGAACTGGCAAACGCGATGGAGAGCCGCTGCTACCACGGAGGCAGCAACCGCACGCACTACCACGAGTTCCGCCTTGCCTGGCGCGATGCGGTGGCGGCAGGGGTCTGCCTGGTGCTACTGCTGGTTATGGTGTTTTTCTTTTAGCGAAGCGCCAAGTAAAACGTCCGCACCCCCAGTTATGACAATATCGATTTATAACGACACACAAAGAACACGAGTGTGTGCACAAAATAGGAATTGTGGTAGAATATCGAGTTAGTGGTGAAGGCTTCGTTGGAAGAGCCAGCCATCAGTTTTGTGAAAACTCAGTCCTTATCAGACTGAGTTTTCTTGTTTCTGACGGCCGCACTAATGAGTTTCAGTGCGGCTGTTATCAACGTTAATGTCGATGCCGCCACTTCTAACATCAATAGGAGCAGGTTCATCGTCCAACCTCCCTTCGGGTAAGGGGGTAGGTTGGCGCGGTGTCTGCAACTCTCGTTGCTCGCCAACCCCCTGATGGACAGGAAGATGGCTCGCTCAGAAACCTTCACCACAAGTAGCATAGCACATTACTAATGTAGGTAAAGCATAAAACAATGATAAATCAAATCCCGGCTATAATTGGGAATGGGGAACGCAGAAAGGTGCTGCTGTCTGGCGGGGTATCAGAGCCCCGCTACCTCATCGAGTGAAAGCCCCGTCGATTGCGCAATGATGTCAAAGGGCAGACCGGCTTCCTTGAGGTTGTGAGCGATGGTGACTTGCGCCTTCACTTCGCCCTCGGCAAGACCCTCGGCTTTCCCCTCGGCAAGACCCTCGGCTTTCCCCTCGGCAAGACCCTCAGCCTTTCCCTGATCATGCACGAAATCCTCACGCGCCATCTTGCTCCAGCGTGCCTTTTGGCGCATATCCTCCCGGTAGCGGAGGACTTCATCCTCACTCAGTTTAAGAAGCATACCCACCGCCTTTTCGATCACAGGATCCTTATCGGCAAGACCCCGAAGCTCGTCCTCGTCTTCTGCATCGAGGAACCTGCACCAAGTATACAACCTTCCCTCGCCCTCGTCAGGCAGTTTCGGCAATTCAAGGGTGTGAATCGATTGGAT
>JAITOC010000115.1 GCA_031290175.1 Coriobacteriales bacterium | reverse complement strand
CGTTCAAGCGGGTCTTCGACGAACCCCCCTCAGCATATCGCGAGCGCATGAAGGCGCGCAAGTGAGAGCCAATGCAAACTGCTCGAGTAGGTTGCTGTCGTCTCGGGAAGAGGTGTGCGGCGTGGGAGCCGCTATCTCGAGGATGCAATCGCTGCGTAAAGCCAGGTTGTTGTCTGCCCACGAATCGAGGACGGATTCAAATTTGCATCTGCTAACGAGTTGGAGAGTCTGATGCTGGAACTCAAAAGAATACATTGGGTCGCGGTTCTGTCTTGCTCGCTCGTGATGGTATGCGAGGGGTTCGACCTCGTCGTATACGGAAATACAATCCCCCTTCTCATTAACGATGCGGCAATTGGCATGAGCATTGGAAATGCTGGGAACATAGGAAGCCTCGCCTTCCTGGGGATGTTCGTCGGAGGGCTCGCTGCAGGCAAGATCAACCAATCCTTTACTCCCAGAGCAATCATACTTGCAGGTACTGCTGCTTTCAGCGTTGCAGTGTTTGCTACCGGGCTTGCCACCGAAATGCTGTCTATTGCGCTGCTGCGGCTTGCTTTGGGTGTAGGGCTTGGAGTCGTCTTGCCCACTTCGTTGTCGTTGGCGCGAAGCGCGTCAGGGCAACGTTTTGCCCCTCTTGTTGTAAGCGTCACTATGGCGGGCATTCCGGCAGGAGGCACGCTTGCATCTGTAACCGTAGCCTTAATGGGTGATGGGGCGAGCTGGAGAGCTGCATTCATTGTTGCGGGCATAATTGGTCTAGTAATCATGTTGGCTGCCCTAAAGGGATTGCGCCGCGATGACATCAGGTCGTGTAAAAACTTGCGTCTTTCTGAGCGAAGTGAAGAAACTAAAGGCAAAAGCGCAGGTCAAAGACAGATGGGCTATAGAAGCTCCAGGCATCAAGCTGGCATCAAAAGAACTTTCACGCAGCCAGACATATCGGCGGCAAGAGAGCCAGGAGACCCAAAACCATGGACCGAGACATTCAGTGGTTCAGGGAGATGGCTGCTCATCTTCTTTGCCTTAGCCACCTTCGCCGATCTTTTCTCGTACTATGGAGTGTCCACGTGGCTCACGCAACTTATGCGAGAATTCGACCTGCCAATGAGCAGTTCTCTCCACCTGACCACCGCCCTTAATCTTGGAGCAATCGGCGGCTCGCTCGCCTCCTCGCTCCTCGCTGTCAAACTGGGATCGAGGACGATCGCGCTTTTCTGCGGCATCCTTGCAGCGTGTTGTCTTATCGGAATATCCTTACATCAAAAATCCCCCTTTGTTCTTGGATTCCTCGTTGTTATGACGGGGGCAACTTCGATTAGCGCGCAGAATCTGCTGAACACTTTGGTGTCGAACGCCTTCTCCCCGCCCATGAGAAGCGGCGCACTTGGATTCACATTAGGGCTTGGTCGCCTTGGCGCCGTATTCGCACCAACTGTTGGAGGATGTGTTCTTGAGTTCGGCTTTGGTGCCGAAGCCGTTCTTGGGTGTTTCGCCGGCGCTTCGATTGTTGGCTGCGCCGCTCTGCTTGTGGCATCAGCACTGACATCGAGGCTATCGCTTGGGGTGAGGCCAGAGCTGTGAATTACAGAATAATCCCTGTTTACAAAGTAGATGGAAAAACCGTAATAGGAGAACTCATAATCGGTTAGGAGCTGTAATGTGCTGTTTTCCCGCAGCTGTCGAGCCTAATTCTTGTTATCTATTGTAAGATACTCCGATGTCAAAAACACTCAAATACTCGCTTCTTGTCTTTCTGGGGGGCTGTGCTTACGGGGTCATGGTGCCCCTGGTGCGCTCCGCCTTTCTCGGTGGCTTTACGACCATGGAGCTTTTGATTGCGCAATACCTCTTTGCGGCGGTCTTTCTCGGCGTCGTTGTCCTGCTCTTCTCGCGCAGGAAGATGTCCGGGAAGGCTCTTTTGCAGCTTCTTGGCCTTGGAGCAATTGCCGTCTGCGTAAGTTTCAATTACTACCATGCGCTCGAACTACTCCCTGCCGCCACAGCGGTAACGCTGCTGTTTCAGTTCGTGTGGATCGGCGTGGTGTTTCAGGCAGTCATAGACCGCAGGCTGCCCAGCACGATGACCTTCCTCTCCGTGGCCATCGTCATGGTGGGGACCCTCTTTGCGGCGGGCGTATTTGAGCAGCAGGGGGCTCAACTCAACGCCCTCGGTATCGTGTATGGTCTGCTCTCCGCTGTCTTTTATGCAGCCTTCCTCCTCCTGAGCGGAAAAGTTGCAGTGGAGCTTCCTACCTTCAATCGCACTTTTATCACGACCCTCGGCAGTCTGCTCGTTGCGCTTGCGATCTCTCCCGGTTTCTTCTTTGATGGTGCCCTTGGTCGCGGCCTTGCGATCTTCGCGCTGCCCCTGGCTCTGTTCGGTATCGCCGCCCCCATTCTGCTCATCCAAAAAGGCGCACCTCACCTGCCCGGCGGGGTTATCACGATCATGGCTTCGAGCGAACTCCCCAGCGGAGTTCTCATGGCTGCGGTGTTCCTACATGACCGGATCTCGGCGTTGGTTATCTTCGGGGTCGCACTTATCCTTGCGGGTATCGTGCTCTCACAGTTCGACGAGCTCCGGGCTTTCAGAAAGCCCCTCAAGCAGCACGACGAGTGACGCAAGCAAGGGAATGCCATCCTGGGGCGGATAGAGCAGCTTCTTCGATTTGACCATGTAGATAGCCTTATACGCTTTGAGCTGAGCCACCTGCTCATCGCTGAGTTCAGCGCCCTCAAGCGTGAACTTACCTCGCTGGAGTGTGATATTCGTGATTCTCAGACCCTGCGCCAGGGCACGCGCACGCGCCCGGTCGACAAGATTCTGGGCCGGCTGTGGCAGGGCACCATACGTATGCAAGAGCTGCTCTTCAATGCCCGCAATGCTCTCTGCATCGGCCGCACCCGCCAGTCTGCGGTACACGACCACACGCTCATCGGCGGCTGGGACGTACTCTTCGGGCAAGAAGAAGGGAACCGGTAGGTCGATACGCGTCTCCAGCTGGGACGCACCTGCACCTGCGCCCGAAGCAGCCGAGGCACCTCTCCCCGAGCCGCCTGCTGCTCCTCCCCCTCCGCTCCCCTGCTCGCCAGCGCGAGCCGCCAGCACGGCCTCCTGGAGCATCGCCGCAAAAAGGTCGAAGCCAACTGCGGAGAGCATACCGTGCTGCTCCGCTCCCAACAAGGATCCCGCCCCGCGTATCTCCAGATCACGCATGGCTATCTTCATGCCGCTGCCGAGCCCCTGGTACTCGTCTATGGCAGTCAGGCGATTGACCGCATCTTCGGTGAGCACGCTTTGGGACGGAAAGAGAAAGTAGGCAAACGCCTGCGCATGCGAGCGCCCGACCCTGCCCTTGAGCTGATAGAGCTGTGCAAGCCCGAGCCGCTGCGAATCCTCGATGATGAGGGTGTTTGTGTGAGGGTTGTCCAGGCCGCTCTCGATGATGGTCGTAGCAACAAGCACATCGTACTCGTTTGCCGCAAAACGCTCCATCACGCCCTCAAGCTGTGACCCGCTCATCTTGCCGTGCGCCACACCGATGCGCGCCTCGGGAGCCACGGCCACCACGCGCGCGACCGCATCGTCTATCGAACGCACGCGATTTGAGACGTAGTAAATCTGCCCGCCACGCGCGATCTCGTGCCGTATCGCCGCGCTGACCACGTCCTCATCCCACTCCCCCACATGCACTTTGATAGGGGTACGTGCGTGGGGCGGCGTGTCGATGAGCGACATATCGCGCACGCCGCTGACCGCCATCTGCATCGTCCGCGGAATGGGCGTTGCGGAGAGCGTGAGCACGTCCACCTGCTCGCGCAGATCCTTGAGATGCTCTTTGTGTTGCACGCCAAAGCGCTGCTCCTCATCGATGACGATAAGTCCGAGCTGCTTGGGGTTCACATCTGGTGAGAGCAGGCGATGCGTTCCGATAAGCACGTCAATCTGCCCCGCTGCGAGACGTTCGAGCGTCCGCTTCTGCTCGCCTGCCGTACGAAAGCGCGAAAGCACGTCCACCTCTACGGCAAAAGGCTCGAAGCGCTCTGAAAAGGTGGTGTAGTGCTGCTGCGCAAGAATGGTCGTAGGGCACAGAAGCATGACCTGTTTGCCGTTCTGCGCCGCCTTGAACGCCGCCCGCAGCGCCACCTCCGTCTTACCAAAACCAACATCGCCGCAGATCAGGCGATCCATCGGCTTGTCCGACTCCATATCCGCCTTTACATCGGCGATGGCCGCGAGCTGATCCGCCGTCTCCTCGTAGGGAAACTGCAACTCCATCTCATATTGCGTGTCGTTATCCGCTGCGTAAGCATAGCCTTTTGTCGTGGAGCGTCGCGCATAGAGGTCAACGAGGTCAAAGGCGAGTTTATGCGCCGCTTTGCGTGCCTTGCCCGTCGCGCGGGACCAATCGCTGGTATGGAGCCGCGTGAGACGTGGCGTGCTCGACTCAGGCCCGACAAAGCGCGTGATCTTGTCTATCTGCTCGACCGGGGTGAAGAGCTTGTCGCCTGCGGCATATTCAAGATACAGGTAGTCGCGCTCAACGCCGGCGACCTCCTGTCGCACGATCTCCTTGAACAGTGCGATACCGTGCGTGGCGTGCACGACATAGTCGCCCGGCTTGAAGGGAAAGGTGAGCGCTGTGGGGTCAACCGCCTTGCGTGCGCGCCCCTTGCCACGTCGCGCTGCGGCACGTGCTGCGGTGTCGCTTAAGGTCAGCAGTCCGAGCTTTGCCTGCGGGATAACCAGGGGGGTCGGTATGTCGAGGTCAACGATGTTCACAAGAGACGGCGCCAATGCCGCATTACGCCGTTGGGGGGCGGCGGGGGCTGAGCTAGGAGCGGTGAGGGTGAGGGTGGAAGGAGCTGCATCGGGAGCTGCAACGCAAGTGGCGCTGGGAGCGTCGTCGGCCGCCCCATCCGTTGCCCCCGCCTCTGCGTGTACCTCAGCAAAGGGGATGTGCGCATCGCTTAAGACGAGCTCGGTGGCCTCACGAACACGCCGGTCGGCTATGCCGAGCAGCGTGAGATAGTCCCCCGCCAGAAGCGAACGCGCTGACGCCGCAAGCCGCTCATCCGAGCCACTGACATCGGCGTGCTTTACCTCGATTCGCGCGTCCGTGCTCACTCCTCCCCCGATGAGTGAGAGCAGGGTCAGACGCGCATGAGCACCAAAATCCAATTCGCTCGGTGCCTTAAACAAGCCTTCGAGTGAGGCGTGCGTCAAGACGGCGGACTCGCGTATCTCGTCGTAGTAGCGCGTCGTGTCATCGAAGAGTGAGCGCGGCTCAAGGAGGGTCAGCAGCGTCTCAGGGGCAAGATAAGAAAGCGGGGTCGCAGACTCTGCGTACAGGTAGGGCAGGTAGCGCTCAATCTCATTGAAGAAGATACCCTGTTGCAGCAGCTCCAGATGGTAGGCAGCGTGCTTCGGTAACGTCCGAGCGGCATCGCCGGTCTGTTTCTGCAATGCCTGCGTCGCATGTTTTACTGTAGCATCGGTGAGCCGGAGCTCACGCGCGGGAAAGAGCTCAAGCTCGTCAAGCATGCCGATGGTCTGCCCCGTTGCGGGAACGACTCTGCGTATGACCTCGACAAAGTCGCCAAAAAGCTCGATACGCACGGGATAGGGAAGCCCTACAGGGTATATGTCGAGCACGTCACCATGAAGGGCGAACACCCCTGGGAACTCAGCCCGCTCCTGGCGCTCATAACCGCGGGCAAGCAACAGAGCTGGGAGCGTGTCGTAGGTGATTGCTCCCCCCTGCCCGCTGCGTTTGCGCGAGCCCAGCTCCTCCCCGGCACCAAAGACAAGCGGTTCGTATGCCCCCACAGAGGGCGGAGGCACACAGCGCATCAGGGCGCGCGCACTGGCGACCACGACCCGCCTCTCGCCGCGTGACAAAGCGGCGATGGCGGATGTTCGCTGACCCGTCTGCTGGTAGTGCTGCTGTTCACGTGGATGGTCGAGCCAGGGCAGATCGGTTCTCAGGGGCAGCCGAAGCACGAGCTCATTGCCAAGCCAAACCGCAAGGTCACGCGCGAATAGGTAGGCCGCCTCCTCGCCTGAGATAACCACGAGCGTCGGGCGGGGGTCACGGGCAAACGCGGCGGCAACAAGCAGGGGGCGAGCAGAAAGCGGAACGGCCACAACGGCATCTTCTCCTCCTGAGAGCTTGTCCGCAACACGAGACAACGCACCAGTGGAGAAGAGTCTTACCGCAAGTTGTTGGGCGAGGGATTGAGTCAAGAGAGTTCCCCGTACCTCAGCTCAGCAGACCGATGAGCTGAGAGATGCCAAAAAGGATCCAGGCTACCAGGGCGATAATCCCGAATACCGTGATGAAAAACCCTATCAGCTGCCAGAAGGGAAGGCTCCGGCGGTTCTTCAGATCCCTTTTCTGCTCGGTAACCGTCTGTTTTGTCTGTTCATAGGTCGCGCCCATCTGGTTTAAGACCTGAGCCTGTATCTGCATCTGTGTAATGGCTGTCTCTAATATGTTATTTAGTTTAACAATTTTTGAAGGATCAGCTCGTAGCTCCCTGCCCATCTGGATGCGAAGTCCCAGTGAGCTGAGCCGCTCATCGAGCGATACAATCACCTCGTTGGTGCCTTTGACCTTGGCGCGCGCGGCGTCAAGTTGCACCTGTAGCGCGTCCTCCTCGTTGCCAAATGTCGCAGCAAGGCTCTTTCGGTCACCCTCAAGGCATTCATGCTCGGCCTTGGCCGCCGTCTCCACTGCTTTGAGTTCAGCCTGGCGCACTTCCAGACCCTGAAGATCCTGTTCGAGGTTACGCTGTTCGTTCTCCCGGGTCCACGCATCGAGCCCACGAGCGGGCTCTTGCCCGTCCATGGTTTCAAGACGCTTCTGCAAAGGACGCATATCCTTCTCCAGGGATGACAACTCGGCCTTTGCCGTATCGAGACGCTGTCTGCTCTGGTCGCTTGCCTGCCGCTTTGCCTCAAGCGCCTGCTCATGCGTCTGTCGTTTTGCCGCAAGGCTGTTTTCCAGCTCCTGGGCAGAAGCCGCAAAGCTATTCAACTCGAGAATCTGTTGCTCACGTGCCTGTGCGGTTGCCGCGCTTTCCTGCTCGTTCTCTTCAAGCCGATCCCTGTCATCGAGCGCCTGATTCAGGGTTATCTGCGCGTTCTGACTTGCCGTTTCACACTGCTCAACAACCTGCTTCTGATCACTCGTCTGACGCTCAGCACTTCTCACTGTGCTTGTATGCGCCTTGATCTCCTTGCTCAAACCAAAGACAATGCGCAGGTTCTCCCTTGCACGTTTGAGGTATTCTGTCAGCAACCCAAACATCTGAGCCTCCCGACCCGTCGATCTACTTTTTTTCTCCGCTCAGTATACCGCTGTCCTCAAGCCGTTTATACTGATAGTTCTAAGTTAGTGTTACTGTAGAGAAAGTGAGAAGGAAGCGTTTTGACTGAACCTATTATCGTTGTGGGACACCGCAACCCGGACAATGACTCAATCAGCTCGGCGGTTGCCTACGCGCATCTAAAGAACATCCTTGACAGCACGCAGCATTACGCTCCGTATCGCCTTGGCCCTTTGCCCCCTGAATCCGAGTACCTGCTCAATCGCTTCAATATCCCCATCCCGCAGATACTGACGCACGTACATAGCCGGGTACTTGACGTTATGACGCCCCAGCCACTACAGGTACTCGATACCGATACCATGCGCCAGGCAGCGGAGCTGCTCAAGGCACGTGCCATCCGCACCCTCGTTGTCTCAGGCAAAGACGGACTCTATCGCGGCATCATCGACACGCAGACCTTTGCAAACCTCTATCTTGCCGAGCTTGATGAGGTGGAACCGACGACGGCCACCCGCTTTACCACCCTTGCTCGCCCCATCAGCGACTTTCTCGTGAGCGATGTGCCCATACTCGAACCTGATGACCTCTTGAGTGAGGCGCGGGAAAAGGTACTCGCCTCCTCGCTGCGGCAGGCGGTCGTGCTCGATGCCGCACGGCGGTGCGTGGGCATCGTCACCCGTACCGACCTTGCGCGCACACCTCGCAGGCGCGTCATCTTAGTGGATCATAACGAGGTCTCGCAGGCGGTCAACGGCATTCTTGAAGCTGAGGTGGTTGAGGTCGTCGATCATCACCGTATCGGCGACATCCAGACGCACCTGCCCATCCCCTTCATCAACCTGCCGCTCGGCTCCACCGCAAGCATCGTCACCACCGAGTTTCAGCGCTACGCCGTGCCGCTTGAAGAGCACCCGACGATAGCTGCTCTCCTGCTCTCCGCGCTGCTCACCGATACCGTGCTCCTGAAATCCCCCACAACGACCGCTCGTGACAGGGAGCTTGCTGCACTGCTCGCACGCGCTGCCAGTCTCGACATAGAGACCTTCGGACGCGAGCTACTTGAGGCACGCTTCTCCGGGCAGGACGGTTCGGTGGAGAGTATCGTGCTCGCCGACTCCAAGGAGTTCGTGCTCGGCGATACGGGCTTTGTCATCTCGCAATATGAGACGATAGACACCGAGCGCATCCTGACAAAGCAGCCCGAGATTCTCGCCTTTCTTGAAACCATGGTGGCACAGCGCTCACTGGAGTTTGCGCTCCTGCTGGTTACCGATATAACGCGCGAGGGCTCGCAGTTCATCGTCGCCGGAAAACCACAGTTGGTCGAACACGCCTTCAACATCAGGCTTGAAGGTGCGAGCACCTGGGTGCCCGGCATACTCTCACGCAAGAAGCAGGTAGTCCCGCGACTGTTGGGTTAGGAGTACCGTATGCCCCGGGAGTCAAAAGCAGCAAAACTCGAGCGTGCGCGTACTGTTGCGGAGCGTATGAACGAACTCTACCCCGAGGCTCTGTGTGCCCTGCACTTTCATGACCCCTTCACCTTGACGATTGCCGTCCTGCTCTCCGCCCAGACAACTGATGTCGCGGTCAACAAGGTCACTCCCGAGCTCTTCGGCCGTTGGCCAACGCCTGCGGCGATGGCGGGGGCAGACCCAAGCGAAATCGAACGCATCATACGCTCCATCGGGTTTTACCACGTCAAAGCCCGCAACTGCGTTGCCTGCGCACAGATGATCTGCGCAGATTTTGGGGGAGAGGTGCCGCAGACCATGGCGTCGTTGCAACGCCTGCCCGGCGTGGGACGCAAAACAGCAAACATCGTGCTCAACAACGCCTTTGGCATCGTCGAGGGGATTGCCGTTGACACGCATGTCTTCAGGATCGCGCACAAACTGCGCTTCTCCACTGCCACCACGCCAGACAAGACCGAGCAGGATCTGCTGAAGCTCTACCCACGGGAGCTCTGGGGTCCCATCAACCATCAGTGGGTACTGTTCGGGCGCGAGGTCTGCATCGCCCGACGCCCCCATTGCCTGACCTGCCCTCTTGCCGACGTCTGCCCAAGTGCACAGGGAGTATAATGAAGCCCTGAGCGAAGGGAGTCTGCATGCCTGCACACATACTGATAGTCGAGGATGACGAGAATATCTCGCACATGATTGAGGCGACGCTTTCCATCGGCGGCTACACGAGCGAGATCGCGGCGGATGGTGAGGCCGCATTAAGTGCTATTCTCAATAACAATTATGACCTCGTTCTTCTCGACATCATGCTCCCCAAGCTTGACGGGTTTACCGTGTTCGAGCGCAAGGGAAACAAAGAAGTTCCCGTCATCTTCTTGACTGCCATGGGTGATATACCCAGTAAAGTCAAAGGCCTCAAGATGGGTGCCGAAGACTACATCGTAAAACCGTTTGAGGCGGTCGAGCTCCTTGCGCGCGTTGAGGTCGTTCTCCGGCGCAGTCTTCCGGGTTTACCGCTGCTGAATTATCTGAACATCGTCGTCGATCTTGAAGGTCACCTTGTCACCGTCGAGGGCAAAGTGGTTGACCTCACACCCAAGGAGTTCGACCTCCTGACCTTCTTTATCAAGAATATCGACATCGCCTTAACCCGTGAGCGTCTGCTTGCGGTGGTCTGGGGCTATGGTTACGCGGGTGAAACCCGCACGGTCGACACGCACGTGCAGCAGCTCCGCAAGAAACTCGGTCTGCACGACAATCTCATCACCATCCCGCGTCTGGGATACCGCCTTGAAAGCGCATAGGACACTATCTTGAAGCTTTGGCAGAAGATATTCCTCACGACCCTCGCCCTCGTCATCATCGTGGTGAACGTGAGCTCGATCGTGCTTCTGTCAAACAACCACCGACTCGCTATCGAGCGCGAGCAGCAAAGTGCCCTCTCCCGCCACAGTTATCTCGTCGCGGATATCAAAAATGCCATCATCTACACGCAACTCGTTGAGCGACGCGTTGAACTCGACAATGACGATGTGACCGACATCGCACGCGAGGTGCTCGGTGGTTGGCGTAGTGATTCGACCATGGCCGCCACACTCTTTAAAGACGGCAAGAAAATCTATACGGTAAACAAGCAGCCTGCCAAGGCGGAATACGAGATTCTCGGCGAGCCGGACTATGCCTCACGTATTGTTGAGGTAGACGACGAGACGTATCTGCTTATCGTCTCCACAACCGAACTCAATGGTGAAGACTACCGACTGGTCAGCTCCTTTGACATCACGACAACCTATGAACTCTTCAGCGCTGACTTCAATCAGGTGCGCGCCGTAGGCATCGTCTCAGCCTTGCTGGTCGCTGGAATACTGCTGCTGCTCGTGCGCACCCTGCTCCGCCCTCTTCGCAATCTCAGTGGTACGACACGGCAGATCGCGAGTGGCGATCTGGACAAACGCGTAACCATCAAAGGCAACGACGAAGTATCCGACGTGGCGCGCAGCCTCAACACGATGGCTGACTCCATCGAGCACAATGTTGGCGAGCTTGAGAAACTTGCTGAGTCGCGCAAGGTCTTCATCGGCAATCTCGCGCATGAGATGAAGACGCCTCTGACCTCTATTCTCGGTTTCGCAGATATCCTGCGTATCAAGCGCCAGATCACCGACGACGAACGCATCGAATACTCAGGAGTCATTGTCGGTGAGACAAAACGCTTGCAGAGTCTTTCGAGTAAGCTGATGGAGCTGCTTTCTCTCGGGAATATGCAGCTCACGCTCGAAGACATTGACATTCGTGCCCTTTCCACAACCATAGAGGTCACGTTCCAGCCAGTCTTTGCTCGCAGCGGTATCAGCTTTGTTTCAGACGTGGACGAGGTGGTCATCAAAGGCGATGACGAACTCATCAAATCCTTGTTCTACAATCTCATCGACAACAGCGTCAAAGCCTCTCCTCAAGGAGGCACAGTCACTTTCTCCAGCACGGTCACCCCCCAACAGGTCAAACTCTCGGTGACCGACGAAGGCTCGGGGATATCTGAAGACCAGATCCCGCTGCTCACTGAGCCTTTCTTTATGCTCGACAAGGCTCGCACGCGCAAACATGGCGGAGCCGGTCTTGGCCTGGCGCTGTGCGCTGAGATTGCCCGTGCACATGGTACCGAGCTCATCATCACGAGCAGTCCAGGAGCTGGAACCTGCGTAAGTGTAAGTTTTGCACGGGAGGTCGAGAATGCCTGAGCGCAAACAGGGTGTCAGCGACAAGCATCTGAGTGCAGGTGACCTGGCACTAGGTCGAAAGAGCGGCGAACTGTGGGATGAGTCCGCCACGCAAAAAGGCACACAAGGCACCAGAGAGAAGCGGCGGCGAGATATCGTCAGCAACCTGTTGACCCTCGCGCTCGCCCTCCTTATCGTTGCCGGAGGCTTCACCTTTCCAACATTGATGTTTCCGAGAATCGACCGCTACCGCGGAGAAACCGTACTGCTGGGCGGTGAAATCGGCAACATGGCCATAACGCGTGTCTTTGCCGAGCCCGTCTCGCTCTATCCCTGGAACATCTACCAGGCAGACCGCTGCCGGCCTCTCGATTCCACCGAGCGCTTGCTGCTGCAGGATAACGCTGTTCCCGACTTCCTGCTGGACGCGCTCCGTCACCGTGGGATGGTAATCGAGGAGAACTCTGAGGCCTTCCGCCTGGAGATACTCAACCAGTTCAGCTTCCTCAACGGGTCCGACACTAACGAACAAAGTTGCCTGGTGCTCGTCGAGATCGATATCGACGCCAATGGCTCCCCTGATTTCAACTGCGCTGTCGATCTCGACGGGAACATCATCTCTCTGCTCTTTACCAACAACGCATACGCAAGCGTGGATCCCACAACGTTGCTGCCACCCGATATCGCCGGCGACGAGGAGCTCGCGCCTGACGGCGCAGGGGATGTCGACTCTGATCCAGGTGCACTCGGAAACGCGGATGCGACCGAGGGAGTTGCTGGAGAGCCCGTTGAGAGCTCCGCCATCGAAGAACCCGACAGCGCGAGTGCGGGCATTGACCCAGCTACAGGTGTTGACCCAACCGCGGGAACCGAAGAAACTCCCTCCGAAGCAGGAAAACAACCAACCGATCGCGAAGACACCGATGCTCCGAACAACGGGCAGCAAGCCGGCAATATTTCGGGTGCGCTGCCCGGCGCTGAGATTCAGCCCCCAGCAGCAACCTTCGAGATCATACCCGTTATCGAGGAGGATCGGCAAATCTGGTCCTTCGCCTTTGCCACTACCAAAGAGGCTGAGGTACATGACCAGGCCGTCCTTTTTGGTGCATTTTCTCTCTTGAACGCAAGTTACGACTATCGCTATGGTCAACCTTTTGAGTCACTCATCCCAGGGTACCCAGCACAAACAGAGAATGAGGGCGCGCACGCAGAAGTAACGGCAGATGACGCAAGCAGTCAACTTGCGCCTACGGTCTTCGCAACTGAAACCTTTAACCTCTATATCTACAACCTCCCCAACGGGATGCGCTTGATTCTGTATGTCTTGCCAGAAAGCTCACAATGCGTCGGGTTCAGCCTGCTTGCATTGTAGCTGGCGTTAACTTGGCGTCATCCAGCTTTTACAACTCCATAACATTTGCCTGACCTCATGCGGATAAACCCCCTTTATAGTGAGCTGTGTTGAGAAAGTAGTGAATGCCCTTTCACTGAAGTCGGGTCGGAAGACAGCATGTCCTCTTGGGTCAGTTCTTCCTCCTTGTGAATCACCCCAGTTCTTTCTTCCCTCTGTCTTCCGCCCCGACTTCTTCTCAACAAGCACCAACACCCACCGTCTGACGAAGTCCTGTAAAGACTCGGCAAGTCGAAAGTTCACCTAAAACGGCACTGCTCTCCACTGACAGTGCCGTTTTTTTATGGGCACCTCTCTCGAACAACAGCAACGGCAAGCCACAGAAACGCTTGGCCACATACAGAAAAAGGATTTGAGCCAACACAAAAGGCTCAAATCCTTTTTCGCTAGTACGACTGGAGCTGGTGATAGGAATCGAACCTACAACCGACTGATTACAAATCAGTTGCGCTACCGTTGCGCCACACCAGCTTGTGTCCGAAACGAACAAGCAGATAGTCTAACCGAGTTTTCAATTTATTTCCACCTAAACTGACAGACAGCCTCCTCCTGCTTGTTTGGGTGTTTGGTTGATGCCATTCACAGAGGTTGTGTCTTCTGACACCGTGACCCCGATTGGCGCCGACTCACTCCGTGGGGCACAGCTTCATAAGGAGAGGGACGGCGGGGTTGGGGTTGTCCTTCTTGTAGGCAAAGTAGACGTTTATTGCCATTTCAGGCTCCTCAAAGGGGATGCAGCGCACGCTTGTGAAGGACAGTTTGCCCAGACTCTCGGGGGCAATGAATACGCCTTTGGTCTCCAGCAGAGAGAACTGCACGGTCTCGATGCTTGGCATGACCGCCGTGTGGAGAGGGATGAAACCGCAGGCCGCCATGGCGTACAGGGCGCAACGGGCGTATTCCTCATCCTGGTGGATGAGGATGCACTCTTCGCTGAGGTCGCTCAGCCGCAGAGACGAATGGCTCGCAAGCGGATGGTGCACGTCGAGCATGGCGATATAGCGTTCCTGACCGGACTTGCGAAACCGCAACTGCTCCGCACCCACAAAATCGGTCGTTACCATCAGGGCCGTGTCCAACTCGTCATCAAACAAGTGCGCCTTCAGCTCAACGGGCATCGCTGAGGTGTACTCCAACAACACGCCTGGATACTGATCCCTGAAGGCCTTGACCCAGGGATAGATATACTCGTCCACGACAATGGGGAAGGTGCCGATGCGCAAGGTAGCCGTAAGGCCCTCGTTGGCTTTGCTGACGCGCCCGAGAAAGTGATCGTAACCGATAAACATATCATGGAAGCACTCATAGGCCTCTACGCCCATCGGAGTGAGATCGACCGTGTGTTTGGAGCGCGTAAGCAGGCGGACGCCCAGCTCTTCCTCAAGCAAGAGTATGTGTCTGCTCAATGAGGACTGGGAGATGTACAGTTGCCGGGCAGCGGCAGAGAAGTTGCGCAATGCCGCAACCACCAGGAACTCACGCAGGTACTCCATCCGCACAGGTACTCCACCAATCGCATAACCAGCGCTTCGATTGCATAACCACTTACCGGGATTGCTCAGTAAAATCCTACTGAGACAAATCGAAGCGCGTAAGGGCGGATATGCCCAATGCGCATAAGGAGGGTGGTAACGGTGGCTTGGGAAGCAGTACCGAATCCAAATCAGGCAGCATACGATGAGCGGCTCGCACGTCTCCACACCTGTGTTGCCCTCAAGGAACCGGACCGTGTGCCCTTCCTGGACCCCTTGGAGAACATGTTTGCCTACTTTGACAAAGGGCTGACGATGGCAGATGTGCTCTACGATGCGGACAAGGCAAAGGGTGCCATCCGCTCGTTCCTCACCGAGTTTGAGCCTGACATGGGGCACGGCATCAGCGCGTTGCTCGAAGGACAGGGCCCCATGCTCGAAAAGGCAAAGTGCAAGATGTGGAGATGGGCGGGTATGCCGGGAGACGAGATTCCTAGGGACTCCATCCATCAGTTCAACGAGTATCCCTTGCTGTATGAGGATGAGTTCAGAGAACTCATCACGAGCCGCGGCTCCTTTGGCATGACGAAAATGCTGCCGCGTGTCTGGGAGCTGCTTGAGCCCATGAAGTACTTCGACTTTGACGCACCTTTTGTCATGAAGCCCGAGCTCAACGCCTTTGCCTTTGCCAACCCCGAGGTTCAGGAGATGATACAGGAGCTTGCCGCACTTGCAGGCATGTGGGGCACCTATTGGGGCGATGCGGCTGGCTTCAAGACAGAGGTCGAGCACATGGGTTACCCGGTGCCCTATGACCTCTTTGCCATGGTGCCCTTTGACTTCTACAGTGATTATCTGCGTGGCACGATGGGTGCCTCCGTTGACCTCTACGATGAACCTGAGGCTGTCCTGGAGTTTGTCGAGCAGCAGACCGAGATCGGCGTTGCGGCTATCAAGAACAACCAGTGGGCGCGTCCGGGCAACATCGGCATGGTCTGGATGCATAAGGGCATGGATGGCTTTCTCTCCGACGAGCACTATGAGCAGTTCTACTGGAAGCCCTTCATGCGCATCGTGGACGCCATCCTCGAACGCGGCATGATCCCCTATCTGTTCACCGAGGGAAAATACAACACCCGGTTGAAGTTCCTGCAACAACTCCCTCCCGGGAAGTGCATGGTTCACTTTGAGCACGTGGACATGGCTGAGGCAAAGAAGCAGCTGGGTGACATTGCCTGCATCACAGGCAACTTCCCCTCGTTCCTGCTTGAGAACGGCACGAAACAGCAGGTCATCGACGAGGCAAAGCGACTTTTGGACACCTGCGCCCCCGGCGGCGGCTATATGTTCGCCTTCGACGGCGGACTCTACGGCGGTAAACGTGAGAATGTCGAAGCGCTCTACGCAACCGTCAGGGAGTATGGGGTGTATTAAGGGTATCTCTAATAACCGGCTTGCACGCTAGCTTGCGGCCAATTTGCCCCAGATCAAGGCAGCGCATGACGGGACTAGCAGGGCTAATGCCGTTATGCGCTAACGCAGAGCTGGGGCAAATTGGCCGCAAGCTAGCGTGCAATGGGTTATTAGAAGAGAGGTGCCCATAAGCGAAGTATCGGCTACAACTGATTGATCTCCTTTTCCAACGTTTGTAATGGCGGAAGTATCCCAAAGCACGCCAATCAAGAATCAGTAATTTGTACTCGTCTTGACTTTGGAATTAAATCCAAAAAGTATTGCTTTTTTTATAGTTTTTGGATAGTATCTCATCTATAACCCAGGGAGGTGAAGCAATGATTGAGAGAAGTGAATACATGAATCTGCTCAT
>JAITOC010000079.1 GCA_031290175.1 Coriobacteriales bacterium | reverse complement strand
GGAGAACAAGGGCTTTACCCTCATCGAGGTAATCGTCGTCTTGGTAATCCTGGCCATCCTGGCCGCCATCGCCATCCCGGCACTGACAGGCTACATCGACAAGGCAAGCGAGCGCGCAGCGATTGCGGAAGCACACAACGTACAAGTAGGACTTCAGGCATATGCGGTTGACCAGTATGCCGAGGGCGTAGACATCTCAACCATCAATGATGCTGGCTGGATTGCAGGCGTCGATGAACTGACCGGTGCCACCTACGTTATTTCAGACGTTGACTTCGACGGAAATACGCTTGAAGGCTTCAAGCTTACCACCAGCACTGGCTCCACGGTTGTATATGACACCGCCACAAAGCCCGTCTACACTGTGACGAACTGAGTCACCGAGCAAGACCGCACTCCCAACATAGGTTCCTCAGGGAACACCTCCTCCCTCATGAAAAGACCCGCACCCCTCCCCGCGGGTCTTTTCCTTTTGTGCGGGAATGGGTATACTGCTTTCTTAGGAAGCAGATTAGTACGTGGGGCGTTTGGATAACTGTCTGTATAAGAAGTATGCAGCGTCCCAAAGCGCGCTTGCTGAATGGAGTCGCATGCCCTTATTCAGGTTCCCCCGGGGAACCCTCTTGTTGAAAAGACCCGCACCCCTCCCCCGCGGGTCTTTTCCCTATGCGGTAGAATGAACAGCTATGCAGATTGCTTTGGACATAGTGAGTTACGGAGTAGTTTTTGCCTTTGGGATAACGATAGGCAGCTTCTTGAATGTGCTCATCTATCGCATTCCGCACAAACTGGACTTCGTGCGTGGGCGCTCCTTTTGCCCAAACTGTGAACACCGCCTCGGCCCGGCTGACCTCGTGCCGATATTCAGCTACCTCGCGCTCGGACGAAAGTGTCGTTACTGCAAAAAGCCCATCTCACCGCGCTACATGATCGTCGAACTCATCGGTGGGCTTTTGGCCGTCGGTGCCTGGGCAACGTTTCTCGCCAACCCTCCCCTGCTTATCGCCAATCCCTGGCTCGTCGGCAACACCGCTCCCCCTCTCGCGGCTGTCCTGTTCTTTCTGGTGCTCTGCATCCTGCTCACCATCAGCTTCATCGATGCTGACACGATGGAGATTCCCGATGGGCTGGTCATCGCTCTGCTCGTCTGCGGCGTTCTTGCCATCGTTGTCGGGCCGGAGGTAACGCTGCTGAGTCGTGGTATCGGCTTGTTTGCCGTCAGTGTGCCGCTCCTTGTGCTCACCCTCGTCATCCCCAATGCCTTTGGTGGCGGCGACATCAAGCTCATGGCGGCGGCGGGGCTTCTCCTTGGTTGGCAGGGGGTGCTTGTTGCCTTCTTCATCGGCATCGTGCTCGGCGGCGTGTATGGTGTCTTTTTGCTCGCTACACGCAAGAAGGATGGAAAGGGGCTCTTTGCCTTTGGCCCGGCGCTGTGCGTCGGTATCGCGGGCGCATTGTTCTTTGGCAAGCTGATTGCAGATTGGTATCTCGGCTTCTTCTGAGAGCCTTCTGAACTTTCAGCAACACAAAAAGAACTATCCCCTTTGTGCGCGCTTTGTGCGCATCCTTTGAGCAAGCCGCCAGCGCAGTGAGCGCTCTTTGCGAACGCAGCGTGATACAGACAAGCAGCGCATGGCGCTGCGCCAGACGGATGATGGGCAGATGTCATCCGCCCGCTCACAGCCCTCTGAGCCGCTTATGTGGGAAGCCCGAAGAACACGGCCTTCCCACATAAGCTGAGGGCTGCTCCCTGCAATGCGGCACCGAGCTTCACCCTACGGGCTCAGCGCCGCTTTCCCGGGCTGAGAGGATGGTCTTGTGTTGCGAGTATTGAGCTATGCTGCGCAGCCCGAGGTTATAGCGTTGCCCACACTAAACAGCGAAAGGCCACAAAAGAACCGTCCCCTTTGTGCGCGTCCTCTCGTCCGGTTCCGTTGTGTCCCCTGGGTCGGTTCCATTGTGTCCCCTGTCGCGCTGTGTCCACCGTGGGTTATGTCTGTTGTGTCGCCCCTCGCCGTATCCCGCTGCGTCTCTCCACTGCTTAACCCGTAGCGAGCAAAAGTGGCACGAATTTTCGAAAATGCGAAGATTTGTCGCATAAAATCTCGCTTTTCAGTGATAATTCGCCAAAAATCAGCATTTTCACCTGAAATGTTTCGCATTATCGTAAATTCTTGCCAAAACCTGTTATGCTATGGATATGAATTACATCATCAGTCACAGTTCGGCTCTGGAATACTGGCGGAGGCAGCGTAGGCTTGGTGCTGGGTCTGGCGCTGAGGTTGGTGCTCGGCTTGGTGCCGGGTCTGGTGCTGGGCTTGGTGCTGGGCTTGGTGCTGGGTCTGGTGCTGATCTTGGCGCTGGATCTGGGTCTGGTGCTGCCGCAAGGGTCAACATCCCGCCCAGCGCGCCCCCAAACAAAAAGTTCGTAGCCGATGCTGGCAACCTTGGCTTAACGATGCCCTTGAACATACTGGTGGCTGACGCGCCTGCACGCAAGGTGAACAAATTGGTTGTCAGTCATGTCTGCAGGGTCTCGCTTCCAAAAGGTTGTTTCTTCGACGCCGGAAATAGCCTGTTGGCCAGCTCTCCAGAGCTTTGCTTCTTGCAGATGGCTGGAGATATGCCTTTGCTCAAACTC
This sequence comes from Coriobacteriales bacterium, assembly GCA_031290175.1. Lineage (GTDB taxonomy): Bacteria > Actinomycetota > Coriobacteriia > Coriobacteriales > UBA8131 > JAITOC01. Next base: position 15,385 of record JAITOC010000079.1, on the reverse strand, counting down.
ATAGAGTTGGGTTTTGAACTCTGTGGCACCTACAGCATGCCCGCTGGTGCTGATGATGAAGCGGTGGGGGCAACCATGCAGCTGGACGCACCGCTCACCACAGTGGCAAAATTGCAGTCGCTTGCTCTCAAGATGGAGGGTACACACGGGCGCAAGAATGCTCTACAGGCATTGCGCTATGTTGTTGAGAACTCGGCGTCTCCGATGGAGACGCTGCTGGCCATGCTGCTTTTTTTGCCTTATAACCTGGGGGGCTATGGTCTTGCCAAACCGCTGCTTAACAAGCGCGTTGATGTTGGTAAGACGGCCAAGAAAGCCATTGATAAAAGTTATTACCGCTGCGACCTGTACTGGCCAGTGGCAAAACTCGGTATTGAGTATGACAGTGATACATACCATACGGGTGCCGCGCGCATCGCCGAGGATGCCAAACGGCGCAACGCCCTGGCTTATCTGGGGATTCAGAGCCTTACGATTACCAAACAGCAATTGTATAACCGCAGTGAGTTTGACAAGGTCGTTCACCAGATATCCAAGCAGCTTGGCAAGCGGTTGCGCTGCAACAACCCTAATTTTGCCAAGAAACAACTGGCGCTACGAGCATTGCTGCCGGTTCTGGCCTCGCAATGATTATTTGAGACATTACAGAAAAGGCGTGAGGATGAGTGTTCCTCTGTTCCTCTGTTCCTCTGTTCCTCTGTTCCTCTGTTCCTGTGTTCCTGTGTTCCTGTGTTCCTGCAAGGGTGTAGTGGTAGTGCTTCGTCCGGGTGCCATCATGTCCCCAGGTAAATCTTTTCCCAGGTTCCCTTGAAATATACCTCGACTCGCTTGGATTTGACAAAATAGAGCACGAGCGCACCGTAATAGAGCAGGATAATCAAAGCCTGAATGAGCGTCATAACAAGCTCGGTCTGGATAAATAGCAGGGAGATAGCAAATCCCAGCAAGTTCAGCAAAAACAGTGCGACAAATAAAACAAGATAGAGCCTGTTTCTTGTTATGATAGCAACAAGGAAGGCTACCTGCGCGGCCAGTTCCAGTATGTAGAAAACCATATACAGAGGATTTGAATAAATCGAAGCTGCCTGAACTGCTTGAGCAAGCGTATCCGGCGGCATCATTTCTGCAACCTGAGGATCACGCATCATTGACTCAAGATAATCCATCTGAATCCCGGAAACCAGGGGCGCAAGCAGCGAGAGTCCAATCGAAAGCGCAGTAATAACAATAATCGCTATAAGAAAGCCACCCAAACGAGAATATCGGTGGAAACTGTGCGACGGATTTGAGGAGTGCACCTCAAGAACCTCGCGCCCGTCTTCATCAATAAAATGTCGGGTTGGCTCGCCGCCCTTTTCCATCTGCCCTCCAGCTGATCCGCCTTGCCTGTCAATCGGATATTTTACACCACTCCTTTACACCTGACCCGGGTGAGTGTGTAAATGACTGACGGGCTGCCTGTGCGTTGGCATTGCAGATTACTATCTCGGCTTCTTCTGATATTTGTTATACTATTCAGGTAAAACGCAGCAGAAACGTAGCCAACCTCAGGGGAGCCTATGACAGGCCCGCTCATACTCAATAGATACCGTGCGCTCGAAACCCGCGGCAAGGGCGGGTTCTCGCGTGTTGATGTGGCGTGGGACACCCGCCTGCAACGCCGCGTGGCGCTGAAACGCATCCCCCTGAACATCAATGAGAGCGATCTGCCCGGCATACAGGAGGCGCGCACTGCGGCACTGCTGAACGACCCGCACATCGTCAACGTGCACGACTTTGAGGTCACGGGTACCGAGGCCCTGCTCATCATGGAATACGTGGAGGGGCCGACCCTTGGTGCGCTTTTAGCCGAGAGTATCGAGCTGCTCGATCTCGACATCATTGCCACCATTGCACACGACGTGGCGCAGGCGCTTGAGTTTGCACACGAGAACCAGGTCCTGCATCTCGACATCAAGCCTGACAACATCCTCATCGACCACAGCGGACACTGCAAGGTGCTCGATTTTGGACTCTCGCAGCTGTCCTGCACCGCTGGCTTTACCGAGCCTGAGGGCGGCACCATCGGCTATATGCCACCTGAGCAGCTCGCGATGGGCGAGGTGGATGAGCGCTCGGACGAGTGGGCGTTCGCCATTCTGATCTACCTGCTGCTTACGGGCAAGAATCCTTTCTTCGCGGAGTCCGCCGCCGCCTCGGCTCTGCTTTTGCAGGATGCGGAGATCGTGCTCCCCTCTGCACTGTGCCCCGACCTCGATGAGCGCATCGATGAGGTGCTGCTCCTTGCCTTAGCGTCCAAGAGAGAGCGCCGCTTTGCGTCGGTGGAGTTGTTTGCCTCCGAGCTGCTGCCCTGTCTGGGCAACCCGCAGCGCGGTCGCAAGAAACTCAAGGCTCGCGTCAACGAGCAGCTCGCGGAGCTCGGCTCATCGGAGTTTTATGGCGATACCGACGGTGCCCGCAACGCCAGCAACGCCAGCAAAGCCCGCAACGCCGACGAGAGGGATGACTCCTCTGCCGACACCAGCACCAGCAGCAGCAGCAACACCAGCGCTGACGAAAAACTCCCCCTGTTCGACCGTCTCTCCGAGCGCACGCATATCACCTGCGGGCGCCTGGCTGCCACAGTCGCCTGCGGGTTCACCGCCTTTCTGGGACTCAGCGGCTTCGGGCTGCTCTCTGCCGTAGCGCGTTATGAGGCAAATACGTACTTCATCCTTCTCGTCTTCCTCACTCTGTTCATCGCTTTAGCCGCCTTTCTCTCTCCTGAACTCGGCAGCATATTGGGTCTGCTCGCGCTTGGCGCTGGCATCATCGCACAGGGCTTTGCGCTCGTTGGCGGCGTCCTCCTGTTACTGTCGCTTGTCTGGTGGGTTTTCTGTGGCCGCCGTGGCCGAGCCGAAGCAACAGTGAGCTTGCTCGCCCCCCTGCTGGGAGTGCTCTGGATACCCTTTGCACTGCCGCTGCTCGCAGGATATTTCCTGAGCGCCAAACGTGCGTTCATCACGGCTCTCTGGCAGGGTATCCTCTTCTTCTACGTGCTTGTCCCTCTCACAACGGCGCCACCTGCCACCTCTACGCTTGCCTCGTCAGCAGCCACCATAACCCCGCTCCACTACACCCATTCCGGGCTGGTCATGCCACCTTTTGGGGGTGCAGACTGGAGCTGGTACGCGCTGCCCTTTAACATGCAGACCGCTCTGACAGAGCTAGGGTTGCTCATGGCGATCGTCCTGTGGGCAGGGATGGCGGCTGGCATCGCGCTGCTCGCACAGCATAGGATTAACAGCTTACTGCTGCTCGGGACTGCGCTGGGTTGCGCGCTCTTCTCCCTGCCGTTTCTTGCCTTCCCTCTGTTGCAACTTCCTTATCTTTCGGTTTCGTTACCAAACCCCGGTGCTCTGGCTTATTATGTCGTGACTCTGGCACTTTCGTTTATACTGATAGCACTACTCGTACGACTCGGTGTGCCAACGGGTGCTGAATCACGTATGCAGGCTCTGGCACAACAAGAGGAGGGATAACGTGGGAGTCATGTCAAGGTTTGAGGGCGGCGTCGAAAGCGCATTTGACCGAGCGGCAGGTGCTGTGTTCAAAGCACCCATCGAGCCGGCACAGGTGGCAAAGCGTGCGGAGAAACAGATGCTGCGCGAGAAGCTTGTCGGTGCAGGCAAGCAGTATGCCCCAACGCTCTATACCGTGCTTGTCAATGCCACGGATGACAAGAAGCTCTTCAGCTTCTATCCCACCATAGGTGCGGAGATAGAGACCTTTCTCATGGCAAAGGGTGCCGAGCACGGGCTGACCTTTGACGGTCGGCCACTCGTGCGCTTCATCGCGGATGAGGGGCTCCGGAGAAGCGGCAAATTCGATGTCATCGCAGAGAACGTCTCAGCTGTGATCATTGCCAAGCTGCGTCAGGAGGAGCTCGAATACTACGGGATTGCTGAGCCCACACCTCGAGCAAACTACGAAGAGGATCCCTACGACGAAGACATCGAGGTTCGCTCGGCGCAGCCGGAGCCTGGGCTCTCTGCTGAGCCGGAGGCCGGAGCTGCCTATGGGCAGGAAAGCCCATCTGCTTCCACGCTGCGGGATGCACCTGCCGCCTCTCCTGACAGTCTCAGGTTGCGCAGCCAGTTAAGGCAGGCACACGGTGCCGACGCCTTCTTAGACGTCCCGATAGAGCTGGCTCTTGATGAGGCCTCCCGGGCGGTCGGACAAGCCGCAGGAGTTGCTGCCGCTGCCACCCAGGCCGCAGCGGACGCAGATGCCCTCGATTCCCCCGAAGCACACTTTGCCGCACCCGCTGGTCGCGCAAAAGGCCAGACCCTGCTCGCCAACTTGAGCGAGGGCAAGAGTTTTGCGCTGACCCGTACCAGCATGATCGCTGGGCGCGATCCTGAAAACGACATCGTGATCAACGATGTCAATGCTTCTCGCTATCATGTGCGCTTCTCGCAGGACTCGCTTGGCACCTGGAAGCTTGCTGACCTCAACTCGACCAATGGCACCCTGCTCAACAGCCGCCCTGTCAATCAGGCGCTTTTGCGGGACGGAGATCAGATAACCATCGGCATAACCGTCTTGGAGTTCCGCGCGTGATCGATGTTACTTTATTCGCAGGCAGAGTCTTACTTATCGCCCTGCTGTTCCTCTTTCTGTTCGCAGTCATGCGAACAGGCGTGGGGCTCGTGCGCGGTCAGAACCGCAAAAGCAAGAACTGGACCATCGCTGTCGAGCAGGGGCCCCGTGAATTGCGGGGCATCAAGCTTGCAGTGACCAGCCCGGTGGTGGTCGGGCGGGCACCGGGCGCAGACATCGTCATCGCCGCGAGTTATGTGTCCGGGCGCCACGCTCGCTTCTCGCGCCTGGCTGAGGGGCTTATCGTCGAGGATCTTGGCTCGACCAATCACACAAAGGTCAATGACCAGGAAATCACGAGCGCCTTCTCATTGCAGGAAGGCGATACGGTGAGCATAGGCGATGTCACTCTGCGCGTGGGTCGCTCATGACCGCCCTGCGCAGCACAACACCTGCCCCTCTGACGTATGGCTCTCGTACTGACCTCGGTTGTGTGCGGGGGAACAATGAGGACACCCTGCTGGTCAAGGAGCCGGTCTTTGCCGTCGCCGATGGCATGGGTGGGCATGCGGCAGGTGAGATCGCGAGCGAGATAGCTATCCAGATACTCATGGAGGCAGAGCTTACAACCGCCGACCCCGAGCTCCTCAAGCAGGCCGTTGTGGATGCCAACGAGGCCATCATCGAAGGCGCGCTCACCGGGCTTGGCAAAGCCGGCATGGGCACAACCCTGACAGCAGCCATCATCGAAGACAATCACCTCCTGATCGCCCAAGTGGGCGACTCGCGCGCGTATCTGCTCTGCGATGGTCGCCTGCGTCAGATAACCCGCGACCACTCCCTCGTCGAGGAGCTTATCTCCGCAGGTCAGATAACCTCTGAAGAAGCGCGGGTGCATCCCAATCGCTCGGTTATCACACGCGTGCTCGGCAACGAGCACAACACCCAGCCGGACATCTACGAGCTTGCCCTGAACAGTGGCGATCGCCTGCTTGTGTGCTCGGACGGCCTTTCTGGCATGCTTGAGCTTTCAGATATCGCGTCACTGCTACAAGCACACGCAGACCCGCAGGAGGCAGCTGATGCCCTCGTCGAGGCAGCTCGAGATGCGGGCGGTTATGACAACATCACGGTCATCGTCGTCAATGTTGTCAATACCGAGGAGCACGTGCTGTCAAAGCAGAAACGCCGCTTCAGGTGGAGCATCGCCGTCTTCCTGCTTGTTTTTGTCCTCCTTATCGCCAGCGCGATCGGCGGGGTCTTCTTCTATGCGCATAATGCCGCTTTTCTCATAGAGGAGAACGGCTACGTCTCCATCTACCGGGGGTTGCCCGGCGATGTTGCCGGCGTAAAGTTGCAATGGCTTGAGGAGGAGACGAAGATCAAGATGAGCGATCTGCCCCCCACCTTTGCCCAACGCGTCCAGGAGGGTGCCGGGTTCTCGTCAGTTGATAACGCACGCGAGGCGCTGGAGGGTGCCCGAAAGCTAACGGACAGCTCTCAAAAATGAACCGGCGAACGACAGAACTGTTGTTGCTGTTGGCGGCTTCACCCGTCATCATCCTGCTGTTCATTCTTGCCATCTTAAATGACGGCGAGCCTCTGAATATCCAGACCCTTGCCGTGCCGCTCGGTCTTTTTGCCGCCTTTATCGCCTCGCACCTTGCAATCCGCAAGCTCGCTCCCAATGCGGATCCTGCTCTCCTGCCGATAACCTTTGCGCTTTCAGGGATAGGCATCGCCTTTGTCATGCGCCTTGCTCCTGAACTCGCCGGACGCCAGGTGCTCTGGTTGTTCGTCGGTATCGCCGCCATGATCGCGACGCTTCTGATCGTGCGCTCGATTCGCAAACTCGGTACCTACAAGTACACGCTCATGCTGGCCGGTATCATCTTGTTGATACTGCCTGCCGTCATCGGCGTCGAGCATTATGGGTCAAAGATCTGGTTGAGCCTGGGGGGATTCTCCTTCCAGCCTGGCGAGGTAGCTAAGGTGCTCATCGCTCTGTTCCTCGCCGCCTACCTTGCGGATAACCGCGAGATGCTCTCGGTGGCAGGCAAGCGCATCGGCAACTTTACCGTCCCCGACCTGCGCACTTTGGCACCGCTCCTCCTCATGTGGGTCGTCAGTCTGTTCATCGTCGTCTTTGAGCGTGATCTTGGAAGCGCGCTTCTGTTCTTTGGGTTGTTCCTCATCATGCTCTATGTGGCCACAGGGCGACGCTTTTATGTGCTCTGCGGAGGCGTCCTTGCCCTCGTTGGCGTGGTTGCCGCTTACTTTCTGTTTACGCACGTGCAGGCGCGCTTCGACACCTGGATCGATCCTTGGGCGTATAAACAGACAACGGGCTGGCAGCTCACGCAGGCGCTCTATTCGCTAGCCGACGGCGATCTCTTTGGTACCGGGATTGGCCGCGGGATGCCCGAGCTTATCCCCGTCGTTGCTTCAGACTTCATCTTTGCCGCCATAGCTGAAGAGATGGGTCTGCTTGGCGCAAGCGCCGTACTGCTGCTCTACCTGCTCTTTGCCGTGCGTGGGTTTACCATCGCCTCACGCGCGCACTCCGATGTGGATGCCTTTACTGCAGTTGGGCTGACCGTCGCTATCTCGTTTCAGGCCTTCGTAATCGTTGGCGGGGTAACGCAGTTCATCCCCCTTACGGGCGTGACCCTGCCCTTCATGAGCCAGGGCGGATCCTCCCTGCTGGCGAGCTTTATCATCGTCGGCCTCCTGTTGCGCGCAGGGGATTCAGGGAGCGGGCTTGAGAAGGAGCTCCAGGGAACGACCACCCTTGACGGCAGCGTGTTGGGTCGCGTGACCCTTGGCAGGCGTCTGACCATAGTCATAACCGGCTTTGCCTGCCTGTTTGCGTTGCTCATCGGCAACCTGACCTGGCACATGGTTATCGATGCGGAGCATGTTCGCGAAGAGCCGGGCAACTCGCACACCGTCGAGCGCACACAAAACGTACAGCGGGGCACCATCCTCACAAGCGATGGCGTGGTGCTTGCCTACAGCGCCCAGGATGCCGAGGGCAACTGGATCCGCAGCTACCCCGAGGGCAGTCTTGCCACACATGTCGTTGGCTATACAACACGGGACTTTGGAGCCGCAGGGGTCGAATCGCGCTACGCCGAAACGCTTTCTGGGCAGAGTGATTTTGCCAATTGGGAAAACGCCCTCGATGCCCTTGCCGGCAGTGCCGTGCCGGGCAATGACGTGCGCCTGACGCTCAATGCACAGGTGCAACGCAGCTCGGAGGCGGAACTTGAGGGCGAGGTCGGCGGCGTTGTGGTGCTTGATGCGGAGACGGGCGCAACGCTGGCTCTGGCAAGCGCACCAACCTACAACACAAATGACGTCGTAAGCATCCTCGGTGCCACCGGCGACGACGGCACAGGGCTCGGCGGCGGCAACTCCGTCTTGTTTAACCGGGCTACCCAGGCGCTCTATGCGCCCGGTTCAACCTTCAAAATAGTCACGCTCTCCGCCGCGCTCACCTCCAGCAGTATCACGCTGGACAGCAGCTATGACGCGCCTGCCTCCCTTGAGATAGGCAATGCGCCCATCACCAACCACGGCAACGACGCCTTTGGTATCATCAGCCTCAAGACTGCCTTTGCCTACTCCTCCAACACCGTATTTGCGCAGGTCGCAGACGAGTTAGGTGCCTCCTCCCTCGTGCAGGCGGCAGAGCGCTTCGGCTTTAACCAAACCCTCAATACCGATTTTGACGTGACCACCTCACTCATGCCCGACCCCTCAGAGATGACCCAGTGGGAGACCGCCTGGGCTGGCGTGGGACAACCGGTTGGCACGCAAGGTGGGGGACACAAGAGCCCCGCAGGCCCACAGGCAACCGTGCTTCAGATGGCGATGGTGGGCTCCGCCGTGGCAAACGATGGCATACTCATGAAGCCCTATGTCGTGGATTGCGTGCTGAGCTCGGAGGGCAAGGCCGTCTCAACAACGACGCCAACAGCCCTGTATACACCGCTGTCTCCAGGGGTTGCTGCCAAGGTGCAGGATGCCATGCTCGGCGTCGTAACCGGCGGTACCGGCATGGAGGCTCAGGTCGGAGGCTATACGGTCTACGGCAAGACGGGCACAGCACAAACCTCGCGCGATGGGCGCGACGTGGAGGATTCCTGGTTCGTGGGTTATATTGAGATCAAGGGGCACAACTACGTGGTCGCCATTGTTGTCGAGGACGCAGACAGCGGTTCAGCGAGCCGCAAAGCCCAGAATATCTTTGAGTCTTTGGTCGTGACCTATGGGTAAGGTATACTATACTGCAAGACATCTCGTTGGGAGAAAAACGTGCTGAACAGAGTATTCGGGAACCGATATCGACTAACAGAATGCATCGGCATCGGCGGGATGGCCGAGGTTTACAAAGCGACCGATGAAACGCTCGGGCGCACGGTGGCCGTCAAGGTGATGCTGAAGCAGTATGCTGCCGACCCCACCTTTGCCGCCCGCTTCAAGCAGGAGGCACAGGCAGCTGCCAACCTCCAGAGCCCCTACATCGTCAACATTTACGATTGGGGTCATGACGATGCAGACAACACCTACTTCATCGTCATGGAGTATGTGCGCGGCACTGACCTCAAGACCGCTATCAACCAGCGGGGCGCTATCAACCAGCGCAAAGCGGCGGAGGTCGCTTCACAGGTTTGCTCCGCCCTAACGGTGGCGCACGGCTACGACATCATCCATCGTGACATCAAGCCCCACAACATCATGGTGCAGCCCGACGGCAATGCAAAGGTCATGGATTTTGGCATCGCACGCGCCAATGGCTCATCGATGACGCAGACAGGCAGCGTGCTCGGTACCGCCTATTATGTCTCGCCTGAGCAGGCACAAGGCAAGCCGCTAACCTCAGCGACCGACCTCTACTCCCTGGGCGTCGTGCTCTACGAGGCGGTTACAGGACACGTCCCCTTTGAAGGTCCCGATGCCGTCTCTGTCGCCCTGAAGCAGGTCAACGAAAAGCCCGTCCCCCCGAGTGAGTTGAAACCCGACCTCGACCCGGCGCTTGAAGCGATTATCATGCGCACGCTGAGCAAGAACCCTCTGGAGCGTTATAGCACCGCAGATCAGATGCGTACGGCATTGAACAACTATCTGGCCGGTCGCCCCATAGATTCCGGCGTCGTCGACCCCACTGCCCGGACACGCGTTCTCGATCGCAGCAGTCGAGACGGTGCGGTTCTGGGCGCAGGCTCTGGTGGGAATGGTGCTGGGAGACAGGCTCCCCCCGTGCAAACGGCGGTTATGCCCTCCGTGCGTAGCAACGAGGTTCCCTTGACGGTTCGCTCAAGCTCTCGTGCTGATAAGGAAAAAGAGCGGAGTCGGCGGAGCGCCATCATCATCGCAGTCGTCGCGGCCATACTGGTCATAGCCGTTGGCGGGATTATCGCCTTCTTCTTATTGAATGGCGGCGGGAGCGCCGATGAGATGGTAACGGTTCCCGATCTGAAGAACGCGACTGAGATCGAAGCCCGTGGCAAGCTCGCAGATAACGAGCTCGAGTTTGTTCTCGGCACCTCTGAGTACAACGACGAGATTGAAAAAGGGCGGGTTATTCGCACGGATCCTGCTGCAAACCAGGAGGTCAAGAAGGGTGCGAAGGTCACGGTCATCCTTTCCAACGGCCCTGAAATGGTTGAAGTGCCTGAACTGGTGAACACCACACCTGAAGATGCGCGCTCAGCACTGGACAAGCGTGGACTCGTGTATATCGAAGGTACACCTAAAAACGACCCGAATGTCGAGAAAGGTCGTGTGTGTGCCCAGGACGTCAAGGCAGGTGAGTCGGTCAAGAAGGGGACGACCATTACGGTCAACCTCTCGCTTGGCAAGGAGATGGCCAGCGTGCCCCAGGTTGTGGGGCTGACCGCTGAAGATGCAGAGCGCTATCTGACAGAGGCCGGACTTGAGTTCATGTATGCCGATTCACAGTACAGCAGTCAGGCGGCAGGCACCGTTATCTCCCAGGATCCGACCAGCGGGATTGAGATAGCAAAGGGGTCGACCATCACGCTGACCCTCTCAGCTGGCCCTGAGCCCGTTACTGTACCCGACCTGACGGGCAAGACACTTGCTCAAGCAACCACGGAACTCCGTGGTCTTGGACTCTTCATCAACTCACAGGAGCTGGAGACCAACGTTGTAAGCGAGCTTGGTCATGTGGTCGGGCAGGATCCGGCCAGTGGCGACTCCGTTGCGGTCGGTTCAACGGTGACGGTCTACATCGGCAAGGCTCCCGCCACTCCATCGACTCCGTGATACTCTTCAAGCAACCAAACCGTAACCTGCAATTCATACTAAACCTCTAGGAATTACTTTCAATTTATTCTATACTGTGCTTCCTTGACAGAAGGTTTCAGAGAGGTGAGGTATTTGGCAACTTCATGCGACTGTTGCGCGAGCACTGACAGAGCGTCAGCTGAGGCTGCCAACGCTCTCGCCAAAGTTGTTCGTGGCACGATTACCTCTATCAACGTCTCCACACGCAAAGGCACGCGCAAGACACCCATTGCGAGCGGCACTACACGTATCCTCGTCGGCAGTGGGGTCGAGGGTGACGCACACGCGGGCGACTGGCATCGTCAGGTGAGCTTTCTCGCAGAGGAAAGCATTGCCAAGGCGCGCGCCATGGGGCTTGATGTCAAGGCGGGCGATTTTGCCGAGAATATCACGACCGATGGGCTTGACCTGCACAGCATTCCGATAGGCACGCTGCTGAAAGTCGGCGATGCTGAAGTCGAGATCAGCCAGATCGGCAAAGTCTGCCACACTCGCTGCGCTATCTACCATCTTGCCGGGGACTGTATCTTTCCGCGCGAAGGCATCTTCAGCTATGTGCGCAAAGAAGGCTCCGCGCGGGTTGGTGACCCTGTTGAGGTGCTCGCATGGGGCGACGGCAGCTGTGACGCAACACCACAGGAGGCTTTGGATGAAGTCGAGGCCGCCCGCGCCGCCGGAACCCTATAGGGCTGAAAAGCATCTCTGTTGAAAGGAACGACCGTGATTAAACAGATTTACCTCGATAATGCCGCAACAACCTCGGTGCTTCCTGAGGTTGTTGAAGAGATGCTCCCCTACTTCACGGAGCAGTATGGCAACCCTTCATCACTCTACGAGCTCGGCCAACGCGCCCGCGCAGCCATCACTGATGCCCGCAGACGCATTGGAGGACACATCGGCGCCAATGGACAGGATATCTACTTTACCTCCTGTGGCACCGAGAGCAACAACTGGGCGCTCAAGACAACGGCTGACGCCTATAAAGCCAAAGGTCGCCATATCATCACCACCTCCATCGAGCACCACGCTACCTCACACAGTGCAGAATGGCTTGAGCAGCAAGGATACGAACTGACCTACCTGCCCGTCGATGCTGATGGTCTGGTCGATCCCAAGGATCTCGACGCCGCATTGCGCCCCGACACCACGCTGGTCTCCATCATCTTTGGCAACAACGAGATCGGCACGCTTCAGCCCATCAAAGAGCTCGCAGCCATCACCCACGAGCACGGGGCTCTCTTTCATACCGATGCCGTACAAGCGGTTGGGCAGGTGCCCATTGATGTGGATGAACTCGGGATTGACCTGCTTTCCGCCTCAGCGCACAAGTTCCATGGGCCCAAGGGGGTGGGATTCCTCTACATCCGCAAGGGCATCAAGACACGCTCGTTCCTCCACGGTGGTGCGCAGGAGCGCAAACGTCGTGCCGGTACCGAGAACGTGCCCTACATCATGGGGATGGCTCGCGCACTCGATATCGCCCTGGAGCACTTCGAGGCGCGCGTGGCTCACGAGCTTAAGCTCCGTGACCACCTCATCGACCGCGTGCTTGCAGAGGTGGAGCACGTGCGACTCAATGGGCACCGCACCCAGCGTCTGCCGGGCAACGTGAATATCAGCTTCGAGTTTGTCGAGGGCGAGTCGCTTCTGTTGTCGCTTGAGCAGAAGGGTGTCCTCGCCTCAAGCGGTTCTGCCTGCGCATCTGGGTCACTCGACCCCAGCCATGTGCTGCTGGCGATCGGGCTGCCACATGAGATTGCCCATGGCTCCCTCAGGCTAAGCCTAGGCGAGGAGACGACGCTTGAGGACATCGACTATACGGTTGAGGCAATTAAGCAGGTGGTTGAGCATCTCAGGAAGATGAGCCCCCTGTTCGAAGATTTTATAGCAGGCAAGAAACCCCTTTCGGCAGTGAAATAGGAGCAAAACATGGCATACAGCGAAAAAGTGATGGATCACTTCACAAGCCCCCGTAACATGGGAGAGATCGAGAACCCGAGTGGAGTCGGCACCGTGGGTAATGCGCAGTGTGGCGACATCATGCGAGTCTATTTTGACATCGACGACACCGGTATCATCCGCGACGTCAAGTTCAAGACCTTTGGTTGCGCTGCCGCCGTTGCAACAAGCAGCATGGCAACCGAGCTCGTCAAGGGCAAGAATGTGCAGGAGGCTCTGAAGGTGACCAACAACGCAGTCTGCGAGGCGCTCGACGGCCTGCCCCCCATCAAAGTGCACTGTTCCCTGCTCGCCGAGGAAGCCATCCACGCTGCCCTCTGGGACTACGCCGAGAAGAACGATATCCTCATCGAGGGGCTGAAAAAGCCCAAGAGCGACATCCATGAAGACGATGAACTTGAAGAAGACTATTAGACCGTGAAAACATCGTCCAAAGCCCGTTACTCACTGCGCCTTGTCATTGACATCGCGCAGAACGAGAGTAACGGCCCTGTCCCTCTCTCAGAAGTATCGAGACGGCAGGGAATCTCGCTCAAATACCTTGAGCAGCTGGTGATGGCACTCACGAAAGCAAAGCTCCTCAAAAGCGTCCGCGGACAACAAGGCGGCTACCTGCTCGCTCGCTCCGCTGAACAGATAACCGCAGGCGACATCATGCGCAGTTCAGAGGGCAGCTTTAACCCCGTCGCCTGCCTTGCGGGTGATGCGGATGACTGTCCAAACCAGGGAAGCTGTAGCTCTTCGACCTTCTGGGCAGGAATGCGCCGCGCCATCGACGACTACGCCGACAGCGTTACCATAGCCACCCTCGCACATGAGCCCGACCTCATGCTTGAGCGCAGCTGCTAAGGTTGGTAAGGGCAGAAACGTTACAGATAATTGGTGCCCCCGGCAGGATTCGAACCTGCGGCACCAGGTTTAGGAAACCTGTGCTCTATCCCCTGAGCTACGAGGGCGCAGGAAGCATTGTACCAAGCCGCTGGCGCGGTGGCTATCTCATATATGAAGGCTGGTTGCACTTTTCCCTGCAACTGGTACCATAAATCCTCGTTGCTACTCTTTCAACTACAGGGAGGATCTATGATGAGCAGAACTTTTGATGAGGATCTTAAGCAAGCCGTTAGTTTTCATGGTCACCTTTGCGCCGGGCAGATTATCGGAACACGTATCGCACGTATCGCGCTACGCTATTTTGAGATAGAGGATCCGGACTCTTATCGGGATCTTGTTGCCTTTGTCGAGGCTGACCGCTGCCTTGCAGACGCACTTACCTCGGTGGCTGGTTGCCATATCGGCAAGCGTCGCCTGAAGTGGCATGACTTTGGCAAAATGGCCGCATCCTTCTATGACATGAACGCAAAGAAGGCCATCCGGATTGCCTCGAAGAACTTCGAGAAAGCAAAACCCGGTGAAGACCTTGTCGAGTTCTTCAATCAGTTCTCAGATGAGGAGATGTTCCGAATCCAGGAGGTAGAGCTCGAGCTCACCGAATACGATTTGCCCGGAAGCCCAAAGGTGCACGTCGTATGTGAATCCTGCGGAGAGCATGTGCTCGACAACCGCCATGTCGAGAAGGATGGAAAGATCCTCTGCAAAGCCTGCGCCGGTGAACCCCTCTATTACCAGGTCATCGGGGAGCTTCAGGGAGTTTAGAGCGCTGTTGATTTATCACGTCATTCTGCGTGACGGCGCATACGAAGTATCCAGCGGAGAATCAGGGAAGTTCCGATTGATTGCTCCCCACCCCGTCACCCAGGGCTTGACTCGCAATCTACCTGCACTTTCAAGAATCGAGATTGCGGGTCAAGCCCGCAATGACGGGATTAATCGTTGTTTTCTTGGAACATTTCGGCTTGCGGCATTATCACTTCTGCGTGCGGCCAGCGCTCCTGTGCCAGCGCTAAGAGCGAGGGACGTATCACAACGATAGCGTCTTTGTAGCGCTCCTCGTCAAGCAACTTCAGCGCTTCGGTGTAACCGGCTGAGCGCACGAGCTCCAAGGGCCCGAGTTCATCAATTATGAGCAGGGGTACCTGCTGTGCGGCAAGGGGTTCTCCGCTGCCCACAAACAGTGTCTTGAGGTACTCGTTTACCCGAGCGAACGCCAATTCATCAAAGCCCCAGCAGGTCTCAGCACCCAAGGGCGATGCGTCGCTTGCGCCTGGGTTGCCTGCTTCAGGGCTCGCGTCAGCTGCACCTTGTCCGTCACTTTCATGACGCGCAGCCGGTGCATCGACCGCTTTGCCAAATTGCTTGCGGGGAGCCAGCTCAAAACGCTCGTCATGTGAAAGCAGCACCACGTCGATAGCGACCTTCTCCCCGTCTTGAAAGACAGCCGGGCTGAGCACGCCTGTGACTTCACACCCCTGCGCTCTCTTGCGCTCGATGAGAGCCTGCAACCATGTGGTCTTGCCGCTGCCTGACTCGCCGGTCAGAATCTGAAGTGCCATTACCGCACCTTCTCCCCTATTCATGTGCACAAATCACTTTATAATAGGATACTACGTTTGCAGACAAAGGAGTGAGATGC